>NC_011894.1:4920000-5283333 GCF_000022085.1 Methylobacterium nodulans ORS 2060
TCGAGGAGTGCCAGAGGTCACGCACATCCGATCGATCCGCCGGATCCCGCTGTGTCCCTGCAGCTTTGGCATCGCACCGGTCAAGCGCAGCTGCGGAAGGTGGCGCGCCAGGACAGCCAGCCCCTCCTCCAGCTCCGCCCGTGCCAAAGCCTCACCGATGCAGCGATGCGCCCCGCCGCCGAACACCGGATGCAGGCGTGGGTGATCCGTGCGGTGAATGTCGAAGACGTCGGGCCGCGCATAGACCTGCTCGTCGCGCATCGCCGACATGGTCGAGAGAATGATCACCGCCCCGGCCGGCAGCACATGTCCATCGAGTGCGATGTCCTCCTGCGTGAGGCGTGCGGAAGAGGCGGCGCTCGGCTCGAAACGGAGGGCTTCCGTCACCGCCCGCGGGATCAGGGCGGGATCACGGCAGACCGCCTCCCATTGCTCGCGGTGCTGCAGGAGAAGCGCCACCTGCATGGCCCCTGCCACGCGCGTCGTATCGGTTCCCCCGATGATCAACTGCACGATCTGGGCGATGATCTCCAGGGGCGAGAGGTCGCTCGCCTCCTCGGCCTCCGCCCGATAGCGGGACAGGAAGTCGTCGCCGGGTGCCCGACGCCGCTCCTCGATGAGGCGAGCGACGTAATCCTTCAGCTCCCCGGCCGCAGCCTGAAGGTCCGGGATGTCCTCCGGCCCGAACGCGAAGCTCAGCACGCGGGAGACCTCGTAGGCGAGCCGTGTGAAGTGGGGGATATCCGCTTGCGGCAGGCCCAGAAGGCCGGCGATCGTCCTGGCCGGAATCAGCGCCGTGTAATGCTCGACGAGATCGACCTCGCCCTCGTCCATCCAGCTCCCGACGAGAGCCTCCGCCGTGGCGCGGATGCGGGGCCGCAGGTCCTCGATCAGGCGGGCGGCGAAGGTGCGTGTGAAAGGCGAGCGGCGCCGACGGTGGACCGTGCCATTGGCCGTGAGCATGCCATGCTCGAACAGGTCGAACAGCGCCCCGTCGTGAATGCCGCGCATCTCCGGATACGCGGTCTCCGTCGCTCGAGCACGGGGGTCGCGCATGAGCTGCTCGACATTCCGCGAGCGGAGAACGAGGAAGCCGCCCGCCTCATGGGCGACGAAGGGCATGCGGGGCCGGTAGTGACGGAACACGCCGTGCGGGTCGGCTTCCAGTTCTGCGACGGACAGGATCGGGATGGCATCCGGCTGCTCGGCCGTCCGCGGATCGTCGTCACTTCTGCGCACCTGTCGTTCCATCTCGCCTCATCCTTCTCGCGCTCATTCCACGGAGCAGGCTCGCCGCGTCGGATGACGCCATGAGGTCCGGTGAATGAGGTCCGGTGCCTCGCGGCGCATGGCGGGCGTGAAGCGACCGGTGGCTCGGCAAGTCGGATCCGCCGCGGCGCGCGACCTCGGCCACCTGCCGACGGCTCGCCGTTCCGGGGGCGAGCGTCCGACGGCAGCCGGACCTCCTCACCGGCGCGATGTTCTCTGCCCGGGCGTCTTGAAGTCTCCCTGCCACTGGCCGGTGAAGTCCGTTGGCGAGCTGAAGGCTACCGAGAAGGTTCCCCTGCCCTTGAGCCCAGCGAAGTCGCCGCTTCCCTTGGTCGTCCTGAACGTGCCGGTTGCCGTGACCCTGCCCATGGGATCCGTCGTGACGGTTCCCTTGTAGGGGCTGCTCGTCGTGCCCGTGGGGGTGATGAAGGTAATGGTTCCCGTCACCGGACCCTGGCCGCCCTTGAGGACGGTGACGTCGCTCCATTGCACGCGGGCTCCATCGAGCGGAGTGCCAGGACCAGCATTCGTTCCCGACGCAGTTTTGGTAATCCTCATATCTCCCGGAGCGCCCATTGGCTGGACGTCCTGACTATCGACGTGCCCGATCAGCGACCCTGCCATTGGCATGGCAAACGCAACGGACGACAACGCGGTTGTAAGAGCGGCAGCAGCCGCAAGCTTCTGCAGCATCGCGCGCTTCTCCTCATTGATGTGCTTGTTACGACCACTGTCGGCAAATGCGGACAGTGACAGACTAGTTGAAATAGAAATAATCTGTCAAATTCTTTCACAGATTAGCTTGGCATTATTGACCTTGTGCGCAAGTTGATTTGGCAATCTGCAATCCTTTTGCCGGGTCTGATCAAGACAGAACCGGTCCGGATGCGCGTTCACGAGACGTCCGGACTCCTCGTCGGCGGCGGGGGCCGGCACTTGCAATGGCCACTCCCGATCGGAATGGCTTGTGGTGCGGTGGAGACACAGTCATAGTCGATGATTGGGGGGCCGTTGCCTGGAGCGTGTGAACCGGGTCAGCCACACCCCCAACTTCCGTATTGCACAACAACGACATGGGAGGAACGATGCGCTTGTTTCAGGTAAAACAGGTCCGGACCGGCGCGATCCTGTGGGTGGGAGAGGCTGGGTCACGCGAACAGGCGCTGGAGGCCATGGCTCACGAAGCTGGCTACATGGACTTCGCGCACGTCCCGGTCGACGCGTATGGGGGCGGTGTCGAGGTCGAAGCCATCTTCGTGTGAGGCGTTCGCGCAAGCTTTGTTCAAAGGCGGCTTCGGCCGCCTTTTATGGTACCGTGAACAGCTTCGCCCTGGTTGGAGTTGCGGCCTCGCCAGCCTGCCGCCTGCCCCGGATGCTCGCCGGCTCGTCGACGGGCGCCAACCTCAGCCGGGCAAGGTCAGATAGGCACCCAACATTCCGAGCACCGCAATCGCGCAGCCCGTGTAGAGCATGAATCTTGTATCATGCAGGTCTTCAGACATCCTGCGATGTACAAGGTTTAAAGCCGAAACCGCAACAGTTGCGGCCCCGGCAGATATCACCGACGACATGACAGTTATCATTCTCGCCACCCGCAAGACACGTTACGATATTTTGCTCTCCAACACGGCGTGCAACCTTCCGCGCGGGTCTGCTGCGGCCCACGGTGCTCCATTGTTGTTGACGCAAGCCGGATTAAGATTAGGGATCTGAGTTCGTTCGGTACGACTGCTTGAACGTACCCCCGACACAATGGCGCCGCCAGAACGCTTTGGGGCTACATTGCTTCGGCCCGAAGAAGGGCAATCCGCCGCAGCGCGCCGGGCGGGCTGACGGCGGTCTCCGGCCCCCTCGCGCCAAAGCGACTCCCAGGCACCGTACCACGGTTCTTCAAGCCGCAGAACGATTCGGCCTTCGAGAACGTTGCTCCTGTCTTAAGCCCGCCGGCGCATGGCGTGGCAGAAGATGGGAGATCGTCATGAGGAAAGTCGCAGCCCTTACCGCAGCTCTGATCGTGCTGGCCGGTCCGGTGCTGGCGCAGGGCCGCCCGGCCGGGAGTTCGTCGGGAGCGGCGAGCAACGCCGAGGAGAACAACAAGCCGCGGTCCAACACGGCCGGCGGTGGCAGCAGCGGCGGCAGTCAGTAGAGGTCTGGCACCCCGGGCGTTGGGCGCTATCCCTTTCGCAGCCGGATGTTCGAGTTCGACCCCACGACCTTCACGGGCCCAGGCTCCGCGGCGTCACGGAGCGGCGGTACGGCCCAGCCTCCCGTCGTAGCCCAGAGCCCGGGCCAGGGCGGCGCGGGCGCGATTGACCCGGCTCTTCACGGTGCCAACTTGGCAGCCCATCAGATCGGCCGCAGCCTCGTAGGTCAGGCCCTGGGTGGCGATCAGCAACAGCGCCTCGCGCTGAACGGGCGGCAGCTCGTTCAGCCGCGCCCAGACCTCGCGCAGCTCGAGACCGTCCTCCTGATCCGGTCGGGCGATCAGCTGCCCGGCGGCGCTGCCATCGCTGTCCTCGACCTCGCGCCGGCGCTTGCGGGCATGGCTGTAGAACTGGTTGCGCAGGATCGTGAACAGCCACGCCTTGAGATTCGTGCCGGCCTCGAAACGGTGCTGGTTCTGCCAGGCCCGCAGCAGCGTCTCCTGCACCAGGTCGTCAGCTTGGGCCAGGTTGGCGGTCAGCGACACTGCAAAGGCCCGCAACGCCGGTAGAGCTGCCAGCAGGTCGTCGCGGAACGTGGACGCGGCCGCCGGCGGTTCGGCCAGAGCCACCTCCAGGCGAGCGATCAAATCGAGCAACACCTGCGGCTGCTGCTCGGCGATGAAGGCCGCATAGGCGGCCCGCAGCTGCGTGCCGAGGTGGTCGTGCACGAACCGGGGCAGACGAGGGCGCAGATCGACGGGCAAGGCCGCAGCCGGCCCCTGGTCCGGCATAGCCGGCTTCCTGCCTTCAGGAATCATGATGCCTCTTGCGCTCGCTCACACATGAGAAGCCGCAGATTCACGCTTCGAGGGTGCGCTTTCTTTTGGCAAAAGCATCCTGAACGAAGCCTAAATATGAATCCGAGGCGGTCGCATATACTTCATTTCTGGAGTGTTATAGCTTGGCCATGCCGCCGTCCAGCCCTCATCGGCGCCGTCTCAAGCCCTCTTCATCTTTGAACAATACACATTTTTTATATTTCGATCATGCGCTGATTCCGACCATGCAGGGCCGCAAGAGATACGCACAATCGGCTCATGATCATTGTAACCTGAAAGATTCGGTTCAATTCGCGCCTCGAGAACTGCCGAATGATGCCATCCTCATCCACAGAGGGTGTGCCGATGGCGCATCATCGGCATTCGGAAGCAGCGCAAGCGAAGGCAGACGAAAGACAACCGAGCGATGGCGTTCGATGCGAACTTGAGGCAGTCTTGACCCTGGAGCGGTTACGGGACAAGCGTCGGCATGCCAGAATCATCCGTGCACGGCCTGACCATTGGCGCGCTGGCGGCCCGCACGGGTGTTCACCTGGAAACCATCCGCTATTACGAGCGGATCGGCTTGGTTCCGCTGCCCTCCCGCTCGCCGGCCGGACACCGCCGCTATGATGCGGAGGCAATCCGTCGCCTGACTTTCGTGCGTCGCTGCCGGGAGCTCGGCTTTCCGCTCGAGAGCATCGGCGCCATGCTGGGCTTGGTGGACCGGCAGGCGGTCACCTGCAGCGAGGTCCAGACCATCGTGCGGCATCACCTCACCGAGGTGCGCGCGAAGCTCGCGGATCTGGAGCGGCTTGATCGAGCGCTCAGCGGGATGCTCAGCGCCTGTCCGGGCGACGACCGTCCCGATTGTCCGATCCTCGATGCGCTCATGCGACCTGATGCCAACGGCCCAGGCTGCTGATGCAGCGGGTCGCGCAGGAATCTTCAAAGTAGACCAAGGGCGTATGGCCAATATCGATGGTTCATGAAGTCTCTGTCGCCACCCTGACCGAGGCAATCCTCCTGTCTCGCATCACCATCATCCTTGCCGTTTCGGATCGAGAATAGGAGGTCAATATATACAATACGGCCTGCGACGCTCCCCGCTCGACTGCCGCCACGGGCTTGGCAGCGCCATGAGCGACGAAGGCCACGCCTGGAGCCTCCTGCTCCCAGCCGAGCGCTTCGGCAATGACAAGCGTTGCTCAGGAAGAACGCAGGCTGTTCATCTACTGAAGCCACTCGTCCCAGACCTCGTATGTATTGTAGAGCTTGCGTATCACGACAGCAACCTTTCGCACAACCTCGCAATGCTCTTCCGTTGCTTCATCATTGATGGATATGCAAAATGCCGGATATGTGCGCGCCGGCCGACGGCGCGCGATCTCGATGCTGAAGATATTCTCACATCCGGGTATGCCGCGCGCCTGGGCCAAGGTCAGCGCCTCGATCTCTGCGCGCGTCTTCATTTGACGGCACATGATCAATACTCCCTTTGGGAGCGAATGGAGCAACTATTCCGTGCCCATTGGCTGCCGCGAACAAGTGGAAATTCAGGATGATCTCCACCTGCTCGCCCGCTCCCTCCACCGAGCCCATGGCTCAGGCTGTACGGCTTGGGCTGACCTCGGTCGAACTCGCGTCACGTCCCTCGTGGCACCGCCCCGGCTACTCGTCGTCTCCGAACCAGTCGCGGCCCGGCTCGATGCAGCGATAGCCCACGAGACATTCAGGATTGTCCCGCGTGGGCGCGAACCCGTTGGCGGTCACCTCCGTCGGCTCGCAGAAGCTGCGGTCCCGCACGAAGCGATCATAGGTGAAGCCGCCTGTGCCGAGCACCAGCGCGCCGCGCGCGGAGACGAGCCTCGCCGCTTGCCGGCAGGTCATGTCGAGGCTGGACGGGCGCTCCTGCGCATCCGATGCGCCTGACACGGCCGAGAGAAGAGCGACCGCGGCACAGACCGGTAGCCTCAACCGCGGACGATCGCACGACATGCCGGCCTCCGCTCCAAACGAACGCCCAACGTGCATCGGCCGAGTTGGATCCTGGAGAGGAGGCAGGTCCGACATCCGGGCTCTGCCTCCTGGGATCTCACCTCATTTCGGCCGCGCGGCCCGGGTGCCCCGCCGCCCCGCGCCCGGCGGCCCTCCGTCCGGCGCGGGCGCACGAGCGGATCCGTTCACGACGGAGCGGAGGCCGCTCCAGGCGTTTGACCACGTGCATGGTCCGCGGCAAACCGGTGCCCGCCTCCTCGGACACCGCTCTGGCGCGGCGGATGTCAGCCGCGCTCGCCCTCCGTCGCCTGATGCGCCATCAGCCTGTAGCTGACGACGTCGGGTAGGCCGAGGACGTGCTCCTGAAGGTAGCCGATGAGGCGCTCGGCCGCCTGCTCGGGCGTGAGCACGCTCGTATCCAGGCGCAGGTCTGGCGCGTCGGGCGCCTCGTAGGGCGAGTCGATCCCGGTGAAATGGGCGATCTCCCCGCGGCGCGCCCGCCGGTACAGCCCCTTGGGATCCCGCCGCTCGCACTCCGCCAGCGGCGCGTCCACGTGAACCTCGATGAAGGGCACCGCCCCAGCCGCTTTCCGCGCCTGCGCACGCTCGCGCCGGAAGGGCGAGATCAGCGAAACGATCACGATCAGCCCCGCATCCGCCATCAGCCGCGCCACCTCGACGGTGCGGCGCATGTTCTCGATGCGATCGGCATCCGAGAAGCCGAGATCTCGGTTGAGGCCGCTGCGCAGGTTGTCGCCATCGAGGATGTAGGCATGGCGGTCCTCCGCCGCGAGGCGGGTCTCGACCAGATTGGCCAGGGTGGACTTGCCCGCCCCCGACAGCCCGGTCAGCCATACGATGCAGGCCCGCTGCCGCATCAGGCCGGCACGCGCCCGGGCCGATAGCGTCAGAGGATGGGGATGAATGGTGTCGGCCCCGGGGGCCGAGAGATCGGCAGGATTCATGCAGTCAGCCTAGTCCGCTTCCCGCTCGCCGGTAGTGTATCGTTGCCACAGCCGGAAGCTTCTTGGTAAAGAAGTGTTTCTGCTCGCCATGGTGGTCGAGCTACGCCATGGCGCGGCGGATCTTGTCGATCCGTGCCGCAGCCGGCGGAGATGCAGTTCGACTGCTCATCCTGCCACGATCCTCGCACAAACGATCGGAAGCCGGCATCGGCCGCCCACAGGCCGCCGCGGAGCGCCTCACTCGGGACAGGGATCCTCGTTGACAAACCGACCGGCGCGGAGGCACACTGTCTCTGGTATACAGTCGACCCGATACAAAATCGGGCACGCCCGCAACGGCTCCTCGGATGGGGGCCGGTGGATGGGCGATCAACGATCAGCCTCAGGAGGAACGCTCATGACCTGCCTCGACGCCCCATCGCCCGAGTGAGACCGGCGGCGGTCCAGCCGCGACCGGTTCGGCGCCTCGGTGAGGCACCGCCCGACAGATCTTCCGAGCGATGAGACGGCGCCAGAGGACCCAGCGCCGCGCCTCGCCCCAACGCGCGCCTTGCGCAAGCCAGAGACACATCGCCGGGCCGACCCAAGCCCAGCCCGACAGAAACCAAGCAGAGAAGACCAGGGGAATATCGATGGAAACCATCGTCAAGACGCAGGCCAAGCCGGCCACCGACATCGATCCGGGCGCCGTCGCGTCGAGCGTGACGGCACAGGGCGGGCAGGCCGAGGGGCACGGAGAGCTGACCGACGGCTTCCATCTCGTCATCGACGCCCTCAAGCTCAACGGCATCAACACGATCTACGGCGTGCCCGGGATCCCGATCACGGATCTCGGCCGCCTCGCCCAGGCCGAGGGCATGCGGGTCATCTCCTTCCGCCACGAGCAGAATGCCGGCAACGCGGCTGCCATTGCGGGCTTCCTCACCAAGAAGCCGGGCATCTGCCTCACCGTCTCCGCACCGGGCTTCCTGAACGGCCTCACGGCGCTCGCCAATGCCACCACCAACTGCTTCCCGATGATCCTGATCAGCGGCTCGTCGGAGCGCGAGATCGTCGACCTGCAGCAGGGCGACTACGAGGAGATGGACCAGCTCGCCATCGCCAAGCCCCTGTGCAAGGCGGCCTTCCGGGTCCTGCACGCGGCCGATATCGGCATCGGCGTGGCGCGCGCGATCCGGGCCGCCGTCTCGGGGCGTCCGGGCGGCGTCTATCTCGATCTGCCGGCGAAGCTCTTCTCGCAGGTCATGGATGCGGAGGCCGGCGCCAAGTCGCTGGTGAAGGTCATCGACCCGGCTCCCGCCCAGCTCCCGGCGCCGGCCGCCGTGCAGCGGGCCCTCGGCCTCCTCAAGGGCGCCAAGCGGCCCCTGATCATCCTCGGCAAGGGCGCCGCCTACGCCCAGGCCGATGACGCGATCCGCGCCCTCGTCGAGAGGAGCGGCATCCCGTACGTGCCGATGAGCATGGCCAAGGGCCTCCTGCCCGACACGCATCCGCTGTCGGCCGGTGCAGCGCGCTCCCTCGTCCTCAAGGACGCCGATGTGGTGCTGCTGGTGGGCGCGCGCCTCAACTGGCTCCTGTCGCACGGCAAGGGCAAGACCTGGGGCGAGCCGGGCTCCAAGAAGTTCATCCAGATCGACATCGAGCCGCGGGAGATGGACAGCAACGTCGAGATCGCCGCGCCGCTCGTGGGCGATATCGGCTCCTGCGTCTCCGCCCTGCTCGACGGCATGGGCGAGAACTGGCCGGCCCCGCCCTCCGACTGGACGGCGACGATCGCCGAGCGCAAGGAGGCCAATCTCTCCAAGATGGCCGCCAAGCTGCGCAAGAACACCGCGCCGATGGACTTCCACAGCGCGCTCGGGGCCCTGCGCACCGTCATCAAGGAGCGGCCGGACGCGATCCTCGTCAACGAGGGCGCCAACACGCTCGACCTCGCCCGCTCCGTCATCGACATGTACCAGCCGCGCAAGCGCCTCGATGTCGGCACCTGGGGCGTGATGGGGATCGGCATGGGCTTCGCGATCGCCGCGGCGATCGAGACCGGCAAGCCGGTGCTCGCCGTCGAGGGCGACAGCGCCTTCGGCTTCTCCGGCATGGAGATCGAGACCATCTGCCGCTACAACCTGCCGGTCTGCGTCGTCATCTTCAACAACAACGGCATCTATCGGGGCACCGACACCGACCCGACCGGACGCGATCCCGGCACGACCGTGTTCGTCAAGGACTCGCGCTACGACCGGATGATGGAGGCCTTCGGCGGCGTCGGCGTCCACGCGACCACGCCCGACGAGCTCAGCCGCGCGGTGAACGAGGCGATGGATTCGGGCCGGCCGACGCTCATCAACGCGGTGATCGACCCGCAGGCCGGCACCGAGAGCGGCAATATCGGCAGCCTCAACCCGCAGAGCTCCGTCCGCAAGAAGAAGTGAGGCGGCCGGAGCCCGGTCCGACGGGGCGCAGACCCGCTCGTCGGACCATCCGGCACGATCCGGCATCGAGAGCGGTGTCGGATCCGACCGGGCCGGGTGCCGCTCGATCCCCTCGATCCCGCAGTGGGCACATCAGTCCCGCCGCCCTCCCCCGTCGGCGGCCGTCGCCGGCGGGCTTTCTCGTCGCGGCTTCGGCGCTCCCCGCCCGGCGCCGCCTGCCGATCGGATGAGCCCCGTGATCGATTCCGCCCTCGCGGGCTGCCTCGCCTTCGCGCACCGCCTGCCGACGCGCGAGCCCCTGCCGCCCGGTCGTCACGCCCTCGGCCTGTTCCCGGAGCGCGACGCTCTCCTGGTCGTGCCGCAAGGTGTCGCGCCGCGCCGGCCGACGCCGCTCGTGGTGCTGTTCCACGGCGGCGGCGGCAGCGCCGCCAAGATCCTGCCGATGCTCGAGGCGCATGCCGAGGCGCGGGGCTTCCTGCTGCTCGCGCCCCAATCGCTGTTCCCGACCTGGGACATCGTCATCGCGGGAAACGGGCCCGACCGCGAGCGGCTCGATGCGGCGCTCGCGGCGGTCGCGGGCCGCTTCCTCCTCGACCCCACCCGTCTCGCCTTCGCGGGCCACTCGGATGGCGGCAGCTACACGCTGTCCCTCGGGCTCACGAACGGGCACCTCGCGACCCACCTGATCGTCTCGTCGGCGGGATTCCTGTCGGTACAGGTCCAGCAGGGCGCGCCGCGGATCTTCCTGTCCCACGGCATGCGCGACGAGCAGATCCCGATCGACCGCAGTGCGCGGACCCACGCGGCCCTGCTGCGACGCGCCGGCTACGATCTCACCTATGTCGAGTACGACGGCCCCCACGCCTATGATCCGGCGGTGGTCGCGCAGGCCGTCGAGTTCTTCCTGGCCGAGCCCGCAGGCTGACGCAGATTCAGGACACCTCGAACCCGGACCAGCTGGAGCCCGCGTCCGCATGGCTGAGGATTCCGACGCATCGGGCCGTCGACCCATCGCGAATTCAGGAACGGAATCAACGGGCCTTCGAGGCCCGGCTGGTATCGGTTCACCACCAGCCGGGCCGACCCTGGCGGATGAAACCGGCTGAATGAGCGCTCTCTCCCGTGGAAACCGCCATGCTCCTCATGCTGAGGTGGCCGGCGGCAGCCGGCCC
The DNA here is from genome assembly GCF_000022085.1 of Methylobacterium nodulans ORS 2060. Lineage (NCBI taxonomy): Bacteria > Pseudomonadati > Pseudomonadota > Alphaproteobacteria > Hyphomicrobiales > Methylobacteriaceae > Methylobacterium > Methylobacterium nodulans. The sequence goes on from NC_011894.1 coordinate 4,930,796, forward strand.
TCGAAGCACCCCTGAACGGTGGTCCCAGGCTCCGGTGGATGGGAGCACCGGTCCGGGGTGCTTCGAGGCTCGCTGCGCTCGCACCTCAGCATGAGGAGCATGGCGGCTTCCACGCAGGTCAGGTTCTATTGAGGCCCCGATCAGGGCGCCCTTGGGAAGCGGCACGCGCACCGGCTCGGGCATCCTCGTTCCGCTCGCGACCTGCAGAGCTTTGATCACCCGCCCGGATCTGACGCTGCTGGAACAGCGCGACCGCGCGGCTCGGCATCGCGGCAGACCGTCGGGAGAGCACCCAGCCGCGAGCGGGTCCGGACGATCGCTCCGGGAACGAAAAAACGGCGCGTCGAAGACGCGCCGTCGTCGTGTTGGCCGCGGGGGGCCTTATCAGACCGCCCGCTCCTGGTGCAGCATCTCGATCTGCTGTTCGGTGTAGCCGAGGCCGCGCAGCACCTCGTCGGTGTGCTCGCCGAGCAGCGGCGACGGCATCACGTCGATCGTGAGGTCCGAGAACTTGATCGGGCTGCCGACCGTCAGGTACTTGCCGAGCTGCGGATGCGGCACCTCGACGATCGAGCCGCTCGCGCGCAGTGACTTGTCCTCGGCGATCTCCTTCATGGACAACACCGGCGCGCACGGGATGTCGTACTTGCGGAGGATATCCACCGCCTCGTACTTGGTCTTGTCGGCGAGCCAGCCCTCGATGACGGCGAAGATATCGAAGATCTTGTCCTGGCGGGCGCGGGGCGTGTTGTAGGCCGGATCGTCGATCCACTCCTCCTTGCCGAGAGCCCGGCAGATCGGGGCCCAGGCATGGCCCTGGATGGTGAAGTAGATGTAGGCGTTGGGATCGGTTTCCCAGCCCTTGCACTTCAGCACCCAGCCCGGCTGGCCGCCGCCGCCCGCATTGCCGCCGCGGGGCACCACGTCCGTGAAGGTGCCGTGCGGGTATTGCGGATACTCCTCCAGGTAGCCGATCGCGTCGAGACGCTGCTGGTCGCGCAGCTTGACCCGGCAGAGGTTGAGCACCGCATCCTGCATCGAGACGGCGACCTTCTGGCCCTTGCCGGTCTTGTTGCGCTGGTGGAGCGCCGTGAGGATGCCGATGGCGAGGTGCATGCCGGTGTTGGAGTCACCGAGCGCCGCGCCGCTGACGGTCGGCGGGCCGTCCCAGAAGCCGGTGGTCGAGGCCGCGCCGCCCGCGCACTGCGCCACGTTCTCGTAGACCTTGAGGTCCTCGTAGTGGTGGCCTTCGCTGAAGCCCTTCACCGAGGCCACGATCATGCCGGGGTTGAGTTCGTTGATGCGCGCCCAGGAGAAGCCCATGCGGTCGAGGGCGCCGGGGCCGAAATTCTCCACGAGGACGTCGGATTCGCGGATCAGCTTCTCGAGAACTTCCTTGCCCTGCGGGGTCTTGGTGTCGAGGGTGAGCGAGCGCTTGTTGCTGTTCAGCATCGTGAAGTAGAGCGCATCCGCGTCGTCGACGTGACGCAGCTGCGTGCGGGTGACGTCGCCGGCGCCCGGGCGCTCGACCTTGATCACGTCCGCGCCGAACCACGCCAGCAGCTGGGTGCAGGCCGGGCCTGCCTGGACGTGGGTGAAATCGATGATCTTGATGCCTTCGAGGGGCTTGCTCATCTAGGACACTCCTCCGCTTTGATGATCGGCGGCCTCATCCGCCTTCGAACGGTGACACGGGCCGGTCGACACGGCGCGTGCTCCACGGGTCAGCTCACCCCAAGCGCGATGCTTCGAGTTCGCTGATCTTGTTGCGCAGGGCCTTTTCCTCGGCCCAGCGGCTCGTCTCATCCCGGATGGCGGCCACGATGCCGGTCACGCGGCCATCCGCTCCGTGGAGAAGTCCGACGGTGAACGCGATCGAGATCGTCCGCCCGTCCTTGTGCAGCGCCGGCACCCGCAGGAGCGTGGTGCCGTACTTGGTCACGCCGGTCTGCATCGTCTTGACGTAGCCGTCCCAGTGCCGCTGGCGCTGGCGTTCCGGCGTGATCAGGTCGAGGGACCGGCCGATCGCCTCGGCCTTCGTGAACCCGAAGATGCGCTCCGCGGCGGGATTCCAGACGGTGATGCGTCCCTCCGCGTCGGCCACGACGACCGCATCCCCGACAGCATTCACAACTTGCTCGTGATCAATGGCCACCGTCATCGTCCGCATCCATTACATAACCAGCAGAACTTCCGTCCCGCACGGCCACATGATCAATTACCATTCCCATGCGATCAGCCGAAAATCCGTCCGGATGATCAACTCGGTGCAGATGCGGCTCCCGTCATTCGGCATGGCCCTCCTAAACTCATTCCCGACACAGGCACCTCATCAGTCGCTGGCCGGGTGAGTATTTTGTCTTGTTGTGTTGGCATGTGGTATGCCAGGATCCAGGCGATGTCAAGCAGAGGATCCGCCGGGCACAAGGGGCCAGCGGCGAGAGGCCGGATCGGAGGGCGATCAGCCTCACGATCGGCCCGCGGTCCCTTCGATTCCGGGTGAGGTCCGGACCCGGCGGAGGGGCGGGCCTGATCCCGGCCCGCGGCGAGGAACGAGTCAGGTGCGCACATGATCAGGTCCATCGAATTCACCGTGACGCCGATCGCCACCGCGGCGAATCTGCGCACGCAGGTCTACGAGGCGCTGAAGGCGGCGATCGGCGAGATCGACATCTACGGGAGCCCGGGCGAGATCCGTCTCGACGAGCGCCGGCTGGCCCGCGACCTCGGGGTGAGCCGCACGCCGGTGCGGGAGGCCTTCACGGTGCTGGAGCAGGAAGGCTTCGTCCGCTCGGAGGCGCGACGGGGCGTCTTCGTGGTCCGGAAGACCAAGCGCCAGATCATCGGGATGATCCATGCCTGGGCGGCCCTCGAAGGCATGGCCGCCCGCCTCGCCTGCCAGCGCGCCACGGACGAGCAGATCGCATCGCTCGAAACCCTCTTCTCCGATTTTCTCGAACGCTCCCCGTCGGAGCACATCGATGCGTATTCCGACGCGAACATCCGCTTCCACCAGGCGATCATCGCGCTCGCCCAGTGCAGGATTTTCGATGAGATGTCCGGCACGCTGATGATGCATGTGCGCGGCATCCGCCGGGCGGCGATCCGGACGGATGGCCGGGCGGACAGGTCGAATGCCGAGCATCGCGCGATCCTGCGCGCGTTGCGCGACCGCGCCTGCGAGGATGCCGAGCAGCTCGTCCGCGCCCACGGCCTCGGGCTCGCGGCCCATGTCGAGTGCTACGGCGACGCGCTACGGTGAGCGGCGACGATCCTGCGCAGGACCTGCTCCGGACGCATGCCGCCCCCATCGTGTCATACGGTTTTCGGTTGATTCCTTCCGAGGCGAGTCCGCGCGGGAACCCCTCTCCCGCACGGGACAGGGATTCCCGCGCCCGCTTGTCTCCGAACGGATCAACCGGAAGCCGTATCATCCCTGCATGGCGGGTCGGATCCCGATCGTCTCCCCATGGTCTGCGGCGAACCGGTCCCCACATGGACTTGAAGAATGCTCCGACACCCCTCCGCCAAGGCCCGCTCCGCGATGACCATTCCGTTCGACAACAGCTACGCGCGCATGCCGGAGCGCTTCTTCGCCCGGATCGACCCGACCCCGGTCCCGGCCCCGCGGCTGATCCGGCTGAACCGGGACCTCGCGCGGATGCTGCAGCTCGATCCGGACTGGCTCGCCAGCCCGGAGGGCCTCGCGGTTCTCGCCGGCAACCGCGTCCCCGCGGGCGCGGAGCCGATCGCAACCGCCTATGCGGGCCATCAGTTCGGCCATCTCGTGCCGCAACTCGGCGACGGCCGGGCGATCCTCCTCGGCGAGGTGGTCGGTCGTGACGGCATCCGCCGCGACATCCAGCTGAAGGGGTCCGGCCCGACGCCGTTCTCGCGCCGGGGCGACGGGCGCGCCGCGCTGGGCCCGGTCCTGCGCGAGTACATCGTGAGCGAGGCGATGGCGGCCCTCGGCATCCCGACGACGCGGGCCCTCGCCGCCGTCGCCACGGGGGACCGCGTGGTGCGCGAGCGGCTGCTCCCCGGCGCGATCCTCACCCGGGTCGCCTCCAGCCACATCCGGGTCGGCACCTTCCAGTACTTCGCGATCCGGGGCGACGCCGAGGGCGTGAAGCGCCTCGCCGACCACGTCATCGCCCGGCACTATCCGGAGATCGCCGCAGAGGAGCATCCCTACGCCGCCCTCCTCTCCGCGGTGATCGCCCGACAGGCCGCGCTCGTCGCGCAATGGCTCTGCGTCGGCTTCATCCACGGGGTGATGAACACCGACAACATGTCGGTGGTCGGCGAGACCATCGATTACGGCCCCTGCGCCTTCCTGGACGCCTACGACCCCGCCGCCGTGTTCAGCGCCATCGACGAGCACGGGCGCTACGCCTATGGCAACCAGCCGATGATCGCGCACTGGAACCTCGTGCGGCTCGCCGAGACCCTGCTGCCGCTCCTCGCCGCCGAGACCGAGGAGGCCATCCGGGTGGCCGAGGAGCGCCTTGCGGGTTTCGCGCCGCTCTTCCAGGCCGCCTATCAGGCGGGGCTGCGGCGCAAGCTCGGCCTGTTCACGGCCCGCGACGACGATGTGGTGCTGGCGGGCGACCTTCTGACCGCCATGGCCGCGAATCGTGCGGACTTCACGCTCACCTTCCGGCGCCTCGGGGCTGCGGCGGCGGATCCCGCGCGGGACGGCCCGGTGCGCGACCTCTTCATCGATCCGACCGTCTACGACGCCTGGGCGGCGCGCTGGCGCCAGCGCCTCGCCACAGAGCCGCAGACGGCGGACGAGCGCCGTCGGGCCATGGACCGCGCCAATCCGGCCTATATCCCGCGCAACCACCGGATCGAGGCGGTGATCGAGGCGGCGGTGGAGCGCGACGACTTCGCGCCCTTCGCCGAGCTCCTGACCGTGCTGGCTGGGCCCTACGAGGATCAGCCGGACTTCGCCCGCTACGCCGCGCCGCCCGAGGAGCACGAGCGCGTCCACCGGACCTTCTGCGGAACCTGAGGCCGCCGCGCCGACGCGACCGCCGGCAGGATCAGCGCCCGGCCCTGACGCGGTCGAGGAGGATCGCGTCGGCATAGCCGTCCGGGATCAGCCCCGCGGCGGCCTGGTAGACCCGGATGGCCCGGCGTGTCTTCGGGCCGATCTTGCCGTCGATGCCGCCGGCATCGAAGCCGCGCTCCGACAAGCGGGCCTGCAGGTCCCTGCGCTCGTCCTGGCTCAGCATATGGTCGCCCCGCGGCCAGGGCTGGACGAGAGAACCGGCCCCCCGCAGGCGATCGGAGAGATGCGCGACCGCGAGCGCGTAGGACAAAGCGGTGTTGTAGCGCAGGATCACCTGGAAGTTGGGCAAGAGCAGGAAGGCGGGCCCCCGCGCACCGGCCGGAACCAGGAGCCGGGCCGGCGTCGGGGTCGGCGCGGGCGGCTGCCCGCCCGCCACGCGCACGCCCAGGGCCTGCCATGCCGCGAGCGGGCGCTCGGTGACCTCGTCGGCCAGCGCGTAGTCGAACCCCTCGGGCAGGACGACCTCGTAGCCCCAGCCCTCCCCGGCGCGCCAGCCCATCGCCTTGAGGTCGTTCGCCGTCGAGGCGAGCGCATCGGGAACCGAATGCCAGATGTCGCGCCGGCCATCCCCGTCGAAATCGACCGCATGGCGCAGATAGGTGGTCGGCATGAACTGCGTGTGGCCCATCGCGCCGGCCCAGGAGCCCGTCAGTTGATCCAGCGGGATGCCGCCCCGATCGGCGATCTGCAGCGCCGCGAGGAGCTCGTCGCGCCAGTAGGGCGCGCGCTCGCCGCCGCAGGCCAGCGTCGCCAGCGAGCGGATCACCGGCCTGACCTTCGTCGGCTTGTCGAGGACGGCACCGTATCCCGATTCGATGCCCCAGATCGCCGCCAGGACGAAGCGGTCGACGCCGTAGGCCGTCTCGATCGCGGCGAGGACCGGCTCCCACTCGCCGAGCTTGGCGCGCCCATCGACGATTGCCGTCTCGGTGACGGCCGCATCGATGTAGTCCCAGAGCGGCTTCTCGAACTCGGCCTGCTGGCGGGACGCGGTCAGAACCTGCGGGTCGGGCGACAGGTCCTGAAGGCTGCTCGCGACCACCGCCTGAGCGACGCCCCGCGCCCGGGCCTCCGCGGCGAGATCCTGCTTGCAGCGGTCGAAGGCCGCCTGCTCGTCCGGAGAGACGGCGGTTGCGGTGTCGGGCGGAGCAGCCGTCTGGCCGTGCGCCGGCAGGCCAGGCCAGACCAGTCCGAGAATCAGGGCTGCCCGCGCGAAGCGGCGCCGGATCCGGCGTCTCGGGTCGGAATGTCGCATGAGCATCCGAGGCTCCTCATGAGCGGGCCGCCTCCGACGGTCCTGCGCGGCCATCCGATTCCGGCTGCCGTTCGGAACCTCCGCCCGGAATGCCTCATTCTCGTCTCGAAGGCTCAAGGCCCGCTGCAGCTTGGCCTTGGAGTCGAGTTGAACAAGATAAAAGGAGGACAGCATGGGTCTGTTCACCAAGGATATCCGGACGCTGGACGACCTGTTCGTTCATACGTTGCAAGACATCTACTACGCCGAGAATCAGATCACGAAGGCGTTGCCGAAGATGATCGGGAAGGCGACGGATCCGCAGCTCAAACAGGGCTTCGAGACCCATCTGCGCGAGACCGAGAACCAGATCAAGCGCTTGGAGCAGGTGTTCCAGATGCATGGGCAGCAGCCGAAGGCGGTCGATTGTCCCGCCATCGACGGCATCATCAAGGAGGCGAACGCGACGGCGGGCGAGATCGCGGACAAGGAGGTTCTCGATGCCGCCTTGCTCGCCGAAGCCCAGGCTGTCGAGCATTACGAGATCACGCGCTACGGCACCCTGATCGCCTGGGCGAAACGGCTTGGCCGCAATGATTGCGCGAAAGTGCTGCAGCAGAATCTGGACGAGGAGAAAGCCACCGACAAGAAGTTGACCGCCATGGCGGAAAGCAAGGTCAATCAGAAGGCTGCCTGACCCGGGGCCGGACCGCCCGAGGTTCACGGCCGCCGCGGGCGGAGGGTCCCGTTCCGGCCGGGCGCGCCGTGCTTGATCGCGCTTTGGAGCGGCGGCTGCGGGGGCAAGGAAGCTCCCGCAGCCATACATGCTGGCGGCAATGCTCTCCCCCGCCCCTTCCGCCCGCCGTCTTGTCGATGAGCAGGGCGACGTCCGGGCAGCGCCCGTGGATCATTTTCAGTCTGGCGCTCCGGGCATCAGAGATGCGAGACCTGACCGGACGCCGAAACGGCAGTCGGTTTCGCCAGATTGCAGCGCCTGAGCCGGCCTCATGCTCGATCCCGTCAAGCCATACCAGCCAGCCTCGGTCACAGCCGCCCCGACCCGTCTGTCCCGGCTGGAGGTCGCAACCCAGCTCCTGACCGGCCTCGCCCTGCTGGGTACGCTGTGGTTCCACCTGCTCACATCCCTGCTGGCGGGATTGCTGGTCTACGAGCTCGTGCACCTTCTGGCTCCCCGCCGCTCCATCACCCTGGTGCATCACCACACGGCCAAGGTCATCGTGGTGACTCTCCTGGCAGCGATCGTCGTCACCGCGGTCGGAGCGGGAACTCTCAGCCTCATCGCGCTGCTGTCGGGCGGCTCGGACAACCTCTCCCTGCTCCTGCGCAAGATGGCCGAGGTGATCGACACGGCGCGCTCCTCCCTGCCCTCCTGGGCGCTCAGCTTCCTCCCGGAGGAATCGACCGAGCTCAAGACGGCGAGCGTGACGTGGCTGCGCGAGCATGCCGGCCAGCTGCGCTCCATCGGCCAGGATGTCTGGCACGCCCTGTTCCACATCGTGTTCGGCCTCGTGATCGGCGGCATGGTGGCGGTCAGCCGCGAGACCGGCACCGGCGAGCGGGGGCCGCTCGTTCACGCGCTGACGAACCGCCTTCGCCTGCTCGCGGCGGCCTTTCGCAACGTGGTGTTCGCTCAGGTCCGCATCTCGGCCCTGAACACCGCGCTCACCGCTCTCTACCTGCTGGTGGCCGTGCCCTGGCTCGGCATCCCGCTTCCGTTCACCAAGACCATGGTGGTGGTGACCTTCGTCACGGGGCTTCTGCCCGTGATCGGCAATCTGATCTCGAATACCGTCATCGTGCTGGTGAGCCTGAGCGTCTCGCCCGCGCTGGCCGTCGCCTCGCTCGCCTTCCTGGTGGTCATCCACAAGCTGGAATATTTCCTGAACGCCCGGGTCATGGGCGGACAGATCCACGCGCGCGCCTGGGAGATCCTGGTCGCCATGCTGATCATGGAGGCGCTGTTCGGAATCCCCGGCCTCGTCGCGGCACCGATCTTCTACGCCTACCTCAAGAACGAGCTCTCGCTGCAGCGTCTGATCTGACCGGCCGCCGCCGCGGAGGAAGGCCCGGTTGCGGCACGGGGATGCATCCCGCGGCCGCGGCGGGTAGACAGGGCGCGATGCTGCCCCGCCGCGACGGCTTTGGTCTCCTGCTGCTCGCCTGGCTCGCGAACCAGGCCATCGGCATCGGTGCGCACGGCTGTCCGCTGGACCCGGCCATCCTCGGCTGGGGCCCGGCCATCGGATCGGCGCTGTTCCTCGCATGTGTGGCCGCGGCCGCCCTGGCATTCGCCGCAGCCTTCGCGGCCTACGAGTTCGCCCTTTTCGGGGCCGCCTTCCTGCTGCAGGGCGGCACGGGCGCGTATGCGCCCGTGGTCGTCGCGCGTCTCTTCCTCATCGACCTCGGCGCTTTCGCCGGCCTGTCGCTGTTGCAGGCCCTCGGCCGTTCCCTCGCCGAGATCCGAGGCGCCCGCAGCCGGCCGGCCGCCTGAGCCGGGACCCGAACTCCGAAACCGCGCCGCATCGATCCGCCGACCCTACACAACCGGGATCGTGATCAGGACCGTGTCCGCACCGGTACGAATGACGAGCTTCCAATCCCGTCCGAGGCTCTCCAGTTCGCCGTCGGTGCGCATCTCTCGCAGAGCAGCTTCGGCTTGCGTCAGCACATCGGTGAAGTCGTCCGCCTCCACGCCCTCGTCGTCGGGGATGATGGTGTGTCCATCGGTGAGGTCGAAGTGGAAGCGTTGCACCGCGTAGCCCCCCCTGCCGGCGCGGATCACGGGGTCAGCCTGTAGCTGCCGGCCTGCGCAGTCAACCACAGCCACTCTCTGACCCGCTCAATTGCGACTTGTTCTCCTCGCGCACAACGAATTATGGGATGACCAGCTTCGCTTACTTGTTACTCTTTTGGATTGGCGGTATGCTATTAATAGGTAGGATAGGTCACCAAAAGAGGCCATGCCCTAGCTCGACGGTATGGGGCCAAACGGCGTTTGCATAAGTATGTTCGTTCGACTCCCCTGGAGATTAAAATGAATATGACGGCATCAAACGTTGAGCCTCATTACATAGAGAAGAAGCCTGCTCAAAACAGTAGAAACATTCGTGACCACATAACAAAAATAATCAGGAAACTGATTGCATCTCAAGGCGAAACAAAATCAAGTAAGAAAAATTAGCTTGCATTTGTGTGCGGATTGGATCCTGAGTGCGCAATTCGTGCGACAATCCGGCTTGTTTATGTGCATCTCCGGCAAAGCAGCGGTGGCAGTTTGGAGGTGCCTTCTACAGTTTTGACAAACTGGTCTGTCTCTTGGAGCCAAGCTGACGGGTTGCGAGTCGCTGCGTCATCGGCGCGGATCGGGATCGTGCAGCACCAGGCGCCCCCCCCCCCCCCCCCCGCACTCCGGCAAGAGCTTTCGTCGGCTTCCCGAAGGGCTTGGCTGGAGGCCGGTCCCTGCGAGGGAGCGCTCATCCGCTCAACAGCCGGCGCAGATGCCCTTCGTGATGATGCTGTCTTGCCGCTGCTGCGGCGTGCGGCGCTCGATGCTGCCCGTCGTCGCCGGACTTGCGTCTCGGCTGGGCGGCTTGGTTTGGCCCACCGCAGTCGTATTCGGTGCGCGCTGGGTCGAGAGCGGACCACCTCCGGTGCCGGTGCGGGCCGTCTGATCCTCAGCGGCGACGGGAGCGGTCAAAACGAGAGCGACCCCAAGGGCCGCCGCGCGAGCAATCTGCATTGCAGCCTCCTGTCCGGAACCAACGCGAGATGGCAGGAGCAGTTCTCAGGCAGGCCTGCGCCAATCGCCCGCCGCGGCGGCCGCCCATGCCCGCCATGAGGGCTGGGGCGACCGCCAACCACGGCGTTGACGGAATGAGCGAAGCTGATCGCCGAGAGCGGCGCCAATCGGTTCAGCAGCAACGAGCCGCGGGTGAGCGCCGCGTTCGTCGTCGTGCCTGCCGAGGCAAGCGGCTCTCAAGCCTTGATGTGACGCGCTCCCTGACGCCGAACCGGCCTCCACTTCGGCGGGGAGCGCTCGAGAGCCTTGTCCGACGCAGTGGATGCCGGTTCGGCGCAGACAATGCGGCAAGCTCAAAGGCCAGGAGCGGAAGCCGGTCCACCGTGACCGGATTCTGCCCTAGCCGTGACGGCTGGCCCCTTCGCATTCGCTCAGGACGCGGTGGCGACCGGCATGGATATCCTGAACGAGCGGGTGAAGACGCTGCGGTGAGGCGCGCGGGCGCGCTCCGCCTGCCCGGAGGCTGTCGCCTGCGCGCGCCGGCGGATCAGGCAGCCTCGCGCTTTCCCGCGACGGTTTCTCGATTGCGCTCCGCATCAGCCTCGATCACGGCGACGGCCAGAGCAACCTGGTCGGGCATGTCTTCCTCCGAGCCCCACCAGATGGTGTCGCCGTTGCTCATCGTCGCGTAGCGGGCCAGTCCGTAGGTGCCCATCTCGACGATCCGACCGGGCCGCCGCATCCTATCCATGCCCTTCATTGCCAGGCCTCCATCGACATCGGTCCGCCTGCAGCCAACGGAAGATGACCCCGAGTTCAAAGGACGGGCCAGTCTCAATTGTTGGCCGTCATCGCACTCTTGCGGGCTACCGACACATGTAAACGTGCCGGACCAGCGCTGGATCACGCAGCGGCGGCAGATCGGGCAGCGGCTGGTCGAGTCCGGCCGGCGCCCGCGCGGTAGGTTGAGCGGGGAGCCGGCCCAATGCGGCCCGCTTACGCGTGCCACGAGGCGGATCGCGGGCTGTCGGCCACCCCAATCACCCGCGCAAGGAGCCCGCCGCGCAGCCTCGGGCTCGCCCGGGTCTGGTGACGGGTTTGGCCGTGCCGTCCCGGGCGACAGAGAGGCTGACGGCTTCCGCCCTGTGGTCAACCGCCCTGCCAAGCCCCCTGCCCGCCACTGCGCCCTCTTTGCATAGCTCTCCGGCTGCGCAATGGGTGAGCCGCGACAGTTGTGCTTGTGGCGCATGGCTGCCCTACGCTCCAGCACGATTGTGTTGTGCAGTGCAGCGTGAGATACCAGCGCCATGCACGGCCGCGATGGCGTCGCGGTCTTGCCTGCCCTCCTTGGGCGTTTCCTCCCTAGACTTCGGGCCGCTCGCAAGAGCGGCCTTTTTTCTGTCCGGGAGCAGCCCTGCGCCGACCTTTCCCTGCCGTGCTCAAGCTTTCGCTTCGCCCGTAAAGCTTGGCCCATGCCGGCTCTGCCGCTCCATGCCTCTTTCGGGTGTATTGGCGCTGCTCCCCGGAACCGGATGTGCAGTTGAATGTCTCACTAGATACTCCGTCTTGGCATCGTGGCGATGCCGCGACCACGTTGCCGCTGCTGCAGAGGGCACTCTATAGTCGCATGGCCGCCCTGCCCCGAGAGGCCGCCCATGTCGTGTCGCCATCACTCCGCCGCGGTGTCTCCGGCACAGATCGCATCCGCCCCGTCCGCGGTGTGGAAGTGGCGCCGTTGGCCGCACAGGCTTCCGGTCCCGGCAAACGACAACCCTGTGCCGCCGGCCAGACTGGCCAGGCGGTGGACGGCCGCCGCCGCCTTGGTTCGTGCCGCGATGGTCGTTCTCGGCTTCACCCTGTGATCGTTCAGCTGGTCCGGTCGGCCCGGGAACGGCCTCCGGACGAACATGGTCCGGGACTGCGAAGCTGCGGAACGCGTTGATCCCGTTCGACAAAGGTTAATGACGACAGAAGGCGGGCACCGTCAAAACTCCATTGTCGGGAAAATGACCAAGCTAAAGCGTCCCGACAGGGAGGGAGATGGTGCAGATCACCAATCTTGACGAGCCTGCCGACCTGACTGTCTGGTGCGTCGGCCCCCGATCATCGAAGGCTGTTGAACCCGTCGCGTTCTCCACATTGCGGGCCGCGCTTCGCGAGGCGAGGAAAGTCCTCAAGATGCCCGGCTTGGCACCCTGGATCACCACCGCGGACGGACTGATCCTCACGCCTGCCTGGCTCGCGGCCTACACTGCCGAGACGTAGCGCCGGCCCGGCGGAGCTGCAGCGGCGCTCAGGCACCGAGGGCGGATCCGTCAGTGCAGGTGGAGTTGGCGGCGGATCTCCGCCTCCAACGCAGCGATCCGCTCCTCGGCCGCATTGGCCCGAAGGAACTGTTTCCCCGCATCCGTGAGCGCCATCGTCAAGGACACTTGGGTCCTTTCAAGTTCGGCCGTCAGCTTGGCAAGCTGCCTGTCGCCCTCCAGCAACTGCTCCCTCTGTCGCTCAACTCTCTCGGACAAATCTCGTATTCTTTGCTCCAGATCTCGAAGCTGGCCGCAGCGGCATTCCGGCTTGGCGCGACCGATCGGTTTGCTTGAAGAAGGTGCCATGAATTCACGCCTTCGAGCGCTGATGCAGGATCTCGGTCGCGAGAGATGGACAGCGGCCGCCGGGTCGCAAGCAGAGCATGCTTCCTCGGCATCCATCCTGCACCCCTCGATCTCGAATTGAGACAATCGGCAGTTCGGCCCCCTCCTGCGCGGTCCAGGTGCCGGAGCGTGCGGATGCGTGGCCCTCCTCTCGTGGCGGCTTCGGCCGGCCGTCCTCCAATGAAGCAGCCTCGCCGCCGGCTGAGCCGAGCGGACGAGGCTGTCTCCAGGTCTGGTCTCCGTCGATCCGGGCCGTGTCCCGGTCGTCTCGGGTTCTGCCTCCCGGCCCTGAAGTCGTAAAGATGTGATAACGGGCGATATTGAACCGTAGGCAAAGAAATGCAGTGAATGCCGGGGCAAGGAATCTTGATGAAGCCTTGTCGCCGCCCCGGCCCACCGCTGCGCCGCCGCAGGGAACGCCGTCTCGTGGGCAAGCCGGTTCGCGCTGCCTTACAGGTGGGAGAATGTCCTCAGCAGTCTCAGCAAGAGGACGATCATCGCGGTCTCTCCCGGGACCTGACGCGCGCGTGCGCCGTGCTGCGCCGTCAGGCGATGGGGATGGTCACCAGGACGGTCTCGGTCCCTGTGCGAATGACGAGTCTCCAGCCCGGGTCGAAGTCGGCCAGCTCGCCATTGGCGCTCATCTCCTCGAGCGCGGCCTCGGCTTGCTTCAGCGCGTCGGTCAAGTCGTCGGCCTCGACGCCCTCGTCGTCGCGAATGGTGGTGAGTCCATCGGTGAGGTCGAAGTAGAAGCGCTGTGCCACGTAGCCCCTCACGGTCCGGATCACGAGACCAGCCTGAAACTCCCTGCCTACGTAGTCAACCACAGACCCTCCCCGACTCAGCCGAATGTGACTTGCTTTCTTTGTGTGCAATCATCCGTAACACATTAAGTTTCATGTAGTTGTTATTCTTTCGGGTGGGTGATATGCTACTAGTAGGTAGGGCGCTTGGCCAATGGGCTGCGCCGCCGCAAATCGATGATATGCAATCAAGCGGCGATCGGGTGAGCGTATTCACTGTCGGTCTTGGAGGCTGAAGCGATGCTTGCGTTTTCGGGGATTGAGGCAGACCATATTAATGAGAATTCTTCTGAACAAAGCGAGAAGATTCGTGCTCACGTTACAAAAATGCTCCGAAAGCTGATCGCCCTGCAAAGTGAGAAAAAGATTCAATGACAGGATCGATGCTGTCCTTGCAGTCATGTCTCACAGGCCACTGAATCGTGCCCTGTGAAACGGGTTGCCGACGAAGGCACTGGATGCGCGATATCGCTCCAGCAACGATGCCACAACGGAAGCGTCGTACTGATGGTGGGTGCCAAGTCACTTGGCCTGAAGTCACCTTGGCCTGCGCGGCGTTGCGCTGATCCTCCCAGTGCGCGGCCCCATGGCACAGCATGCTGGGTTGCGCAATGCGCCGGGTCAGGCATTGCCGTCCGAGCGCACTTAACGCGATTTCGGCCATGGCGAGCCATGATCCGTGCATGGACGTGTGGCGGAGGTCGAAGCCGGCCCAGTCGGCGCGGCGCCGGTTGGAAGGTGGCCCACGGCCCGAGAGAGGCGGTGCACCTCAGTGACGGCATAAAGCCGTGCTGCCTGCCACCGTTGCAGCACAGAAGATCTGATCGGTCGTGTGCGTGATCTGTGTGAAAGCTTCGTCCTTCATTTTCGCCGCAAGTGGTCCAGTCAGTGCAACTGAGGAGCACGCTCCGCTCGCAAGTGCCAGCAGCACCACGATGTCGAGCAGACGCGCTCGCAGGGGACTTGCGACCCGGCGGGCGGTCCGGGGCTGATGGCGAGGGGAGAGGTAGACGACATTGCCGCTCCCGGGGAGCGGGCGACTGCCACTCTGGGGTCTGCGAGCCACTCTGCGAGCCACATCGGTCATGATTCCCCCCGGCTCCTCGGCGTATCCGTGTGCCCTGTGAACAACGTAGAACCGCGTAGAACCCCTTCTGTCTGCGCTGCTGCACATAGCTCGAGCAACCGAACCTGCCCGAAATCCTTCGGATGGCATCCGGCGGTTGGGCAGATCACTGCCTGATCGGCTTCCGCGGCGGGGTTTTCTCTCGGCTACGCTGTCGTGGTTTATGGGCGAAGCGCCCAGCCAGGACGCGAGTTCAAGGGCCTTCCGGGCGCTCCAAATACCCGAGCTATTGGCACATGCTGAAAGAGATACAGTGGTCTGCGGTCGCCAGATCCAACTCGGAAGCGGCCGGAACTGCCGCGGCTTCCGACTTGGGCGGATTGGTCAGCATCGTCGCCCAGAAGGCTGTCGTTGCAAGCATGGCGGCTGCAACAAACAAGCTCAGCTTGCGCATGCAAGCCTCCTAAGTATCGCCGAAGAGATACAGGCTCGCGCGCCATCTGCGCGACCGACCTGATCCGGGCGGATCATGCAGCCAACGGATACCCGCTCAAAGCGTTTATTGCAGGTAAACGCCGAATGGCAGCGGTTCCATCGTCAACATTCTGATTCAAGCACAGGTAGCATCATCCAGAGGGATGATGCTGAACAATTTCACGTACCGTATCCTCGATGGCTCCGATGCCAGCGTGGCCGCCTGCTGCGACGCTTGGGACCGCCCCTCACCCCCGAGCGCCTGGGCTCTCTCACCATCAGCCCTGGATTCGGACGGTGTCGCATCAGCGCAGGCGGTACGGCTCGAAAGCGCGCTGGAGCGCTCCCCGCCGAAGCGGATGCCGGTTCGGCGTAAAAGAGCGTGAAAAATCAAAGATCTGGGAGCCGTGGCCGTTTCAACCGAAACGGGCGCGGCTCTCAGCATCCTTCGCCGGAGCGTCCCGCGATTCGGCGAAGGATGCGGAATCGAAGAAATCCAAGCGGGTGGCGCGGCTGCGCCCCGCCACCCGGCTTAGGCCCCGGCCCCGCTCTGGCCGCCTTGCGGGGCTTGTCCCTGGCCGGCCTCGCTCATGCCCTGGCTCACCTGATCGCTGCCCTGGCCACCGGCCCCTCCGCTGCTCTGGGATCCTCCGGCGCTCTGGACCTGGATGCGGCGGGAGCGCTCCTGCTGAGCGGTCTTGGGCAGCGTGATCATGAGCACGCCATTCTCGAAGCTGGCTTTGACCTGCTCGGCGTCGACCGGGAAGGGCAGCCGCAGCGAGCGCTGGAAGGTGCCGTAGGAGCGCTCGACGAAGTGGAAGTTCTCCTTCTCGCCGCCCTTGCTCTGCTCGAACCTCTTCTCGCCGCGGATCGTCAGCACGTCATCATCGAGGCTGACATCGATGTCCTTGTCCGTGACACCCGGCAGTTCCGCCGTGATACGGATCTCCTTGTCCGTCTCCGACACGTTCATGTGCGCATTGATGAAATGCCCCCCTCCCGTGGCCTGGCCGCCGCTCGCTGGCAGGCCGACGTCGCGGAAGACGTCGTCAAAGAGCCGGTTCATCTCACGATGGAGAGACAGGAAGGGATCACCACCTCCGAGCAGGCTGCCGGAGCGGAACGGGGTGAGAGGGTTGCGTGCCATAGTCACGGTCCTCTGATGAGGAAGACAGGAGCCGGTGCTTGCCCGACCCGGTGGCGGCTCCGGTCCATGCGGGCGGATCTGAGGCTGGAAACGACGCGCGAGGTTTCCTTGGCAGGATTCGAGTGGCATTCGCCTGTCCCAAGCCGGGCGGCGCGGCTCCACCCTGCCATCCGGCTTGGATCTCTTCGATTCCGCATCATTCTCAGCGCCGAACCGTGAGACGCTTCGGCGAAGCATGCAAGAGCTTTGCACCCCCTCCCTGGTCTCATGAGGCCGCAGCCATGGGTCGCTCGCCGGACTTTGTCCGCAGGCGCTTCGCCCGAGCCGTGCGATGTCTCTGCTTGGATTCTGCTCCCCATATGCTGGCGGCATGGATCGTCGGAAGTCGGACGATAATTGGCGCAGCCAATTCAACAACAGCCTTTATCAACCTGAGCCGCACAGCGAAGCTACCGCAGGAGCTCGGCACGGGAGCTCGGCCGGCCCGGTCGCCTGCAGGCCGAAAGTCATGGCACCTCCGGCGCCCCGCCGCATTGTCATGAATGCCAGCGGCTTGGGAGTGCCGCACGCCCTATCGGGATCCCCGGCGAGCTGGATGCTGTCCGAGGCCATCAACGCGGCTCGCACGAGCAGACAGGATGCATCGCGAGCTCTTTCGCCCGCCGCAACCTGGAGCCAGGCGTGAGCCCGTTTGGGAACCGCCCGTCGACATGCTGAAGACGGAGGACGCGGTGCTCATCCTGGTCGCCCTGCCGGGCGTCGACCCGGATCAGGTTGCGGCGATGATCGAGGACGATGCGCTGATGGTCAGCGGCCGGCGCGCGCTCCCCCTGAGCTTCGGCATGCATCCTGCTGCCCTCGCGCAACGCTGGGTCGCCGCCTGGACGGCGGCGAAGGACGCGAAGGCGCGCCCTGAGGGCCCGCAACTTGCCGTCATGGCACCGCCGCGTGCCGGTGCTGAATGGCGGCAAGGCAACAGACGCAGTCACTTGTAGCGCCCTGCCCAGCTTTCGATCATCGCCGAAAGCGGATAAGAAATGAAAGATGGTCTTTTGTCCGCTCCGGCAGAAAGCTCGCACAGTTTAGATCGAACTCTGACCGCTTTCGCTCTGGGCGGGGTATGTTTTATCTTGTTGATTTGCTGTGGGGAGCATCCCTTTGGCGCTTGTTTGGCTGACATTGGCTCGGCAGGAGTAGAAGCTTCCAAGATCTCCTTGCAGAATTTCGCTCGTAACCTTGAGCAAATTCAACGCTTCGTGCCCCCTGATCACTCGGGCTTTCCCAAGACGCATAATCAGGCCGATTGCGAGGTGCGTCATTGCATCGAGGCGATCAGTCGTCGAACTTACTCTCATGATCATCTCCTACAAATGTTAATTACGTCATATGTTAATCCTATGCCAGCCGTTTCGATTCGATTAGCAGAACTTGACAAAACTATGGCTAGGTCATCAAGGGCGCCGGTCGTACCTGGGGCGACATACGGGAAGTGCGCCTTGCGGAGCCGTGTCCGGGCGATTTCCGGACAATCGATATCGAGACCGGGTTTCCGCACAGGGGATGCGAGCGTCTGAGCTGCCGCGCACGGCTCGGCCCATATGTTCGGAGAGAGGTCGTTTCCGAACGCTTCACAAGCGAGGGTGCGGACGGCTGCTATAGCTAAGCCCGCCCCCAGGTCCCTGGATGGATTGTCCTCGGATGGATTGCGCCATGCGTCAGCGAGCGGATTGTCTGAGCGCCTGCTTCCTGGCCTCCAGCGCCGCCGCCCGGCCCGCAGCAGCATAGAGATTCAGGCGGGAATAGACGCCGAAGGCCGAGCCATCGTCCAGGAAGCCGCCGCCCGGCCCCTGTGTCTCGGTGAGAATGGCATTGGCCTCCGCCAGGCTCAGCGATGGGAAGGCTGCCGTCAGCAGGTAGCCCGCCTCGGGGGCGAGTTGGCCAACCTCCTCGACCCTGTTCGCGGTCTGCGGGTGCACCACCGGCAGGCCGTAGGTTTGGGTGGCGCTGTACAGGGCCTCGTTGGCGGCAGCGTCCCGGAACCGGCCCGTATCGGTTGCCGCACAGGCTGCGACCGTGTCGCCACACCCGGCCTGGAGGAAGGCGGTCAGGTCGGCCCGGGCCGCATCCAGGGCTGCCCGGTAGTCGGTGATGGCGACCGCTGCATTCGTGGCCCGGCTCATCTCGTTGATCACGGCCGGGTTCTTGCGGACCTGGCCCACATAGGCCGGATCGTTGGCCAACAGGTGCGCGACCGCGTGCAGAGCCACGGTCCGCCCACCGAGGACGTCCATGGCGTAATGCGCGCCGACAATGATCCGATTGTTGCCGTACTCGGCGGCGCGCGCGATCATCTGCTGATAGCGGTCCGGCACCAGGATCGCGAGGACCAGGGCCTCGGTGTAACCGTATGTGGTGTGACCGCTCGGGTAGGAGGGGCTGTCCGTCAGATCCTGATTCGGCCCCCGGAGCCAGTCCAGGCTGTGGGACGCCCGGCCAAAGTAATCGGTGCCCCTGTACGCATAGAGGTACGGCAGGGTCTGAAACGGCCGCGAGTTGCCGTAGGCATCGGCGCCCTGGCTGCCGGCCGGACGGTCATATGCTTTGCCGAACACGTCAGGTATGCCGCCGCGCGCCGTGAAGATGGCCGTCGCGGTCTCCGAGACCGGCGTCTTGCCGTTGATCGTGCCGTTTCCGAAGAAGAACTTTCCTGAATTCGAGTCGGATTTGGCGACGTTGTTGGTGTATCCGAGAAGATCTGCGACCGACTGGGCGACGTTCGTGAAGGTCTTGTAGTCCGTATAGCGGGCCTTAGCCTGGTAGATGTCGCCGAGCCTGCTGCCGAGCCCGTCGGCCAGTTCCGTCGCATTGCCGTCGGTGATGAAACAGTCGCGGAGCGCAAGCTGCTGCTGTTCGGCGAATGGCAGCAGGAGGGGCAGCTTGAGGGTGCCGGACTGGATGTCGCCGGTCACGGTCAGGTTGGCGCTCAGCGCCGCCCGGCCTTCGGCGGCTTGAGGCAGCACGCTGACCGGCGCCAATCCCTGCAGGGCGGTGATGTTCGTGCCGGATTGCGCTTCGGCCTGGAGGGGAATCAGGGTGCAAAGAACCGCGACCCCGTAGATCATCGCCTTGCGCATGGTCTTAAGCCTCGTTCTGTCACTGCCCGCGCCAAAAGACGATGGGCGTTGCCGGATGTCCAGAACCTGAGCCGTCCGGAAGCCGCCGGTCTACAGGCCGGAACCGGCCGCGAGGCAAGAAACGGCAATCAGGTTGCTGAAGCGGTCCGGGCGCGGATCGACTGGAAGCACCTGCTCGCGCTGGAGCTGATCGATCCCGGCTTCGGCCGCGATCTCAAGAATTGAGCGACGTACCATTCCGTATACAAACGGGATCACTCAAACAGACGACCCGCCGTGTGTGTACATATTTCGCATGGATGCTACCATGAGCCCGCCGCACGCCGACAGCGCCAAGCCCGTGAAGCTTGATGTGGCGCTGGTGTTGGAGCTGCGCCTGTCGGCGAGGTGGGAGCTTCCGCTCAGGATGGCGAGGTATCCGCACATGAGCACACATCCGGGTCGATCTGCGGACGAGTGGGCTGGGATCATCGCTGAAGCCTATGCTGCCGAGACGCGGCCGCCTCTGACGCGGCATCTCCGGGAGGAGGTGCGCGTCATCGTCGCCGAGGCCCTCAGGGAAGCGGAGGCGGCCGACAGCCCGGACGCCGAGTGGTGCGAGCGCGTGAACTTGGTTCTGGATCGCAGCGAGATGTCCCTCCATGCTGCCGTCGGGCCTCGCCTGGCCGCCATCGACGATGCCGCCGGCAGTGCCGTGATGGTGCACCGTTCGGAGGCTGGACGCCCGCTGCGTCCCTTCGGGGGGCAGTAGGCCGGCCGTGCGGTGCATCGGTACGGTCGGTCGGCATTGTGAGGGATCAGCACAGGACGAGCGGGAGCGGGTCCATGAGTGACGTGTCCAAGATCTCTGGCGCCGACACGGGGCTGCCGAATGCCGATGCGGATTGGCCGAGGGTCCGCGACTGGCGCAAGGAGACGCGCGCCAGGCTGATCGAGCGGCGCCTCGGCATCTCCGCCCAGGATCGCGCGGCCTGGAGCCAGAGAATCGACCGAGCGCTTGGTGCCGCGCTGGAGCCCTACGCCGGCAGGCTGATTGGCTTCTACTGGCCGTTTCGCGGCGAGTACGACCCGCGAACCCTTCTCTCATCGATGCAGGACCGGGGCACACGGCTTGCGCTGCCGGTGATCGTGGAACGGGGGCAGCCGCTCGTGTTTCGCGAGTGGTCACCGGGCAGCTTGATGACGCAAGGGGTCTGGAAGATCCCGATGCCGGAATCCGGCGCGGCGGTTTTTCCCGACCTGCTGGTCGTCCCCTTGGTCGGCTTTGACGAGCGGAGTTACCGGCTCGGCTATGGCGGCGGCTTCTACGATCGCACGATCGCCGCGATGCCGGCCAGGCCGCGCACCATCGGCGTCGGCTTCGAGTTCGGGCGTCTGGAGACGATCTACCCGCAGCCGCACGATATTCCCCTGGAGACGATCATCACCGAACGGTGATGAAAACTCCGACGCGTGGGCGCCTCGGGCCAGCGTACGGGCGATCCCGTCGCACGCGTGGCCCGTCTGTCCGGATCAATGGAACGGCTGCTTTTCACAACCACGACAGTGCACGACCGGATCCGCCCGTCCAGAATACCGGAACACGCATCCGAAAGCGCCAGCGCTCTTGGAGCGGCCGAGCGCAAGGGGAGCGATGTCAAACTGCGTCATTCATGTTATGGCTCGCCTCTGCGGGACGCCCTGTCCCAGAGGACTCGGGGATGGCAAGCGTGAACACACTTTGTAAGTCCGTACGGCGTTGCTCTCAGCAAACCCATGGCCTCCCGAAAGAAGAAGATTCCATAAAGTAAAATTCGCGAAAACTGCCCTGTGCTCGATGGGGTGCGGGTCTGATTGGATTGCGCGTCGGCCAGTTCGTCGTGGCAATTGCGGGTACGCTCTGACATTGCAGAGCTGAGTACGAGGATCGGATCCGGTCGGAGCAATCACCAGGACCCTACGGCGAAAACGGATTGTCCCATGACGCCACCTTCGAACCGCTTGCGCCTCTCCCACCTTGCCGCCGCCTTGTGCATATCGGCGACCGCCGCCATGGCAGACGACGGCCGTGGGCTGAAGCGGGGCGGAGACGCAAACCAGGTCAGCATCTCGGGCTTATCGTCGGGGGCCGCCATGGCAGTCCAGTACGCCGTGGCTCACTCCGGCTCGGTCACTGCCGTGGGCACCGTCGCCGGGCCGCAATGGGGGTGCGCCGAAGGGAGCGTATCGCGCGCCGTCAACGATTGCATGTGTGGCCGGAGCGCGCTCGCTCCGACGATCGACACCGCACGCCAATTGGCCGCCGACGGCGCGATCGACAGCCTCGTGTCCGGCAAACCTCGTTCGTTGAGGCAGTCCTGGGTGTTTCAAAGCCCAGCGGACGAGACGGTGACGTCGCGGTCGGGCGAGGCGAACGCAGCCTTCCTCGCCGCCTTCGTTGGCACCACCCCCGAGGTGGACCGAGGCAATGCCGAGGACGGAAGCGACCGGGCTGGTCACGGCATCATCGCGCCCGGCTCCGGCAACGACGCATGCACCTTCGACGGCACCGAGTCGAGCTTCATCCGGCGCTGCGGCACCGAAGACAATGCGGGCAAAATGCTGCACGCGCTCTTCGGTCAAAGCTCTCCCTACGATCCCGCCCAGCGGGCTGCGGATGTTCCTGAATCAGAGCTGTGGACTTTCGATCAGCAGCATATTATCAATCGGATCAAGTCCAGCGGCACATCCGTGGCGAACGACTACTACAACTTCTTTTTATTCGGATGGCCGGCCAGCAGCGGCCGCAGGCGGAACCTCGACATGGCGCGCACGGGATACATCTACGTCCCGCCCTCCTGCCGCCCGGCCGGGAGTGCCTGCCGGGTGCATGTGGCGCTCCACGGCTGCAAGCAGGACGCCAGGACATTCGCGCTGAAGGCGGGCTACAACAATTGGGCAGAGCGCTACAAAGCCATCATCGTCTACCCGGCGATCGCGCCAGGCGAGCTCGTCCCCGGTGCGGTGTGCCGCTCGCCGGCCCTCGACGCCTCGCTCGATGCCGCCTGGATCGAACCCAATCCCAACGGCTGCTGGGACTGGTGGGGCTATCTCGACACCTCGTCCAACAAGGGCCGCTATCTCACCAAAGAGGCACCGCAGATTCAGGTGCTTGAAGGCATTATTGCCGAGTTGACCACGCCATCCACGAATTGAGGTGGCGCTGTCAGGATGAAGAATCTCGGCAGCCCTTGGAGCGCTCACCGCTGAAGTGGACACCGGTTCGGCGCAAGGGAGCGCGTCACATCAACGCTTGAGAGCCGCCGACCGGTCGGGCACGGCTCTAGTGCTGCCTCTCTCCACCGAGCTGAGATCGAAACAGCCGCGGCCGGCCATTCTGATACACAGTTGCAGAAGGGACGCCTTTGGCGTCCCTTCGTGAAGACTTGTCGAAGATGTCAGTAGCCGTCGTAGTAGTAAGGCCCAGGGCCATAGTACCCATACGCCGGAGCCGGGTAGTAGTAGCGGGGCGCCTGAGAGGCGGCGATCGCGCCGCCGATGATCCCCAGGGCTGCGCCGGCAGCAAGGGCGCCGCCGACTCCCGGGCCGCGGCGATATCCGTGGTGACGATAGCCGCCACGGTACGCATAGCCACCGTGATACCCCCCACGATAGCCGGGACGCGCCTCGGCTGCTGGGGCAACGAGCAGGGAGCCCGCGAAGGTAGCGGCGACAGCCGAGAGAACCAACTTCCTCATGATCTTCCCCGAATGCTGCATTCACACGCCGATCTAAGAGTCCGTTGGGAAAGGGTCATTTCATAGTGATTGACGCGAGAAGCCGAGTTATAGAGGCGAAAAGCATAGCCGCCGCCGAGATGTGAAGCAGCGTATCGTAATCCAGCTTGAGACGGCGCGACACCGTGAGAGCGCCGATGCTTTGCTCAATCCGCCATCGTTTCGGCAGAAGCACAAAGCCCTTCCCAAATTGCGGCCGTACGACCACTTCCACGACACGGCTCGTGCCAGCCTGAACCGCCTCAATGAAACGGGCCTTGTACCCACCGTCCACCACGATTGTCTTGATCCAGGGACAGAGACGAACCAAGCGCTTGACGAGCGGGATCCCGCCCTCTTGATCCTGAACGTTGGCCGGAGTGATCATCACCGCAAGCAGGCGTCCGTCGCTGTCGACCGCCAGATGCCGCTTGCGCCCCAGCACTTGTTTCGCCGCATCGTACCCGCGCTCGCCTTGCGGGGCGTCACACTTCACCGCCTGGGCATCCACAATCGCCAGCGTTGGACTGGCTTCTTTCCCGGACTTCTCACGATCCCTCATCACGAGATGATGGTTGATCCGGTCCATGTGGCCGCCATCGGTGAGCAACCGCCAGTAATCGTAGCAGAGACTGGCGGGCGGCAGATCCTTTGGCATGGCATCCCAGGGAATGCCGTACCGCTGCACGTAGCGGATGCCGTTCATGATGTCCCGAATAGGATAGGTCCGGGGCCGCCCGATCCCCTCCGCGACAGGAAGCAGTGGCTCCAGGGTGAGCCACTCGTCGTTCGTCATATCACTCGGGTATCTCTGGCTGCGACGATCATAGCGCGGCCGATTTGCAGCGGTCCAGACCAAGGAGGGGCCATTCATCCATTCGAGACGAGCAGACATGCTCTATCATCCCGCATTTTCTCTTGGCCACCCTTTCCCAACGGACTCTAAGAACGGCGCCGATGAATCAACCCTGAACCGCTCCGCTTCCGCCGGTACGGCACGAGAAACCATCTGGCTGCCGCCAGCGGAGAGATTCAGGTTTTATTAAAGTACTTTGAGGGGAAACCCTCGGGTTGAATGCAGTCCAGAAGCAGATTGCGAACATTGTTCTGCATACGGGCAAGACAACTCGCTCCGATTCGGCCCTGCGTCACGAATGGACCTTCGACAGCCGCGCTGGGAATGTCCACTCGTCACGCGGGAGCAGACTTCTACAATGGCAGCAAGATCGTGCCAGGCGATAAGTTCTCCCGATCGGCAGGTATCGGCAGGTAAGGAAAACGACCGGAAACCGGATACCGGACCCTGTCGGGTCTGGGTGTTCGAAATTCAAGAAATCCGAGGAGCGACAGCATCATGTTCCCGGCGTGCCATGACCAGGAGCCCGGGCACGCCGGCAGAAATTTCTTTCAGCAACCAAAACATGACGGATGCTGTATTTTATTTTTCGGCATCGTTAAAAACCTTATCATTTGCGTCCTTGAGTCTGTTTCTTTCTTCTTCGATCATTCTGATATAGGCTTCTTCAATTATCTGATCGGCAAGCCCCTGCTGATCTTCTAGAAGATTTTGCAGGGTATCGCTACCCTCAAGCTTCTTGCGCTGTTTGATACATTCGCTCCCCCAGCGATCAATGGCATCGATCGCCTCCTCATAAGCGTCGCCCAATTGCTGATTGGTGTGAGGCCCTTCTCCGAAGAGCTGCGTCGCGATGAGTTTGGTGATTTCCTCAATCTTCTCTTCCCAAATCATCTCCTTGTTCTCACGCATCTCTGCTACCCTGTATTTCCAATATAGATCGTGGCTGGCAGCCGTCGAAGGCAAGCGCAGCACTCACCCGATCCGCAGGGCCTGCCCGAGGGACAGGTACACTGGCCCACAACTTGCGCCCTGCTTGACCCGACCCGGCACGCATTTAATAACGATTCGGACGCGTGCGTTTGTTCCATGTCGCAGCACCGGAGCTGTATCACGCGCGAGGTCCGATGTAGCTCACACGGGGCGGTGAAGTTGTGTCCCGAGCAATGGAGCAGCGCGACGGTCGCGAGAACGCTTGCGCCCGCCTCCACTCCGATGCGCCTGCTATGATTGCGCGCTGGCGCGATTCGAAACGGAGATCGGTGATCGAGCCGTAGAACGGCAACCCGGCACCGGAGAGGATTGAGGCCGAGAGGGCCCTCATCCAGCGCCAGCGTCCCCTAACGCCGGATGGCGATGATCAGGAAGAGCGACGTTTCCAACCGCCTGCCACGGTTCCATCAAGCCTGGTTGGACGGTCCCGGCTTAGATCGCCAACTTGCAGAACCGGATACTGATTGCAGGCAATTTACCTTCACTCGATAGGAATTTGCACCCTCGAAAACGAACAATGAATAATATCTATGTACTCAAATGAAAAACTTGAGTTGCAAATGTGGAGAAATCATGATCTAAGCAGCGGCGCAGATCAATAACACTGGAGGCAGACACATGTCCTCCTTTGTCTTGTCGGGTTGCAATCGATCTCTGAGCGCCACGGCAGGCGCCGAAGAGCTGCGCGAGCTCGCGCACGGACCCCCCATTGATTTCTTGCACATCAACGCAGTTCAGGCGATCTGCAGCGTCCTCATAGATTTTGGCATCGATCCAAACCGGCTGTTCGAGCAGGACGGAATCAGTACGTTGTTCCTCGACGGCACCGAAGTGATCTCATTCGCGTCGCTCGGCCGCCTGACGGCTCTTGGTGCCCATTGCAGCCAATGCCCCCACTTCGGACTTCTCGTCGGTCAGCGCACCACCCTCGCTTCGCTCGGCCTCCTCGGGGTGCTGATGCGAAACTCGGAGACGATCGGCGATGCCCTGCGCGCGCTGGAGGCTCACCACGGCCTCATGAACCGCGGAGCGGTGGTCGGAGTGTCGATCGACAGCACCTTGGCGATCGTCAGCTACTCTCTCTATCAGCCCGATGCAGAAGGCGTGGCCCTTCACTGCGAGAGAGCCCTTGCGGCCATGACCAACGTCCTCCGGGCCTTCTGCGGCGCGGATTGGGCTCCCGACGAGGTGCTGCTGCCGCGCTCGCAGCCCCCCGACACGACCCCCTACAGAGACTTCTTCCATGCCCACATCCGGTTCGAGGAGGAGATCGCGGCCCTGGTTTTCCCGGCCCGGCTCCTGAAGCACCCCATCGAGGGCGCGAATCCGGTCGCGCGGAAGGTGGTGGAGCGGCGCATCCAGCAGCTTGAGGCCGTCATTCCGGCCGACGTGACAGACGAGCTTCGGCGCCGCCTGCGCGCCACGATGACCCAGAAGCCGCTCAGCGCGCAGCAGGTCGCGCGCATGATGGCGATCCATCGCCGCACGCTGAGCCGCCGGCTGAAGTCCGAAGGCACGAGCTTCAGGCTGGTTGCCAACGAGACGCGGCTTGGCATCGCGAAGCAGTTGTTGGCCGACACCACCCTGAGCCTGGCGCAGATCTCGGCCACACTGGAATTCTCGGAGCCGGCCGCATTCACGCACGCCTTCCGGCGCTGGACCGGCACAACGCCGAGCGCTTGGCGGAAGGAAAATCAGGCACAGGAAAAATCTTAGATCCTGACGAAGACGCACGACGTCTGATCGTCCGATCTTCGGAATTTTTATAGCGCGACCAGGTCCACGTGCTCGCGGAAATCGACGTTCACGAAGTAGTCGATTTCCTTGTCGCTGAATCCGCGCTTCGGACCGAAGAAGCGGAGTAGCGCGACTGCTCGCCGATGCGATCGACGATGTCGGTCTCACCGCAGCGTTCCTGACGACGCCCTACGCCGCCCGCCTCACGGGCATGACCGTCTCCATGGACGGCGGCCTCAGCATCATGGCCTGACCGACTCTCAGTCTTTGATGTATTGTCTGTCCGGACGGAGAACCGGTCCCCACTTCTCCTGGACAGACTCCAGGCCGCATCCGGAGCATCAGGCATGGCCGGTCTCTTCGCCGAACTCGTCTCCCCCGAGCGCATCGTCTTTGCGGGCGAGGTGCGGTCCGTGCTGCTGCCGGGCGTCGAGGGGGACATGACGGTGCTTCCGGGCCATGCTCCCCTGGTGACGATGCTCCATGCCGGTCTCGTCTTCGCCACCGACGCTGCGGGCACCGGGCGCCGCGCCGTCGTGCGCGGTGGCCTCGTCGAGGTGACCGGAACCCGGGTGACCATCCTGGCCGAGCGCGTCCTGCCGGTCGAGGAGCTGACCCGCGACCAGATCGACGAGGAAATCCTTTACTTCCAGATGGAACGGGACGGCACCGCGAATCCGGAGAGGCGGGCGCAGTGCGAGGTCTCGATCGGCCGGCTGGAAGAGTTCAAGGCCAACCTCAGGCTGTGAGGCTGTCCTCTGCGGCCTGCTGCGGCGGGTCGTCGGGCGCCTCGGCGAGCCTGCTCTGGTCGCTGTCGTGCATCGCTATGGCCGGCCTCGCCAGTGGGGATGGGTATCCAGACTCTCGGCAATCAACATGACCTTTGCCAGGATCCAGGAATTGATGAAGGCAAAGCCATAGCAATCATAGTTGATGCCATGTCGCGACAGCACGAGAGACTCGTGCAGCGACCCTCCGACGCGGCCCCGACCCGTGCGCTGCCGGTCAGTCACGCAGGAGCTGGCGGATCGCAGCATGGCAGAGCCGGATCCGCCGGGCGCCCGCCCGAAGGAGCGCACCGTCAGCCTCCAACTGGCTCACCGCACGCGACACCGTCTCGATGGTCAGCCCGAGATAATCGGCGATGTCGCGGCGCGTCATGGGCAGGTCGAACCATCCCGCCTCACCGGACCGCCGCTCGATCTCCGCCAGGAACGCGGCAACGCGCTCCAGGGCCGACCGGCGCCCGAGCAGAAGAACATGGGCCTGCCGGTGCTCCAGCTGACGCAGCGCGATGGACCATAATTCGCAAGCCAACTGGACGTCGTGATGCGCGGCCGCCTCGAACTGGCGTCGCGGATAGACCATCACCGTCGTCTCGATGATCGCCTCGGCCGATTGACCATAGACCGCATGCACCTCCAGGCCGAAGATATCGCCCAGAAGATGGAAAGCACTGATCTGCCTGCGGCCGTCGCTCAGGACATTGTAGCTGCGGACTGCGCCGCAGATGACCTGGTATACGCAAGCCGCCTCTTCGCCCTCTCCGTAGATTTCCTGCCTGCGTCCGTAGGTGGAGAGTGTGCTGACGAGCTCCGACGACGTCGTCAGCATCGGCAGATCGTGCCTGCGGCCGGCAACCGGGCCGCCTGGGGCAGGCAGCAGCTGGGAGTGTGACGCGGCGATCGCCATGAGCGTCCTCCTCGCAAGGCCGGACAAGGAAGCCCGCGCCTTTGCCGACGCAGACAACCTGCGCCCCCGACCCTGACGGGCGATTCAACCGTCGCCTGCATTCATGGTCTTCGGAGTGTCGCTTCTTCGCCTTTATCCATCAGCGCACCGCTACAGTACCTATCCCGGACGCGTCAAATAGTCAAGCATATCGAAAAGCCACACGGCGTATCCTCTTGATTGTGCTCAGCACAATCGAACGCCTTCGCGGGCACTCGGTGCGGGCGGTCTCGGCCGCGCCCCTGAGGAAGGCCCAGCGCCAGCCTCGCGGTACGCCGCGGAAGCGGCGCCCGAAATCGTGGGTTACGCGATGCCTGTCGCCGCGTTCCGGTTCAGCGACGTCCTTCAGTTACGATGACGTCCATTGGCATGTCATGCGCCTGTGGGTAGATCGTGGCGACACGAGCAAGCTCGAAGCCAACGCCGATGGCCAGCGGTTTCGTCGGCATGGCCGCAATGGTCCGGTCATAGAACCCGCCGCCATAGCCGAGCCGATAACCGGCTGGATCAAAGCCGACCAATGGCGCAATCAGCACCTCGGGGATCACAGCCTCACCCTCCGAGGGGATGGGAATGTTCCACACTCCGCGGCTCATGGGCATTCCGGGCCACCACTCCCGAAACTGGAGTGGATGCGCCTTTTCGACCACGACCGGCAGGGCGAGCCGGGTCCCCTGATCGCGCAGAGACATCAGGAGCGGCCTTGCATCGTATTCACCCTTGAACGGCCAATAGAAGCCGATCAGCTTGTCCCGGCTGGCGGCGAGCGCCGTCTTCAAACCCTGGCTGATTCTTTCGCTCCAGTCCGCACGCATCTGGGATGGGATGCGCATGCGCTGATCGATGAGACGGACACGTGTCTCCTTCCGCCACTGCCGCACACTCGGCCAATCGAGTCCCGGGCTCGGAGGTGCTGCAGGACTCGACGATTTCCCTTCACCGGACAGGCCAAGATAATTCTGGTCAAGTTCATGCATGAAGCAGGGTGGTGAGCTGTACTCGCCGAATTCGGAGTGCTCCCCCGCGGCTGACTCCAACCTCTTGTCCGATTCGCAGCCGGAACCACCCATCGCTCGACTCTCCCCTGTTCAGAGGCCGCACACGCGGTCGTCGAGCGTGAACAGCGCCCTGGCATCGATCAGACGGCCGCCGGCAAGGGTGCCGCCCGTGCGCGACCGGCAGACTATCTCATCGCATCCTGCGCTGCGACGAAAACGGGTTGAAGCGCTGGAATCCCGGTCCCTGCCATTCGCCCTCGATGGCGGGGCAAGGGGGGATCAGATGATCCCGGTTTCCGGGAGCGGCTGACCGTCGACGAGCCGTTGCCACCCGAGCCGGGTGAGGTCGACGGTCTGTAGCGGCCAGTGAGCAGCAACTCGGCCAGCCGCTGCCCATGAACTCACCCATGGCGGAGGAGGACTGCGCGATGCCGCGCCCTGAAGGACGGCCGGTCCGGGTGGCTACCCTCCGAGCCGCCTGCTGCCCTCTCCCGCAATTGTCCTGTGGATGGGCGGAACCTGTCCTGCGTTCAGGATTGCGCCGCGGTCCCGGAGATCAACGCCGGGATATCTCGGTCTCCGCGAATGATCGGGCCTGACCTGACCGCTGTCACCATGGATGCACCGGACCTTCCGACTTGGCGGTGCCCAGGATGCAGAGCGAAATCCCAATCACCCCCACCAGCGTCCCGACAGCCGAGTGGTGGGTGTAAGACCAGTAATATCCCGGACCACCCACGGCCATGCCGGCGAGCGTGAGGAGCGCGCCTTTGCCCGGTGCGAGCGGAGGGGTGTCTGCAGGCAGCGAGGACCTCTCGACCATGACTGATCTCCATCCGATCGCTTACCCTTAATCTAGCAGAAATCGTGATGCTGTTGAATGGCGCATACGAGGTATCAATTGACGGACATGCACGGCTCGTCGGTGCCGATCAAGAAGCAGAGCCGGTCTTGCGTCCGACCAGGATCGGATCGGGGCGCTGGGCCGTCCCGCCGGTGAGCCAAGCCACTGCCAGGGACAGGGCCTCGTCGATCGGCCTCGACCTGTATCCGAGTTCCGTCCGAGCCTTGCCATCGTCGATCGGGGCGGATCGCAGCGCGAGGCGCACGCCCTCTCGCGTCGCCGGCGGGCTGTTTCGCGAGAGGTGGTCGGCGATCCACTCGGAGACGGTCGCGAGCATCATCGCGACGCCCCCCGGCAGCGCGAAGGACGGCATCGGCCGGCCCGACAGGCGCTCCAGCCTGGACAGGAGCAGCCGCAGCCGTACGTTCTCGCCACCAAGGACATATCGCTGTCCGGGACGACCGTGCTCGCCCGCGAGGCGGATCCCCTCCGCGACATCGCGGACGTCGACGAGGTTGAGCGTGCAGTCGAGGAAAACAGGCGCCTGCCCGCTCAGGAACAGAGACAGCATCGCCGCGGGTGGCGTCATGTTCCAGTCGCACGGGCCGATGGGGACGGTGGGGCTCGCGATGACGATGCTGCGTCCCGCCTGCGCTGCGGCGAGCGCGGCCCGCTCGGCCAGGCATTTCGACCGCGTGTAGGGACCAGACATCCGCTCGAGAGGCGGGAGGTCGTCGCCGCGCACCGGGCCGTCCTCCCGAGAATCGGTGAGCAGCACGGCCTCGGTCGAGCAATGGACCACCCGGGAGGCGTCGGGAGCAGCAGCCACGACGCGCTCCGTGCCCAGCGCGTTGACGCGGGCGAAGGCATCCCTGTCAGCGGCCCACAGATGCGCGATGCCGGCCAGATGATAGATGCGGTCGATACCGCGCATCGCAGCCGAAAGGCAGGTTTCGTCCAGAATGGAGCCGCGGCGGTAGTCGACAGAGGCCGGAAGCCCGCGAGGATCGCCGCAATCGAGCACGCGCACGGCGCGCCCGGCGGCGAGCAGCCTTTCGACGAGATGGCGGCCGATGAAGCCGCATCCGCCCGTGACCAGATCGATGGAGGTCATCGGCAGCCTCGGCAGATCGATGCTACTCTAGCACCTCCGCGCGATTGGACATTGACCGTGATTAAGGGGCCTGTCCGCCGTGCCGGGTAGTCAGCCGACGCCGAACCCACAACCGGGGCAATCCCCGGAGAGTTGCACAGCGCTATCGCCGCCCGTCGGCCCGGTTGAGCGCTCGTCTCACACGATGCCGTTGAACGAAGCCGAAACGGCGTTCCTCGTGGCGAGCGACCGGGCTCAGGCGATGAAGGTCCAGATCGCCTTTAGACGTCCCGATCGGCATTGGCCTTGGGAGGCACCGGGCCGACCACCCGGCGCCCCCTGTGTCCGGCATCACGTCCAGAAGGGCGGGCCAGGACGGAACCGGGACTCCGCACGCACGAGAAGGCCGTCGATCTGCAACAGCGATCCGTCCCGGTAGCGGTGCTCCTCAACGATGTCGAAGAGCACGAATCCCATGGCGGTGAGATCGCTCAGCACCGCGGCAACCAGCGGGGCGCCCCGGTTGTAGTCCAGGAGCGAAAGCTCCATCAGGATGACCTCCACCTCCGCGAGCCGGTCGCCCAGCCCGCGCAGCACCTCGACCTCGGCCCCCTGCACATCGAGCTTGATCAAGCCGAAAGGGCGGCCGTGATCTGCCAGGACGTCCGCGAGCCGGCGCTGAGGCACGCGCCGCTCCTCCATGGGGAAGTCGGCGTTCTCCCGGAACTTCGAGGACCCGGTCTTGACGAGGTCCGGACGGGCCTCCGTGTCGACGACGAAGAACGAGGCCGCCTCCGTCTCCCGGTCGCCCAGAAGAGCGATCGCGTGGCTGGCATTGCCGATCTCGCGGCAGACCGCTTCGAGGACCGGTCCCTTCTCGGCAAGGGCATCCACCATCAGGATGTGGGCCTCGGAAAAAATCCGGCGCAGGCCCCGCGCGAAGTGACCATCATAGGCGCCCGCATCGATGATGCCGGAGGGCGAAAAGCCGCGATCCCGCAGGCGCGCGAGCGCCTCGAACACGCCGGCGCGCGGGGTAGGCGCCAGGCTGCCCGGGACGAGAGCCCGTTCGCGGGCGATGTCGTCGAGGAGACGCCGCCACTCGGCCGTGCGGACGGGCCAGTCATAGGCCATCCGCGCTTCCTGCTGCTGCGCGGCGGCGAGGGACGGCTGTCCGCCCCACGGATTCGCGATCTCGTCACGCAGCACGGCCGCGAACCGGTCCGCATGCGCGTCCGGATCCGGCTCGAAAGGATAGATTCTTCCGAACCGGCCGACGGTCTCCGGGAGCGCCCCGAGATCCGGGCAGACCACCCGGCAGCCTGCCGCCAGCGCCTCGATGGCCGAGAGGCAGGAGGTCTCGGCGAAGGTGCTCGGATAGGCGAGCATGTCGATCCCGCGCAGCGCCGCCCGCAGGTCCGGATTCGGCACGATGCCGTGGTAATGGACATTCGGCAGCGCTGTCGCCCGGGCGAACAGGGCCTGATAGGGCGCGTCGTCGAAGGCGGGGCCGTAGAGCCGATGGGATGACCAGATGTGCAGCTCGGCATCCGCCGGCCGCAGCCTGTCCCAGGCATCGAGGAGGACCGAGAGGCCGCGGAAGGGCGTGCTGGTATAGGCGAGCCGCAGCGGTCTGCGCATCGTCCAGACCCGATCCGCGGCGGGCATCTCGGTGGCGTTGCGCAGGACGATGCAGCGCTCCGGCGGCAGCGCGAAGGCCGCGACGAACCGCGCCTGCTGCCACTCGGACACGAAGACGAACCGATCGACCCGCCCCATCTTCGCGCGGTCACGCAGCCACTGCACGGCCTGCTGGTCGATATCGTGATGAATCCACAGCACCAGCGGGCGGCCGTCGAGCCGCGCCTCGTCGAAGAGGTTGATGCAGAGCTGCACCGCGTCGAGGGCGTCGCCCATGCGGCTGCGCAGGCCCTCCACCATCAGTTCGGTGCCGGCCTGTGGGCGCGCTGGAGTCCAGTCCGAGCGGACGCTCGCGCGCCCGATGGTCAGCGGCGCGAGCGGGGCGGGCTCGGCCGGACGAGGCGACGCGCCCGCGAGCTTGTCGAAGGCGAAACGCGCATTGGCGGTAATCCGGGCACGGTAGCCTTCGGGCAGTCGCTCTTCAGCCAGGAGCTTGAGGCAGGCATCCAGACAGTCACGGTAGCGGCCGGCCCAATAGGCGTTGACGGCATATTCGTCGAGCAGGCCATAGGCGTAGATCCACCCCTCGACGAAGAGGCCGCCGGGCGGGGGCTCGATGCCGAGCGCCGGTTCAGCCAAGGCGCAACCCTGCGCGAAGCGCTCGCGCAGCCGGCAGAACCGGCTCGCCGCATGCGCCGCCTCGGCGCGGGACGGGCAGGCCGCGCTCGCCCGCCGATATGTCTCAAGGATCGTCTCGGGATCGCGGCCGAGCGCCTCCATCAGCTGGCCGGCCTGATAGAGGCTGAAAAACACCTCCTGGTCCCAGAACCCGAGCTCCGCCCGCCGCAGATAGGCCACGACGGCCTCCTCCCGCGCGCCGCAATCGCGGTAGCTCTGAGCGAGGTAGAAGGTGTAGCGGGCGATCAGAAACGGATCCGCCTCGGTGGCGAGCGCCCGTTCGAGGATTTCCGCGTCGCGCCGGTAGGTGCCGGGGTCGCGGCGACGTGCGCCGTCGTGGTTGCGGCGCATGACGAGGGGCAGGTGGCCGCTGCTCGACGCCTCCGGGCAGGTCAGGAACTCGTGCAGCACCCCGGCATAGCGCCAGGGCAAGGCGGCGCGCACGACTTGCGTGCGCTGATAGGCGATCGGCCCATCCTGGATGTCGAGGGCGTAGGAATCCGCATCGAGCGCCGGCATCGCAAAGCCGGGCGCAGGCAGGATCTCGTCGTCGGCGTCGATGATCAGCGTATAGTCGCCGTGCGGGCGCGCGAAGGCGAGCGCCTCGCTCCGGTTGTGCCCGAAATCCCGCCAGGGGCGCTCGATCAGCCTGCCGGGCAGGCCCGCCATCGCCTCGCGCACGAGGTCCTGCGTGCCGTCGGTCGAGCCCGTATCGACGACGATCCAGTGATCGATCAGCGGCCGCACGGAGGCGAGGCTGCGCCGGATCACCGGCGCCTCGTTCCGCACGATCATGGAGAGGCAGATGGTCTGTCCGGCCGGGGTCACGGAGAATTGCCTTGCGTTGCTTCCCCTTCTGCAGCGGCGGCCCGCGCGGCGTCGAGAGCTGCGATGACTGGCCCGGCGATCGTCTCCACCGCCTCGCGCCAGGGTGCCGCCTCCCGGCGCTTGGCGTCGCCGTCCGGCCGGAACGCGGTGTCCGGTGCCTTGGCGTCCCGGCCCGCCGCCGCCCGCATCGCGGCAAGGATCGCCGGGCCGGGACGGAGGCCGAAATGCGCGGGCACCCGGTCGAAGAGCGCCTCCGGCAGGTCGTCGTAGCGCAGCACGAGGCCGCGGCCGGGTGCGCGGGAGAGGCCGTCGAGGGCGGCTCGGCCGAGGGCTGCCATCACGTGCAGCTGGTAGAGTTCGGGCGGCAGGGTGTGGACCTCCGCGGGGGTGAGCCCGAGCGCCTCGGGCGGGATCTGGCCCGGCTGGGTGTCGGCGCCGCCCCGGCGGCGCTGCGAGGCCAGGATCTCCAATGGGTCCCGATAGAGGAAGAGCCAGGGCACGGCAGGAAAGACG
The DNA here is from genome assembly GCF_000022085.1 of Methylobacterium nodulans ORS 2060. Taxonomy (NCBI): domain Bacteria; kingdom Pseudomonadati; phylum Pseudomonadota; class Alphaproteobacteria; order Hyphomicrobiales; family Methylobacteriaceae; genus Methylobacterium; species Methylobacterium nodulans. The sequence continues at coordinate 4,965,788 of NC_011894.1, forward strand.
CGCTGGATGCGGTCGAGCGCCAGCACGTCGGCCGCCATGAACTTGACGACGACCCGCCTCTCCTCGGGACAGCGCGGCCCGGCGAGCGCGTTGAGAATGCCCGCGAGCCATGCATCGGCCCGCGCCGGCTCCACCCTCCCGAAGCTTTCCGCCTCAAGGGCGCCCCGCAGGGGCCCCGGCTCCGAGAGCACGCGCGAACCCGCATCCGCCGCCAGGGTCTGGGCGCAGAGCGTCGAGCCGCAGCGGGCCATGTGGAAGATGAAGCCCGCGACCGGCAGGCCGGGCGGGCGGTCCGCGAGGGCATCGGCGCGGGTGCGCTGCTGGAAGGCGGCGTTGAAGGGATGGCCGATCGCCATCGCAATGGTCTGGAAGAAGAAGGGATCGGTGAAGCGGCGCTCGCCCAGGTGACACCAGTCGAGGGTGAGCGTCCCGTCCGCCCAGCCGGTGCGGAACGGCGTCCAGCCGGCGAGCGCGCGCGGAGAGAGGGCCTCGATCGGGCCGGGCTCGCCCGACCGCGCGAGCGGCGCGGTCTGCATCAGCCAGCCGTGGCGGTTGCCCGCCATCGCCGCCTCGACCTCGGAGGGCGCCACAGTGAAGCCATGGCGTGCGGCCGCGGCGACTGCCGCTGCCACGAAGGCGTCGCGGTCGAGGATCGGCCGCAGCTCGGCCGCGAGGGCGGAAGCCTCCCCCACATGGCGGACGAAATCCGCGAAATCGCCTCCGGCCATCACGCCGCCTCGGCCCGGGCGGCGGCAAAGAGTGCCGCAAGCCAGGAATCGACCCGCGCGTCGATGACGAGGTGCACACGGGCCTCGCTTCCCTCGTTGCGCACGCTGTGCGGGTCGGACAGGCGCAGGTACCACGCAGAGCCCGGCTCCATCACCACCCGGAGCCCGTTGAGCCGGAAATCCACGCCCGGGTTGGTGACGAGCGGCACATGGAGGCGCACCGCCCCATCCTCGAAGGAGAGGTCGTGGTCCCTGTGTTCCCGGATCACCGAGCCCGGCCCCAGCCGCATCAGCCGCACGGCTTCGAGCGGGCAAGGGAGGCGCGAGAGAGCCGCCCGAATTGCCGGGCAGGCGGCGAGGAAGGGCGTGTCGGCGAAGTCCCGGCAGGCGGGATCGGCGTGGATCATCATCGCCGGGTGGGTGGCGTGGGCTGGCGCGCGCAGCGGGATCACGTCCCAGTCGCCGTCGTAGTTCCGCGTGACGAAGTGGCGGATCCAGGGCTCCCGGCCCAACGCTGCGCACTCGGCCGCCATGGCCTCGGCGTCGAAGCGCAGGGGCAGACGCATCCGGTCGGGAAAGGGGGTCAGGGAGCGGGCGTCCATGCGAGGTCGAGGGCGAGGTCGGAGGAGGCCACGGCCCGAAAGCCGAGGCGGGCATAGAGGCGGCGCGCTCCCGCATTCTGCGCCGCCACGCTCAAGCGGACCGGCAGGCCGGCGGCGCGGGCCTCTGCCAGAATGTCTTCGAGAAGGCGGGTGCCGAGCCCGCGCCCGCGCCATTCCGGCAGGAGCGCGAGATCGACGATCGTGAGCGCTGCGACATCCCGGTCGGTGACGATCCGCCCGACCGGCCTGCCGCTGCACTCCACGATCTCGAACCGCCCCTGCGGGTGCCGCGCCCGGTAGGTCGCGGTCTGCCCCGCGAAGCTCTGGCGCAGCAGCAGGTCGCGCAACGGCGGGTCGAGCGCGGCGAGCGGCCCGCCCTGCGCCACGGCGAACAGCGTAAGCAGGAACGGCGCGTCGTCGGGACCCTCGGACCGCCGGAGCAGAATATCCGCCGGCCCGTCCGGCCGATCCATTGCGGGGCAGCCGTCAATTCCGGGACGGGTAGATACCCTCGAGCGCGATGATGTAGTTCAGCGCCAGTGTTGGCTGGAGGTTGTTGTGCGGCTGCGAGCCGCCGGCGACTCCGATCGTCGCAGGAGCAAGCGTCACGGGCTCGGTCGGATTGCCGGAGGTGTATCCGTTCACGGCAGTGGCCGGCCGTACGGCTGTGATAGGCTTTGCCAGGTTCGCGCCATTCGGCGAGTCGACGGTCCCGGCAGCAGCGTCCGCCGCAACGGAATGCGTGTGGGCCGGCATCTGCGACGCGATCAGCGTGACAGTCTCCGAACCCGTGATCTGGCCAAGCGAATAGGGCGACAGGCCGGGTCCTTGGCCGGCGCTGACCGGCACGCGCCCGCGCAGATCCGGCAGGGCAAAGGTTGTTTGTCCGTTGCCGCCATAGGTCGTCCCGAGAATCGAAAACAGCGCGGTGTTCTGTGCGATGCTGAGGATTTGTCCGTTGCAGAACGCCCATCCCCGCGGTGCGAAGTTTCCGGCGAAGAGGATGATTTCACCAATGAACGGCTCAGACATATGGACCCCCTCGACTCATGTACTTGTCACGAGTTCAGCCATGACAAATATATTTGATGATTCTGCCAAACAACGATGCGCCGCCTTCATTTAGCCAAATTGCTGCATCCTGTCCACCGGAAATCGCTGCCGCGCCTGACCAAGGCGTAGCGCGGTGCAGCATGAATCCAACGCCAAATCCTGCCGAGATGAGAGCCTGAAACTCATGTGCACGGAATGATGTGACTTTTTTGCATCGATTCAAAATTCTCGATCCGCAAGGAGAGGCGACGGGTTCTCAAAGCAAAGTCAAGTCGGTAGTACTGCAGGTACCCTACGGGCAGCCTGGACGGGCATTGCGCGCGAATTGATCTCGCTGCCGCTACACCTTGTGCCTGTCGGCCCGTCGACTGCGCAACTCTGCGTCCAGGAGTCATGCCGTGGCCAACGGAACGATTACCGTCACAGGTTCATTTTCTGTTCCACTCGTCAGCGGATATACCGCGCCAGGAGTTGTTTATCTCTACAATACGACCAGCGGCGGGTTTTCGGCAGGTAATTATCTCGGAACTACACAATATGTTTACCGTCCAACGGATCCGGATAACGCCACAACCGCCTTTTTCTCGCTCACGACGACGTTGCCCGTCGGCTCTAGCTACCAGTTAACGGCGGTTCTGGAAGCGGTGAGTGGATCTCCACCAGCGACCGCTTTGACGAGTGCGAGCGTCAATAACTCGAACGGGACGGACGCCATTACGACGGCGTTCACCCAGAACGCGGGCACCGACATCGCCAATGCCGTCGCAAACAAGTACTCCACCATTCTGTACAATGGCGTGGACGTGACGGGATCCCCTGGCCCGACAGGTCCGGCTGGCCCGGCTGGGGCGACCGGTGCTGCGGGTGCTACCGGGGCAACCGGTCCAGCTGGCGCTACGGGTGCGACTGGCGCAGACGGAGCGGCCGGGGCGACCGGCGCCACGGGTGCAACCGGTGCTGCCGGCGCGACCGGGGCGACGGGTCCGGCTGGCGCCACGGGTGCGACCGGCGCAGACGGAGCAACCGGCGCGACCGGTGCAGATGGAGCAACCGGAGCGACCGGTGCAACCGGCGTCACGGGTCCGGCTGGCGCGACAGGCGCCGCGGGTGCGACTGGTGCTACAGGCCCGACGGGCGCTGCGGGTGTGACCGGCCCGACCGGTGCTGCGGGTGCGACCGGGGCAACCGGTTCAGCTGGCGCTACAGGTGCGACCGGCGCGGCTGGCGCTACAGGTGCGACCGGCGCTGTGGGTGCTACTGGGGCGACGGGCCCGGCCGGGGCAGATGGAGCAACCGGAGCGACCGGTCCGGCTGGCGCGACCGGGGCAACGGGCGCTGCGGGTGCAACCGGCGCGACGGGCCCGGCCGGGGCAGATGGAGCAACCGGAGCGACCGGTCCGGCTGGTGCGACAGGCGCCGCGGGTGCGACTGGTGCTACAGGCCCGACGGGCGCTGCGGGTGTGACCGGCCCGACCGGTGCTGCGGGTGCGACCGGGGCAACCGGTTCGGCTGGCGCCACAGGTGCGACCGGCGCAGATGGAGCAACCGGCGCGACCGGTGCAGAGGGAGCAACCGGAGCGACCGGTCCGGCTGGCGCGACAGGCGCCGCGGGTGCGACTGGTGCTACAGGCCCGACGGGCGCTGCGGGTGTGACCGGCCCGACCGGTGCTGCGGGTGCGACCGGGGCAACCGGTTCAGCTGGCGCTACAGGTGCGACCGGCGCGGCTGGCGCTACAGGTGCGACCGGCGCTGTGGGTGCTACTGGGGCGACGGGCCCGGCCGGCGCAGAGGGAGCAACCGGAGCGACCGGTCCGGCTGGCGCGACAGGCGCCGCGGGTGCGACTGGTGCTACAGGCCCGACCGGTGCTGCGGGTGTGACCGGGGCGACCGGTCCGGCTGGCGCCACGGGCGCGACCGGCGCCACCGGACCGATTGGTCCAACGGGCGCCACCGGAGCCACCGGAACCGTCGATTGCTTCGTTGTCGGGACCCGTCTGCTTACCCCGCAGGGCGAGCGGCTCATCGAGGATCTCGCGGTCGGCGATCTCGTCACCACGGCGGACGGCGCGCCGCGGCCGATCATCTGGATCGGGCGCCGCCGTGTCCGGATCGACACCCATCCGCAAGCCGATCTGGTGCGGCCGGTCTGGATCCAGGCCGAAGCCGTGGCGCCCGGGATCCCGCAGCGCGACATGGTGCTGTCGCCGGGCCACGGCGTGTTCTTCGACGGTCACCTGATCCCGATCGGCTGCCTCGTGAACGGGCAGACGATCCGCACCGTGCCCTGCGCGGAGGTGGAGTACATGCATGTCGAGCTCGACCTGCATGACATCGTGCTGGCCGAAGGTCTCCCCTGCGAGAGCTACCTGGAGTCCGGTCGCCGGTCCGACTTCGCCGATCAGGGCGGGGTGACGACCCTGCATCCGACGTTCATGCCGCTGAATTACGAGGCGGCGTGCGCGCCCTTCGCCATCGCAGGTCCTGCCCTGGACGCCGCCCGGGCGCAGATCGAGGCACGCGCCGTCGCCTGCGAGGCGGAAGCGGAGGCCCTACCAGCACGCGACGGGGAGCGGGCGGACCAGCGCGTCGAGGAAGTGCACGAGCGGAACCTTCCGCTCGTGGCCCGATAGGTCGATCGGCTCGGCGTCCACCGCGCCCATGAACTGGGCGCGGTAGGCTGCCGAGTCGAAGACCCGCGAGGGATCGAGGTCGCGGGTGGCGCCGAGCCGAAGAAGATGCGCGAAAGGATCGCGGTTGGCCCCGATCTCATGCCCGTGCCGATCAAGATAGAACCGGATGTCAAACAGTGCGTTCGGCGCGAATCGCTGCGAGCGGCGATGATCGAGATAATGTTTCAGGCAACCGCAATCGGGCGGGATCGCGTAGATCTGCCGATACCAGGCCGGATTGAAATAGGCGATCGGTCGGAAGCCAGCCGCTTCGCCAATAGCGATGTAGTGGGCAAGGGGGTTGACGTCGGGCCTGCCCGCAAGATAGCGGCCACGATACCAGCATGGGTCGAAGCACAGGTTAGGACGGCGTCCTTCGCGCCAGCCGTACCGGCAGAAATGCTCGACAGGATCGACCCCCGCCTTCAGGACGTCCTGCCCCTCCATAAAATAGTAATTGACGTCGACAAGTCCTGATTCCCTTATTAGATCAAACTCAATGTTTATCTCGTTGTAATGTGTTTTGAGCCAGTTCTCATATTTAAAATATAGATTTTTTTTTATTTCGTAAATACGATGAGTTCGCATTTTTAGAAGGGATTATGCATGCGCCATATATCTTTCGTGCGGCATAGTACGGTCTCGCACCGAATAGGTCAATTCGGTTTCTTTGGGTTAGACAGCCCGAACGTCTTATGATGCCCGTCGCTGGCGGACGTCCGAACAAGATCGAGGCGTGACGGCGGCAGGACGACGAGAGCCAACCTCCCACAGCCGTGGGATGGCTTACGCGCCAGGAATTTGCCCTGACGTTCGCGGCTCGCGCAGGTGCCGGGCGTTCAGGCGCCCTTCTCCGGTGCGAGATGGCTCACGCTGGTCAGAGCGTCCTGAGGAAGGCGACCAAGGCCGCCTTCTCGTCGCGGGTCAGACCGAGCGGCCGTATCAGCGGCGAGAGCCGCGCGGCGTCCGCGTGGAGCGGGCGGGCGGCCTCGGCGGCGTTGCGGGCCCAGACCTCGCCACCGCCCCGGTCGTAGAGATTGACGACTCCCGCCAGCGTCGCGAACAGCCCGGCATGGCCGTAAGGCGCGGTGTCGCGCAGGTGGCGCAGGCTCGGCGTGCGGAAGCGGCCGGCATCCTCCGGCCGGCCAGTGACCTCGAAACGGCCGAGATCCTGCGCGGGCTCGCCGAAGGACGAGAGCTTCAGGTTGTGGAAGCGCTCATCCGTGAGCAGCGGGCCGAAATGGCAGTTGGCGCAACGCGCCTTGGTGCGGAACAGGTGGAGGCCCGCGATTGCCCGGTCGGACAAGGCCGCAAGGTCCCCGGCGGCGAAGCGGTCGAAGCGGGTCGGCCTGTCGAGCCCGGCCAGGTAGGCGAGAAGCGCGGCCGAGAGCGTGTCCGCCGAGAGGCCTGCGGCCGGGAAGGCATCGGTGAACCTCGCCGCATAGCCGGCATCGGCCGCGAGCCGCCCGAGGATCGGTTCGAGCGAGGGATTCCCCATCTCGTCCGGATCGGTGAGCGGCGCCAGCACCTGCCAGACGAGGGATTGTCGCCGGCCGTCCCAGCCCCATTGGCTGCGCGCCGCAGCGGTTTGAAGGCCGGGCGGATTGCGGCGGCCGAGCCGATCCCGATGGCCTCGCGCCTTCGGCGCCGGAATGCTCCAGCCATGCGCCGGGTCGTGACAGCCGGCGCAGGCGAGGTGCTGGTCGGCGGAGAGGACCGGATCATGAAACAGCCGCGCGCCGAGCGCGGCGCGCCGCTGCCCGGTGCGGTCGGGCACCGGGGGCAGGACCCGCGCACCGAGTTCCACGAACGCCACCCCGGCCTCGATCCAGGGCGCGGGCCAGTTCTCCGGAGGTCCGGAATAGGCCCGGCGCAGGTCGGCGGCGACCTCCGGCCCCTGCCCGCCGGATGGCAGCACGCCGACCATGATCGCAGCGGCGAGGCTGAATGCGGCCCACCGGAGGCTGCAGGTGCACCTCAATGGCAATCTCCGGCGACCTGATCGCGGTAGACCTCGAACGCGACGGTCGACGCCCAGCGCACCCGGCGCTCGCGCCAGGCTCCTGAGCCCGACACGGCTGAAGCTGCCCGTCGCAAGGCCGCACCGGTGCCGGTGGGCGCCGGAACGATCGCAAGCACCGTCGGCTCGACCGGCGGCAGGGTGGCCGAGAACTTGGTCCAGGCGCGGGAGGTGAACAGCTCGTCGAGGAGCACCCTGTCGTGAATGGCGGCGTCGCATTCGCCGGAACGCACCCGCATCAGGGCAGGGGCAGGTGCCCGCACGACGGCGACCTTGGCGCCGAAGCTGCGGGCGATGCGCTGGCCGGAGACATTCGCCTCCGAGGCGCAGACCGTGCGGCCTGCGAGGTCCTCCCAGCGCCGGATCGTGGTGTCGGAACGCATGGCGACGCTGAGGCCCGAGCGATAGCCGAGCGGCACGGCGTCGCCGGAGGCAAGGCGCGAATCGTCCGGCTTCAGGCGAACGAAGACGCCGTCGACCGAGCCGGTCTCGGATGCCGCGGCGCCGTCCAGGACCACGACGAGACGCACCGGTATGCCGAGCGTCTCGCCGAGAAGACGGGCGAGGTCGGGCTCGAACCCCTCCTCGTAGTAGATCCGCCCGTCCGGCGCGTCCGGTGGCGGAACATAGGCGGCGCCGAGGGTGAGGCGTTTCCCGTCGGCACTGGCCTGGGCTCCCGCCGGCCCTGCCGCCGACACGGCGCTCGGCGTCAGACACGCCAGGAGGGTGCCGATCAGGCAACGGGCGATGCTCGTCATGGGGTTTCTCGCGCCTCCTCTCCGGCTGGAGCGGCCTACATCGCCATCTGGCAGAAGGCGCTTGCAGCCGCCTTGGCAGTAGTATACTAAAAATATGGAATTTATAGTCTGATCTCGAATAGGGCGTTCGCGGCAGCGCTCTCAGGAGACAACCCCATGGGCCACCATCACCACGTCGTGTCGGCGCTCGCTGCGCTCGGCGCCATCGCGTTCAGTGTTCTCGGCGTTGCGACACCCTCACGCGCAGAGACGCTGCCCTCGATCAATCTTCAGCTCACGCCATGGACCGTGGTGGCGCGCAAGAAGGGCTTTTTCAAAGACGAATTCGACAAGATCGGCACGACGCAGGTGAACCTGATCGCCTCCGGCGCGGCCGAGCTGCTCGGCGCCGAGGCCGCGGCGGTCGGCGGCGGCGCGATCGCGATCGCCCAGCGCATGATCTATCCGGCGACGGTGCACCGCGCGAACGGGCTCGACGGCGTGGTGATCTGGGCGTCCGAACCCTCGAACCGCTACCGCGCACCGATCCTCGCCCGCGCGAACAACGACGCCATCAAGACGGTGGCGGATCTCGACGGCAAGAAATTCGGGTCGAGCCGCATCAGCTGCTACTGGTCGTCGCCCTTCGAGATCCTGGAGAAGGCCGGGCTGCCCTTCGACTCCCGCGAGAAGCAGGGGCGCGTGCGCTACACGTCGATCGACAACCCCGCCGTCGCGATCTCCTCGGTGCTGTCGGGCGCAACCGACGCCACCACCGCCCATCTCGCGGCCGGCGCCTTCGCTGGCGCTTGGCTCTCGGGCAAGCTGAAGGTGGTCGGCCGCTCGCCGGACGACGGCATCTACGTCAACAATGCCGGTCGGGTGACCTACTTCGCCCGCCGCGACTTCGTGAACAAGTATCCCGAGGTGGTGAAGGCGTTCCTCGCCGCCCGCGAGCGCACCCGCGAATGGACCGCCGACAACGTGGACGAGGCGGCCGAGATCATCGCCCGCGAGACCCGCGTGCCCGTCGAGGTCGCCAAGTTCCAGATCACGCATGTCGGCGAGTGGGAGTTCATGGCCGGCGAGCCGAATGCCGAGCGCGCCCGCAACGCCATCAAGATCTTCCAGGCCTGGTACATCGCCCACGGCGACGACATCCTGTCGGAGCGCAAGCTCTCCGACGAGCAGATCAATGCCTTCATCGACGGACGCTTCTTCGCCGGCGGTCAATACTCGATCTACAACTGAGCGCATCGGCTCCGGCGTCGCCTCGTCGATGGCCGGAGCCTTGCCGTCGTCTCCGAATCCAACGGGACCCGACTTCCATCATGAGCGACACCGCGAATACGATTGCCGGCGCGGGCTTTGCGGACACGGCCTCGGCGGTGCGGGCCGTCCGGGCTCCGAAGGTCCGGCGCCGCGGCTTCGGCCTCACGGGCCTCGTCCTGCCGCTCACGATCCTGGTGCTGTGGGAGGCATCCGCCACCTTCCGCTGGATCGATCCCGTCTTCCTGCCGGCGCCGCAGCTGGTCGCGGCCGCCTTCTGGAAGATGCTGACCGCCCAGAACCTGGCGCTCGATTTCCTGGCCAGCATCTCGATCGTCGGTCAGGCGTTCCTCTACGGCTCCGCCGCCGCCATCCTGCTCGGGATCGCCGCCGGCCTGTCCCGGCGGGTCGAGGAGTTCTTCGGCCCGACCTTCGACACCATCCGGCACATCCCCGGCATCGCCTGGCTGCCGCTCATCGTGCTGTGGCTCGGCATCGGCGCGCCGGCCAAGGTGCTGGTGATCGCGAAATCCGTGTTCTTCCCGGTCTTCCTGAACACGCTCCAGGGCATCCGGAACGTCGACAAGAACCATGTCGAGCTCGCCCGGGCGCTGACCCTCACGCGCTGGCAACTAGTGCGCCGCGTGGTGCTGCCCTCGGCGCTGCCGAGCATCCTGGTCTCGCTGCGCTACGCCGCCGGCCTCGCCTGGGCCCTGGTGGTGGTGGCGGAAGGTCTCAGCGGACTTGAGGGTCTCGGCTTCCTCATCTTCCGGGCGCAGGGGCTGCTGCTCACCGATCAGCTCATGGTCTGCATGGTCGTCATCGGTCTGGTCGGCTTCGCCATCGACCGCGGCATGGCCCTGGTGCAACGGCGCCTGCTGCGCTGGAAGCAGGGTTTCGAGGGATGAGCGGCCCGCCGGCACCCGATCGCAGAAGGAGCGCTCCCATGGCCGCCGCTGGTCGCCTCGACATCCGCGACGTCTCCAAGACCTATCAGGTCGAGGGCCGTCCTCCGCTCACCGTGCTCTCCCGCGTCAGCTTCGACGTGGCCGCAGGCTCGTTCGTCTCGCTGCTCGGCCCGAGCGGCTGCGGCAAGTCCACGCTGCTGCGCCTGATCCTCGGCCTCGATCCCGAATACGACGGCGACATCCTGGTCGACGGGGAGCGGATCTCCGGCCCCGGGCTCGCCCGCGGCATCGTCTTTCAGGATCACCGGCTGCTGCCGTGGCTGACGCTGGAGCAGAATGTTGCGCTCAGCCTTGAGAACTCCCGCTGGTCCGCGGCCGAGAAGGCGCAGGCGGTGCGCGAGCACATCGCGCTCGTGGGATTGCGCGGCTTCGAGAAAGCCTATCCGCACCAGCTCTCGGGCGGCATGGCCCAGCGCGCGGCGATCGCGCGGGGGCTCGCCAACCGGCCGGAGATCCTGTTGCTGGACGAGCCCCTCGGCGCCCTCGACGCCCTCACCCGCGTGCGTCTGCAGGGCGAATTGCAGCGCATCTGGAGGGTGGAGAAGGTCACCATGATCCTCGTGACCCACGACGTCGACGAGGCGATCTTCCTCAGCGACGAGGTGATCGTGATGAGCACGGGGCCCGGCCGGGTGGCGGAACGCATCGCGATCGATCTCGACGGCGCCCGCGACCGGGCCGGCGCGGCGTTCGCCGCCACCAAGCGCCGCATTCTCCGGGCCATGGGCGATGATGTCGGCCACCGCGATGCCGCCTGACCGGCTCCGGCGGGCTGCCTTCGCGGCCGGCGCCCTCGTGCTCGGCCTCGCCGCGGGCGCGTCCGCCATGGACACGGCGCCGTCCACCGATCTGCCCGATCTCTCGGCCGCGCGCGCCAAGATCTACGCGGAAGAGTACGAGGCCGCCGCCGCCGAACTCGGCGCCTTGACCGCGACCGTGCGGCACGCCGATCTCTACAACCTGCGGGCCTTCGCGCTGCGCAAGCTGAAGCGCTACGACGAGGCCGCGCGCTGGTACAAGGAAGCGCTGTTCTACGACCCGACCCATCGCCCGGCGCTCGCGTATCAGGGCGAGCTGTTCCTCGCGATCGGCGACCTCGCCCATGCCCGCAACAACCTCAAGCTCCTGCGCCTGCTGTGCCACCCGAACGGCTGCGAGGAGCTCCGCCGGCTGGAGGCCGCCCTCGTCGCGGCCGGCGTGGACCCGCCACCATCCTGAACCAGGGGCGCCGCCGCGGCGCGGGATGGTGCCCTGCGGGACGACGGGGCCGATCCGCCACCCGCGTGGTCGCCGGGCGTGGGCCCGGCAGACGCAAAAGGGGACCTGGACCATCTCCCCCAACACCGACCTGCCGGCCGATGCCGCGCAGGAGCTGCAGGGCAATATGGGCGAGTCGGGCTTCATCCGTGCGGTCGCGGACACGGGCGACAAGGAACTCTTTCGCCTGATCAACGACGCATTGGCTTCCACCGATCTCGGATCGAGGAAGACGCTCGTCGACGCGGCCCAGAAGCAGCTCGACGTCGTGCGCTGACCGGGCCGGCGGGAGCGAAGGCGTCCGCGGACGCCGTCGCGCTCCGCTTCTCAGAGCCGCGGCAGGGTCCGCAGCGCGTGCAGGAAGACGTCCACATCCTCGCGCGTGTTGTAGAAGGCGAGCGAGGCGCGCACCGACTCGCTCACCCCGAAGCGCCGCAGGGCCGGCAGCGCGCAGTGATGGCCGGCCCGCACCGCGATCCCGTGCCGGTCGAGGTGCTGGGCCACCGCCGCGTTCTCCTGCCTCTCGATCACGAAGGACATCACGCTCGCCTTCTGGCGCGCGGCGCCGAGAAGCCGCAATCCCTTGATCTCGGCGAGGCCGACCGGATGCTGCGCGTCCCGCCCTCGCTCGCGAGATCGACGCGGCCGGGCTTGGCGAGCACCACCGCGCGCCGCTTCACCCGGTAGACGCCGCCCGACACGTTCACGAAGGGCAGGAGGCGCAACAGGAAGCGCGGGGTGTTAGCGCTGTTCTGGACCGCCGTGACGGTTGCGGTCGCGAGATTGCGTGCCGCGGCGGCGCTCACGCTCAGGCCTGGACCACTCATGGCCGGGAGACTCCTTCAGAATGGGAACGGATGTGACGCAGGCGTGCACGGACAGACCGCACGGATTCCGTACAGGCATGCAGGCTCCGGCGCATGGATGCGCCGGTTGTCCGAACTAAAGTCTTGATATTCGGCGCCGATGACTTGCGGACGCCGCGGAACAGGGTTCGTCTAACGTCATGGGGCCGCAAGCGTCAATGGAATGTTTAGCATTCCGCCATGTCTTTGCACCACGGATCGCCAAGGATCGAGAAGGGTCGCCCAAAACTGCGGGTGAGAACAGAACAATGTTCTCCTGGCGCGCGTGCCGGCACGCCGAAGAGAGCAGGATTTGTCGGGAATGGTTTTTCGCGGACCCGCGCGGGAGTGCTTGAGTCCCGCCTGCTCAGATGCCGTCGCCGAAGAACTGGTCCATGCTGAGCGCCGGGTCCTCGCCCTGGGGGGTGCGGCTGATCACCCGGGCTGGCACGCCGGCCACCGTCGTATGGGGCGGGACGTCGTGCAGGACGACGGCCGCCGCCGCCACCTTGGCACCCTCCCCAATCCGGATGTTGCCGAGCACCTTGGCGCCCACGCTGAGCAGCACGCCGCGGCTGATCTTCGGATGGCGGTCGCCGGTCTCCTTGCCGTTGCCGCCGAGTGTGACCGACTGGAGGATCGAGACGTCGTCGGCGATCACCGTGGTCTCGCCGATGACGACGCCGGTGGCGTGATCGATGAACACGCCCGAGCCGATCCGGGCGGCCGGGTGGATGTCGGCCCCGAACACCTCCGACATCCGGCTCTGCACGTGCAGGCTGAGCGTCGCCCGGCCCTGGTGCCAGAGCCAATGGGCGACCCGGTAGGCTTCGAGGGCGGCGAGCCCCTTGTAGAAGAGGAACGGGTCGAGGTAGCGGCGGCAGGTGGGATCGCGCTCGCGGATGGCGACGAGGTCGCGCACCGCGTGGGCGCTGGCCTGCGGGTCGGTCGCGAAGGCCGAGAGGCAGAGGTCGCGCATGGCGAGCCGCGCGAGGTCGCCGTCCCCGAGCCGGTGCGCCACCCGGTAGGCGAAGGCGTGGGCGAGGCTCGGCTGGTCGAGGATCGTCGCCTGCAGGATGCCCGCGTAGAGCGGCTCCTCGATCAGGGCGGCCTCGGCCTCGGCGCGCAATTCGCGCCAGACGTCGTCGACCGCGCTGCTGCGGCTCTTCTCGCGCAGGGGCGGCGCGGTCGGGGACGGGATCGCGCCCATCGGCTCAAAGCGCGACGCGCTGGAACAGGGCCGAGACGTAGCCGCGCAGGAGCTCGTGGCCGTCGAACTGCACGTCGAGGGCGAGGAGCCCGTCCGCCGCCTCGTGGATGCCGATCACCTCGCCGGTGGCGTGACGCCAGATGCCGAGGGCCTCGGCGACATCGAGCCTTGCGAACACGACTTGATCTCCTGGAACCATGACCTGCCTCCGAGGACCGACGCGGTTGCCATCCCGCACGGGGCGGCGGCCATGCTGCGGAACCGCGATCCTCCAAGGTTCTCGAACCGGCCAGCTCAACGGACCGTCCCGCCAGAACCTTCTCCCTAGAGGTCGCTTGAGAGATAAACACTTCTTATCCAGAATGGATATGAAGAACAAATCTCTCACGCGTCCCGCTTCACTGAGAGATTATGGTGCGTCATCGCACGCTTTACAAGGGATAACTGCCAGATGGGGTGTATCGTGCGGCTCGGCGTTCGAGAAAAGACTTTGCCCGCCGCGGCCGGATGCCCTAGGGCTGCGCCGCGCCGCAGGGCGCGCGGAGCGGACGGCGCAATGCAGACGAGTTCCTTCCTGGCGCTCTTCGCGGGACTAAATATAGAACCTGACGTGCGTGGAAGCCGCCCCGCTCCTCTGCTGAGGTGCAGGCGATCGCAGATCGCACTGGCGATCGAAGATCGCGCAGGCTGCCTCGAAGCACGCCTGACCGGTGCTCCCAGCCACCAGAGCCTCGGACCAGCGGTCAGGCGTGCGTGCCGGCTGATGCCGGCCGGAGGCTCCGTGCGATCTGCGATCGCCAGGAGCATCTCAGCATGAGGGCGGTTGAGGGTGCCATCAGAGGGAGGGGCACTTAGTCAGCCACGGTGTCATCCGCCAGGGTCGGCTGCGCCTCGCCGCCTCCTGAGCGGCCGCGGTCAGGCCGGGACGCGATCCGGTGCCGTCAGGTCCCGGCGGATCAGATGCGCCGTCTCCTGCAGGGCCGGCGCCGTGCGGTCGCGCGGTCGCGGCGCCGGGATGGCGTGCGCGGCCACGATTCGGCCGGGCGCCCCCGCCAGAACCACGACCCGGTCGGCGAGGTAGACCGCCTCCTCGATGTCGTGGGTAACGAACAGGACGGTCTGGCCGGAGGCGCGGCAGAGGCGGGCGAGTTCGTCCTGCAAGCTCTCGCGGGTCAGCGCGTCGAGGGCCGAGAACGGCTCGTCCATCAAGAGCACGTGCGGTTCGACCGCGAGCGCGCGGGCAAGCGCCGCGCGCTGGCGCTGCCCGCCGGAGAGCTGGAACGGCCAGCGTCCGGCGAGGTCGGCAAGGCCGACCCGGGCGAGCGCCTCCAAGGCCCGCCGGCGCCGCTCGGCGCGCGGGATCCGCAGCTTCTCCAGCCCGAAGGCCACGTTGTCGACGATCCGCCGCCAGGGCAGCAGGCGGGCATCCTGGAACACCAGGGCGACCGCCCGGCGGCCCGGCGCCGGCGGGCTCACCGTCACGGTGCCGGCGCTCGGGCGCACGAGGTCGGCGATCACCCGCAGCAGCGTCGACTTCCCCACGCCGGAGGCGCCCACGATGGCCAGGAACTCCCCGGGCGCGATGTCGAGGTCGAGGCTCGCGAGCACCGCCGTGCGGGTGCGGTCGCGCGCGAACGCGAGGGTGAGGCCCCGGATGCTGATCAGGCCCACCATCGCAGCATCCGGCGCTGGAGGGCGGTGAAGGCGGCGTCGAACACGCCGTAGAGCAGCGCCATGGTGAGCATGTAGACGACCACGATGTCGGTCGCGAGGAGCGTCGAGGCCTGCATCATCCGCTGGCCGAGGCCGGCGACGCCGAAGATCTCGGCCGCCACCACCGCCATCCAGGCCTGCCCGATGGCGGTGCGCACGCCCACGAGAATACCCGGGGTCGCGGCGGGCCAGACCACGGTGAGGAGGCGCTCCGGGGCGGAGCGGAAGCCGAAGGCCTCCGCCACCTCCACGAGGTCGCGGTCGACGCCCCGGATCGCGCCGTGGCTCGCGAAGTAGACGATCCAGAACACCCCGACCGCGATGATGAACACCGCCGCGGCCGGGCTCACCCCGAACCAGATGATCGCGAAGGGCACCCAGGCGAGGCCGGGCACCGGGCGCAGCACCCGCACCACCCAGGCGCTCAAGCTCTCGGCCGTCCGGAACAGGCCCGTGAGCGTCCCGGCCGCAATGCCGAGACCGACGCCGAGCGCGAGCCCGGCCGTGTAGTGTCCCAGACTGCTGCCGGCGGCGGCGAGCCACTGGCCGGAGCGCAGTTCCCGCAGGAACGACTCCGGCAGGACCGAGGGCGGGGGCAGGAAGGCGGGGTTGACGAGGCCCGCCCGCGGCACCGCCTCCCAGAGCGCGAAGAAGGCGACGAGCCCGACGAGCGGGAGCAGCGCCGCGCCGCGGCGGGGCCTCACCGGCCCGCCGCGGCGCGCTCGTAGAGGCGCGGTTCGAACAGGCCGTCGAGGGGCACTTCGCGGTCGAGGGCGCCGATCTTCACCTGATAGCGCTGCATGGCGGCGGTGGCCTCCACGACGGCGCGAGGATCGGCGATGAACCGGGTGGCCGGCGAGGCGAGCGCGCGGCGGATCGTGGCGAGGTCGACGAGACCCTTGCCGAGGGCCGCCTCGACGACGGGCGCGACGCGGGTCGGATCGCGGCCGATCAGGTCCACGGCCCGCACGATCCCGGACACCACCGCCTGCGCGGTCTCGGGCTCCCGATCGAGGAGCGTCCGCGTGAGGGCCACGATGGTGCCGGGCTGGTTGGGGAACATCTCGCCGCCGAGCGCGACGAGGCGGATCGCCGGATCGCGGCCGGTGACGATCGAGACGGCCGGCTCGCGCAGAGTGCCGCCCTCGACGGCGCCCGCCAGAATGGCCTGCTGGGTCGCGTCGATCCCCATCGAGACGATGGCGACGTCCTTCGGATCGGCCTTCGCCACCTCCCAGAGCCAGTGCTGGAGCGTGGTGTTGGGGACGGAGCCGAGGGGCTGGGTGGCGAGCCGGGCCGGTGCGCCGGACGCGGCTCGGAAGCGGCGGAACGCCTCGGCGGGCGCGAGCCCGGGCTCGACATGGCGGGCGAGCCGCGGGCCGGCGACGAACACGTTCTCCTCGACGGCCGTCGCTGTCACGACCTTGACGTCGATGCCGCGCGCCCGGGCGACGCCGAGCGGCGCCACGCCCGCCACGTAGACGTCGAGGGTGCCCGATGCCAGCGCCTGGATCATGTTGGGGCCGGATTCGAAGGTCGTGAGGCTCAGGCTGAGCCCCGCCTCCTTGAGCCAGCCCTCCCGCTCGGCGACGAAGATCGGGGCGGCGGCGAGGATCGGGATCACGCCGACCCGCAGGGGAGCGCTGCGTCCCTGCGCCCGGGCCCCCACCGTCGCGGCGAGCGCCGCGCCGGCCCCGAGGATCGGGCCTGCCCCAAGGATGCTGCGTCGCGTGAAGGTCATGACAGGCCGACGGGATGAGGTGACAGCGCCGGCTTAGAGCATCCTGTCGCAAGAGTGCAAGCACGTGACCGAAAGAAGGTGATCATCCCTTCGTTCGGCTCCAGAAGAGACGAGTCTTTCTCCTGGCAGCCGGCGCGAAAGAAGATCGTTCGGCGGCCCCGCGGGGGATCCGGAGTCAGGAGCGCGCGGCATCCCCCGGGAAGAAGCGGTGTGGGCGCGGCAGTCCGAGCTGCTCGCGCAGCGTCGTGCCTGCGTGTGCGGTGCGAAACAGGCCGCGGCGCTGCGCGAGCTGGCGGACGGTGAGCCCCTCGGAGAATTGTTCTCTCTAAAGAACGATCCCCTGCGAGGAGACCGTCACTGCCGGGGCGCTGCCGGGTGAAAGATCATTCCCCGATTACGGGGGGCTGCAGGGCCCTCTTCCGAGCGGGAGGGGCCGGGAGCGGCAAGGCGGTGGTTGACTTCACCTTCTGCATGGCGAACCGCGAGGTCACGTTCTTGAGAGGCAGGGTCGCGGTCAAGCGCTTGTAGAAGATGTCGTAGGCCGCCATGTCGGAGACGACGACGCGCAGCATGTAGTCCACGTCGCCGGCCATCCGGTAGAATTCGAGCACCTCCGGCATCGTAGTGATTTCACTCGCAAAGCGATCCAGCCAGTCCTTGGAATGATCGGCGGCCTCGATCGAGACGAAAACCGTCAGTCCGAGCCCGAGCTTGTCCGGATCGAGCACAGCCACGCGGCGGTTGATGACGCCGTCGGCCTGTAGCCGCTGGATGCGCTTCCAGCACGGCGTTTGCGACAATCCAACCTGCTCGCCGATGACAGAGACCGAGAGCGTGGCATCCGTCTGCAGAAGCGCGAGGATCTTCAAGTCGATCGGGTCCAAGGGGTCTCTCTCTTGCGGCGTGTGGGAAAGGGCATTCGAGGGCGCGTGAATGGCCCGATATCGTTCTTTATAACGAACATCTCGGACGGGCTGCAAGCCGGTGGGCGCGGCCAGCGGAAGGGCCTTTCCGGACCCGGGGCTGGTCGGCGAGGATGCGCAGGGGCGGGTGTGGGTGCGCCATGTATGTAGTTATTATATGGAATTTGTAAACTATATTGCCTTGATGGCCTCCACGACGGGGAGGCGAAGATGCGGTCAATGCCGGTGGGTGCCGATGCCGGCGGCGAAGGGTGCCGCCGCGATGCGGGTCAGCTACTGCCGCTTCGCCCCGGCGAAGCTCCACACGCCCTGATCGAGTGCTTCCCTCCAGGTGGCCGGTTCGGGCGAGTTTTCCGAGGTGGCGGCCGAGGAAGCCATATCTCGTGCTGAATCTGATCGGCTCAGGCCATCTGCTGAATCCGGCGCATGGCCTCGGGCGTGAGGAGATGAGCACCCCAGCCCCGGCTCGCCATCGCCTGGGCTCTGGTTGGCCGCGCGAGGAGCGCGAGTGCAGCGCCGAGCACCGGCAGAGCACTTGGCGGATCGAGATACGCCGGGGTCAGTTCCTCCTGCGTTCGCGCAAACGGACCCGACCTGCCGAGGAGATCGACGATCGTCCGGACCACCGCACTCCGGCTTCCGGTTCGGAGCGCGGCCCCGAGCAGGGCCTGCAAGGCGAGACGTGTCCGCAGGCCCGGCTGGCTGGTGTGAAGTCGGGGGATGGGTGTCCCCACAGAGACCTGGACGAGCAGCTCCGCGAGGTTGAGGCCCGCCAGCGTGGCAGCCATGGGCTCGACGAGGCGCGGATTGCCGTCGATGTAGAGCGGATGCTCCCCGCTCTCGTCGATGAAGTAGTCGACGGAGAGAGCCCCGTGCCAGGCCAGGTGCGACCCGATCCGGGCCAGGTCGCGCGCGACCCTGGGCCGCCAGACGCTCTCCTTGAGGGCGGCGCCACCGCCGGCTCCCTCGATGAGCCGGCGCGTCGCATGGAACCCGACGAGGCGCCCTGTCTGGAAGACCGCCTGGGCTTGCTCCAGAGGAGCACTCACCCAATCCTGCATGAGGATCGGCTCGCCCGCGATGGTCGTCCGCGCGATCTCCGCGGCGGCACGGTCGCGGTCCGCTTGGCACCGGACCAGCCAGGTGCTGCGGCTCGCCGTGCCCACGGAAGTCTTGACGACGAATGGATAAGCCTCCCGCTGGAGGAGGCTGCGTGGATTATCGACAAGGATGGTTCGTGGCTGGGGAAGATCGAGCTCCGTCAGGAGATCGTAAAGGCCAACCTTTGTCTGGACGCGGGCGTAACTGTCAAAGCTCGGCAGGGCCAGGGCTGCATGAGGGCGCAGCTCCTCGGCGACGCGAGCGATGAGATAGCCCTGCTCATGGATCGGCAAGACTACATCGGCAATCCGTGCCGCGAGCAATTCTCGCAGGAACACACGGTAGCCCTCCGGATCCGTGCCGAGGGGTGGGCACCGGTAGCGGTGGGAGACGAGCCGGGAGAAGCGTCCCAGACACACGGGCTCCGGATCGCAGAACGCGACTTGGTGGCCCGAGAGCGCAAGGGCCGTGATGGCTTGGCGAGCGGACGTGCTGCTGCCTTCTGTCAACAGAATGCGCACCCGCCGCTCGTTACCTGTTTGACCGCCCTGACATGAGGCAGCCAGTATAGCCGCAACAGCCGGATACTTGCGAGCCTGGCAGGGAGTCCGATTCTCCTGGCTTGGATCTGCGTGCCATTGCGAGCAGGCCCGCCAGGACGGCGGATCGGGCGCGCGCCGCCGTGCCGCCCGTCACATTTCGATCTTCAGGCTAACGATGCTGACCGGACCGGCGGTCGAGGATCGCGGCGGGCTGGGTTTGCGCCACATCAAGGCGGCGCAGCATCGGAGCGTTCACCCTGGTCCTGGCTGGATTGGAGGAGAGCGATCATGCCTGCATCCGACGATACCGGGACCCTCGCCGGCCTCTATGGCTGGATGCTCGCGCCCCTGACCGAATGGACGCGGCTGATTGCAGCCGCACAGGAAATAAGAAATGTCGACGACGAGTGGATGCGAACGATGCTCGAGGACCGCGCCGTCGCTCTCCCGGCATCCCCACCGGTGATGAATGCGAGTTTTGCCAACCTGGCCCCGATGCTCAAGGCTCTCGACCTCGATCCAGAGACCATTCGAACCGACGCGCCTGCGAAAATGTTCAAGCTGGAGCAGGCGTGTTCTGCCTGCACCAAACGCAGCCACTGCGACCGCGAACTGACCGCCGGCATGGCGGCCATCACCTACCTCGATTTCTGCCCGAACGCGGCGCGCCTTGAGGATCTGGTGCGCGAGGCCAAGGCAGCGGCGTAGACCGAGCGCGAGGCGGCCTTCGGGCGCATCGCCCATGCCAGCCGCCTTCCTTGGCGGAAGCGAGCGATAGCCCGAGACGCGGCCCTTGCGGCCCGCATGGCTCATGCGGCGAATGGTTGTTCCGTGCCGCCGATCGATACCGCCGAGGAGGGGCGACGACGGCTGTCACGACGGACTTCGCGCTCGGGCGCAGGCGAGGCATGATCGGGCGCGTGTCGAATCCAGGGTGCCCAGGATGGCCGAAGCCGAGGTGAAGAAGCTGGTCCGCGTGCTGACCGTCGAGGTCGGCTATGGATACCGGCTGCTGATCGAGACCGACGACGGTACTGTGCTGAAGGTGAGCGCGACCCGTGACCAGGTGGAGAACCTCGCCCGTCAGCTCACGCGGCTGACCGAGGACGAAGAGCAGGCCGGCGGGTGACCGCCGCACTTGGACGCGCGATGCCTCTGACGGTCTCCGCCGTGCCAAGCGTCACCGCCTGCTCTCCGTCGAGGCTCGCGATGAGACGTCGCGTGCTGACGGCTGCTTGCGCCGTGATGGTCGTCGCGGCGGCTCGCGCCGAGCCGGTCCGCCTGGTGGGAAGGACGGGCTTCCTGGGTGAATGGGCCATCGCCGCCAGCCTGGATCCTGCGGCCGGCCAAGCGCCGGGCGGGTTGCTGAAAGGGCCTCTCACCCTGAAGCACACCGGAATGTGCTCCCCGGGAGGAGGCGCCGAGGAGAAGAACGGCGAGATGACACTGACGCCGGGGCGTGGCGGGCGCGTCGCCGTGCGATTGCGAGCCGGCGACCAGGATTGCAGCTTCGATGGGGCGCTGCCCACGGGTCCCGGCAGCGCGATGCGCTGCACGGATGGCAGCGTCTATCCTCTCGACCTGAAGCGCGCGCCGTAAGGTCCCGCCGTGCAGGCAGCGCCCCGCCCGGAAGGCCTGAGCCGCGATGCGCGGTCGATCTACCAGGAAGGTCGATGCTCCCACCGAACATTCTGCGCCGGCTCGATCTGACGACGCTCCGCCTCTTCGTGACCATCTGCGAGGACGGCACCCTCACCAAGGCTGCGCGGAATGCCGCGATCGCGCCGTCGGCCGTGAGCAAGCGCCTGGTCGAACTGGAGCAGAGCCTCGGCGTCACGCTCCTCGTCCGACAGGCGCGCGGCATGGCGGTCACGCCCGCCGGCGAGACGCTCCTGCATCACGCGCGCCGCATGCTGCACAATGCCGAGCTGATCGCGCTCGAACTGGCCGAGCACGCCAAGGGCGTGCGTGGTATCGTGCGCATGCTCGCCAATCTGTCCGCCATCGTTCAATTCCTTCCAGAAGACCTGCGGGCCTTCCTGGCCCGTCAGGACGCGATCAAGATCGACCTGGAGGAGCGCCCGAGCGGCGGTGTCGTGAGAGGTGTCGAGGAGGGATTGGCCGATCTCGGAATCTGCGCGGGCACGACGCCCACCCGCAGCCTGCGAAGCCTCCTCTACCGGCGCGATCAGCTCGTTCTCGTCATGCGGCCCGACCATCCCCTGGCCGGACGCCCGGAACTCGCCTTCCGCGACACGCTGGACTACGACTTCGTCGGCCTTCATGCCGAGAGTTCGATCTACGCGAGCGTCCGCAACGAGGCCCAGAGCGTCGGTCGTCCGCTCCGGCTGCGGGTCCATGTTCCGGGCTTCGACGCGGTCTGCCGGATGGCGCAGGCCGACATGGGATTGGGCGTCGTCCCGCGCGAGGTGTTCGCGCTCTTCGGCGCCTCCATGGACCTCGTCGCCGTTCCCCTCTCCGATTCATGGGCGCGGCGCGAGCTGCGGATCGTGACCCGCGACGCTTCCCTCCCGCCGGCAGCCAGCCTCCTCGTCGCCCACCTCGCGCAGGCGGAGTGATCTACGCAAGCGTTCTCCTCTCGCGAACGGTCGTGATCAAAAGACGGTTGGATCGCCCCCAGCGTCCTCAACTATAGAATGATCAACCATCGCATATCGAGGAGACGCCCATGCCCGGGCCGCTTGCCGGCATCCGTGTGCTCGAACTCGGCCAGCTAATCGCGGCGCCCTTCGCCGCGCGGCTGATGGCGGAGTTCGGCGCGGAGGTGATCAAGGTCGAGGCGCCGGAGGACGGCGATCCCCTGCGCAAATGGCGCAAGCTGCACAACGGCACGTCACTCTGGTGGTACCTCCAGTCCCGCAACAAGAAGTCGATCGCGGTTGACCTGAAGGCCCCGGACGGCGCAGCCGTCGTCAAGGCGCTCGCGGCGAGCGCCGACGTGGTGATCGAGAACTTCCGCCCGGGCGGGCTGGAGAAGCTCGGGCTCGGCTGGGAGCAGCTCTCGGCGGTCAACCCGAACCTCGTCATGGTTCGCATCTCGGGCTACGGCCAGACCGGACCCTACCGCGACCGGCCGGGCTTCGGCGCGATCGGCGAGGCGATGGGCGGCATCCGCTACACGACGGGTGATCCCGACAGCCCGCCTGCGCGCGTCGGCATCAGCATCGGCGACACGCTCGCCTCCCTGCATGGCGTGATCGGCGCCCTCATGGCGGTGCTGCGGGTCAAGACGGGCCAGGGCCGGGGCCAGGTGGTCGATGTCTCCCTGGTCGAGAGCGTGTTCAACGTGATGGAGAGCCTTGTGCCGGAATACGACCTCCTGGGCGAGGTCCGCACGCGGACCGGCGGCGCGCTGCCCGGCATCACGCCGTCGAACACCTACCCGACCTGCGACGGCGGCTACGTGGTGATCGCGGGCAACAGCGATCCGATCTTCCGCCGCCTGATGGCCGCGATCGGCCGGCCCGACCTCGGCGCCGATCCGGACCTGCGCTCCAACGACGGCCGGACGGCCCGGGCCGCCATGCTGGACGAGGTGATCGCGGGCTGGTCGCGGACCAAGACCGTCACGGAGGCCCTCGCGATCCTGGACGCGGCCGAGGTGCCGGCCGGACGCATCTACTCGGTCGCCGATATCGTGGCCGACCCGCACTATGCCGCCCGCGACATGATCCTCACCGCCGAGCTGCCCGACGGCACGCCGGTGAAGATGCCCGGCATCGTCCCGAAGCTCTCCGAGACGCCCGGCGAGGTGCGCTGGTCCGGGCCGGCGCTGGGCGCCCACACCGACGCGGTGCTGTCGGAACTCGGGTTCGACGAGCCGGCGATCGCCGCCCTGCGGCAGGCGGGAGCGGTGGCATGAGCGCCCGCGACGTGCTGATCGTCCAGGAGGTCGCGCCGCGCGACGGCTTCCAGATCGAGCCCCGGTTCATCGAGACCGCCGACAAGATCGCCCTGATCGACGCGCTCTCGCGGGCGGGCTTCACCCGCATCGAGGCGACGTCCTTCGTCTCGCCGAAGGCGGTGCCGGCACTGCGCGACGCCGCCGAGGTGCTCGAGCGGATCGCGCGGTGCCCGGGGACGATCTACGTGGCGCTGGTCCCCAACCTGAAGGGGGCCGAGCGCGCCCTTGCGGCGAAGGCCGACGAGCTCAACCTCGTGATGTCGGCGAGCGAGACGCATAACCGCGCCAATATGGGCCTCACCTGCGAGGCCTCGCTCGCCGCCTTCGCGCGGATCGTCGAGGCCGCGCGCGGCACGGGGGTGCGCCTCAACGCCACGGTCGCGACGGCTTTCGGCTGCCCCTTCGAGGGTGCGCAGGCGCCCGAGCGCGTCCTCGATCTCGTGAACCGCTACCTCGCCCTCGGCGTGGAGGGGGTGACGCTCGCCGACACGACCGGCATGGCGAACCCGCTCCAGGTCCGCAGGCTCGTCGCGCGGGCCTTGTCCCGCATCCCGGCCGAGCGCCTGACCCTGCATTTTCACAATACGCGCGGCCTCGGCCTCGCCAACGTCCTGGCCGCCCGCGAGGCCGGGGCTTTGCGCTTCGACGCGGCCCTCGGAGGTCTCGGCGGCTGTCCGTTCGCGCCGGGGGCGACCGGCAATATCTGCACCGAGGATCTCGTCAGCATGTGCCACGAGATGGCCATCGCGACGGGCCTCGACCTCGACGCGCTGATCCGCCTGTCGCGCGGCCTGCCGGCGCTCGTCGGCCACGACGTCCCGGGGCAGGTCGCGAAAGCCGGACGGCCCTGCGACCTCCACGCGCCGCCTCGGACCGCCTGACCCGGCCCGCAACGAATGAGAGCCGCCCATCCAAGGCGGCCCCGTCCAGCCATTCCTCTAGGGAGACTTCCATGTCCGCTGCCATGTCGGCCACCTTAGCCGTGACGGATGACGTCTCGGTCGCCTCCGTCATCCGCAAGATCGCCTGGCGGCTCATGCCGCTGATCATGGTCTGCTATCTGTTCGCCTTCTTCGACCGCATCAACATCAGCTTCGCCAAGTTCCAGCTGCAGAGCGACCTGGGCT
Source organism: Methylobacterium nodulans ORS 2060 (assembly GCF_000022085.1). Taxonomy (NCBI): domain Bacteria; kingdom Pseudomonadati; phylum Pseudomonadota; class Alphaproteobacteria; order Hyphomicrobiales; family Methylobacteriaceae; genus Methylobacterium; species Methylobacterium nodulans. The sequence goes on from NC_011894.1 coordinate 4,990,218, forward strand.
TCAGCAATACCGCCTACGGCCTCGGCGCCAGCCTGTTCGTGATCGGCTACGTGCTCTTCGAGGTGCCCTCGAACCTGATCCTGTACCGGGTCGGGGCGCGGCGCTGGATCGCCCGGATCATGATCTCGTGGGGCCTCGCGACCGCCGCCATGGTGTTCATCACACAGGAGTGGCAGTTCTATGCGCTGCGCTTCCTCATCGGCGCCATGGAGGCGGGATTTGCACCGGGCATCCTGTATTACCTGACGCTCTGGTTCCCGGCCTCGTACCGGGGGCGCATCACCTCGCTCCTGTTTGTCGCCTCCGCCTTTTCGGGCATCGTCGGCGCGCCGCTCTCGGGCCTGATCCTCGGGCATCTGAACGGCGTGGCGGGGCTGGCCGGCTGGCAGTGGCTGTTCCTCGCTGGTGGCCTGCCCTGCCTGGCGCTCGGCGCACTCGTGCTCGGCCGCTTCGACGACCGGCTCCAGGATGCGCGCTGGCTCACCGACGCGGAGAAGGCGCTCGTCGGCTCCCAGATCACAAAGGCCAATCGTGACATCGGGGACCATTCCCTGCTCGGGGCGATCCGTACGCCCGGCTTCCTGACGATCGGCCTGATCTACTTTCTGATCCAGATCGGCTCCTACGGCCTCAACTTCTGGGGGCCGGACCTCATTCGAACGGCGAGCGGTGCCGGCGCGGGGACGGTCGGGCTGCTGGCCGCGCTGCCCTATGTCTGCGGCGCGATCAGCATGGTTCTCGTCGGACGCATCTCGGATGCGTCGGGCCAGCGGCCAAAATTCGTGGCCGGCCTCACCCTCCTGGCCGGGCTGGGGTTCTTCGCGGCCGGCCTGTTCGACAGCCGAATCCTCCCGTTGATGCTCGCGCTCTGCGGACTGGGGGCCGGGATCGTGGCGTCGATCCCGACCTTCTGGACGCTGCCGCCGAAGCTCGTCACCGGCGTCGGCGCGGCGGGAGGCATCGCGCTCATCAACACGCTCGGGCAGTTCGGCGGCATCGTCAGTCCGGTGATGGTCGGCTGGGTGAAGGACCTGACGGGCTCGACCACCCCGGCCCTCTACGTGATCGGCGGTCTCTGCATCCTTTGCGCGCTGCTCGCCCAGTTCGGGCTGCCCACGCAATTGCGCAGGAGCGATCGGGCGAACTGACGCCCGGTTCCTTGACGAGGAGCGCCCGTCGCCGCTCCGCACATTGCAGATTCGCGCCGCTTACCCGATCGCGTCGGATTGCCAGGGCTGCGCGAATCCAATCCTCCAGACAGGCGGGGCGAGGTGGAGGCAAGAGCGCATCAGCCCAACCGAGATCGGTCCATGCTTCGGCAGCTGGCATCAGCCCCCGGAGATTGCGTCGGAACGAGCAAACCTGATTCGGGTCCGGGCGTGTCAGGCGGCCAGAGAGGCTGGAATTGCCAAGCCGCAGACGCCTAGTCGCGCCCGAGCGTCGACCGTCCAGTGCCGCTCATTTCTCAGCGTGACAATTGGGCACAAGCTCGGCAAAAGCCGAACAGGGATGAAGCGTAAGGCGCTGATCTAAAAAGGCAAATCCAGATCAGCCCAACCCATCGAGCATCCGAGCGACGCTGAAGCGCCAGGAGGCGAGGGCGGCCGCCCCCGCGCCCGCTCGTTCAGTGGTCGTGATGATGATGCCCGTGGTCATGGTCGTGGTGATGGTGGTCGTGCGCGTGGCCGTGGTGATGGTGGTGATCGTGCCCGTGATGGCCGTGGTGATCGTGGCCGCACTGGCTGTGATCGTGGGCGACCACCTCGCGCTCGGGCCGGAACGGCCGCTCGACGGGGGAGGAGGCGCAGCCCTGGCCGCGGATCAGCTCCGCCACGACCGGATCCGCCTTCACGTAGAGCGCATCCGGCGTCACTTCGACCAGGACGTGGTTGCTCCCGAACTGCCATGCGAGGCGGGTGAGCCGCACCAGGTTCTCGGCGCGCACCTCGAGCAGAGCTTCGGCCGCCGCGGCGATGCGCACCAGCCGCCCATCCTCCAGGCGCAGCGCGTCGCCGTCCTCCAGGGTGGCCGCGCGGTCGAGATCGAGCCGGAAGGCCAGGCCGCCCGCCGCGACATGCGTCCCCTCGCGCCGGCTGCGGGCGGCGTGGTCGAGGGTGACGGTGTCGGCGACCGCGTCCGGCCGGACGGCGGGCTTGCGGACGATGGTGGTGGCGCGCAGCATGCGGGCTCCTCGCGGATGTCGTTCGGCGTCCCCCTCCTCTACGCATCGTCGGGGCGGGTGTCACACGATTTGCGACGGCTTTCCCCGCGCCGACCGTGGCCGCGATGCCGCGCCGGACCATTTTCGCGCCGCCGCAGGCCGCCCGGGCCGCCGATCGGTCCCACGGTCATTTGGTGTTCAGCAGTCGGACAGCTAGGCTGTAGACAGCGGCGACCGGCGCTCGATCCGTCGCAAGACCGCGAATTGCACAAGGGAAGTTTGTCATGAAGAAGCTCATCGCCGCCACCCTCGCGGGCGCCATGGCGCTGTCTCTCGGGGCCTGCAACACGCCCGGCGACCGGGCCGCCGGAGGTGCGGCGCTCGGCGGCCTCACGGGCGCGGCCGTCGGCGCGGCGGCCACCGGGCGCGCGAGCGGCGCGGTCGCTGGCGGCCTGATCGGCGCGGCGGGCGGCGCCCTCGTGGGCGCGGCCACGGCGCCGCAATGCCCCTACGGCACCTACCGCGACCCCTACGGCAACATCTACTGCCGCTGAGGCCGTCGTCGGACGACCGATCGCGGGCTGCCGGACCATCCAGGGCATCCGGCAGCCCGCACCCGAGGTCGGCTGCGCCCCGAGGGGGCCGCACCGGCCGAGCCCTTCGACGGCGCCTGCGATCGCGCTCGACGCAGGCGGGCCGGTTCCGCCGACGGGCAATCGGCCTTAAACACCGTGCGATGATGATCTCCCTCCCCCCACGCCCGGCTGCTGCGCTGCCGACCGGACCCGCGCCCCGATGAGTCACGGCCTCTGGGGAAAGATCGGCGGCGCCGGGCTCGGCCTCGCCGTCGGCGGACCGCTGGGAGCGCTGGTCGGCGCGGTGGCGGGGCATTTCCTCCTCGACCGCGAAGGATCGCTGTTCGGCCCGACCCCGCGCGGGGTGGTGTTCACCACCGGCCTCGTCGCGCTGGCCGCCAAGATGGCGAAGTCCGACGGGGTCGTGTCGCCTTCCGAGGTCGCCGCCTTCGCGGAGGTGGTGCACGTGTCCGACGACGAGCGGCCCGGCGTCACGCGGCTGTTCGACCTCGCCAAGGCGACGACGAACGGCTTCGAAGCCTACGCCCAGCAGATCGCCGAGACCTTTCGCGAGGAGCCGCGCCTGCTGGAGGACGTCCTCGACGGGCTGTTCCACATCGCCAAGGCGGACGGGGCCATCCACGACAAGGAGGCGCGCTATCTGCGCGCCGTGGCCGAGATCTTCGGGCTGGACGAGGCGCGGTTCAACTGCATCGCGGCCCGCCATGTCCGCCTCGCCGACGACCCCTACGAGGTGCTGGGCGTCGCGCGCGCGCTCTCGGATGCGGAGCTGAAGGCCCGCTATCGGGCCCTGGTGGCGGAGAACCATCCGGACCGGGCCGTGGCCCGCGGCCTCCCCCCGGCGGCGGTCGCCATCGCCACGCGGCGCCTCGCGGCCATCAATGCGGCCTACGACCGCATCGCCGCCGAGCGCGGGCTTAAGCTGAGCAAGCCATGAAGCCGACGCCCGAGAGCCCCGTCGCCACGCAGGTCGTGCCCTCGCCGAACCACGGCGAACGGCGGCGCCCGGTGGATATGCTGCTGCTGCACTATACCGGGATGCCGGACGCCGGCGAGGCGCTCCTGCGCCTCGCCAACCCGCTCGCCGAAGTCTCCTGCCACTACTTCGTGTTCGAGGACGGCCGGGTGGTGCAGATGGTGCCGGAGGGCCGCCGGGCCTGGCACGCGGGCGATTCCGCCTGGGAGGGCGAACGCGACACCAATTCCCGCTCGATCGGCATCGAGATCGCCCATCCGGGCCATGCGGGCGGGCTCCCGCCCTATCCGGAGGCGCAGGTCGCGGCGGTGATCGCGCTCGCGCGGGACATCCTCGCCCGCTGGCCGATCCGCGCCGACCGGGTGCTGGCCCATTCCGACGTGGCGCCCTCCCGCAAGCAGGATCCCGGCGAGGGATTCCCGTGGGAGCGCCTGCACCGCGCGGGCGTGGGCCACTGGGTGCCGCCGGCCCCGATCCGCGACGGGCGCTTCTTCGCCGAAGGCGATGCCGGCCAGCCGATCGAGGCGCTCCAGGCGATGTTCGCCCTCTACGGCTACGACCAGCCGGTGACCGGCACCTTCGACGTGCGCATGCGCGCGGTGGTCGAGGCGTTCCAGCGCCATTTCCGCCCGGCGCGGGTCGACGGCGTCGCGGATGCCTCCACCATCACCACCCTGCGGGACCTGATCGCGGCGCGCGCGGCCTGAGCGCGCTCACCCCCGCTCCGCTTGGGGAAGCGCCCCACCCGCCTCAAGGCCGTGGCCGATCCCGCCTCAGGCTGCCGGAAGGAATTGCCCTGCGCCGTCCAGGCCCTTGCGGCGGGCCGTGAAGTATCCGGATCTGCGAACCCGCGCCATTTCAGCGCGGGCAGTGTCGATGCACCTCCTTTGGTCAAGCTGCACTTGTTTGCTGCCTAATGTTGCGTCACAACCGCGGCGGTGATCGGGGCGCGGTGACGCATGCCCGCAGGGGCCGCCGATCATCCTCGTGGCACCGTCAGACACCTCCCTCCCCTCCGGCCGCATCCGCGCACAGAGGCCGCCGGACCTGTCCCGCCGGCGAGCGGGACCGCGCATCCGAGGAACGCCGCATGTCCCACCAGCCCGGCCGCCACTTCCTTCAGATCCCGGGGCCGACCAACGTGCCGCTGCCGATCCTGGCCGCGACCGCGAAGCCCACTATCGACCATCGCAGCGTCGAGTTCGGACGGCTGGGCCGCGAGGTCCTCGCGGGCATCAAGACCATCTTCAAGACCACCAACCCGGTGCTGATCTACGCCGCCTCCGGCACCGGCGGCTGGGAGGCCGCCCTGGTCAACACGCTGCGGCCCGGCGACCGGGTGCTGATGTACGAGACCGGCCAGTTCGCGAGCCTCTGGGCACGGATGGCGACGAAGCTCTCCCTGAAGCCCGAATTCATCCGGGGCGACTGGCGCTCGGGCGTCGACGCTGCGGCGATCGAGGCCCACCTCGCCGAGGACCGGGCGCATACGCTCAAGGCCGTCTGCATCGTCCACAACGAGACCGCCACCGGCACCCTGTCGGACGTGAAGGCCGTGCGCGCCGCCCTCGACCGCACCGGCCACCCGGCGCTCCTCATGGTCGACACCATCTCGTCGCTCGGCTCGACAGATTACCGCCACGACGAGTGGGGCGTGGACGTGACGGTCGGCGGCTCGCAGAAGGGCCTGATGCTCCCGCCGGGCCTCGCCTTCAACGCCGTGTCGGACAAGGCGCTGGCGGCCGCCCGGGAGGCCACCCTGCCGCGCGCCTACTGGGACTGGGAGGACATGCTGGCGGCCAACCGCACCGGCTACTTCCCGACCACGCCGGCCACCAACCTCCTGTACGGGCTCAAGGTGGCGATCGACACCCTGCATGCGGAGGGTCTGGATGCCGTGTTCGCCCGGCACGCCCGCGCGGCCGAGGCGACGCGGCGCGCCGTGCGCCACTGGGGCTTCGAGACGCAGTGCGCGAACGAGGCGCAGGCCTCGCCGATGGTGACGGCGGTGCGCATGCCCGACGGCCATTCCGCGGATGCGTTCCGGGCGGCGGTGCTGGAGCGCTTCAACATGGCGCTCGGCGGCGGCCTCGGCCCGCTTGCCGACCGGGTGTTCCGCATCGGCCATATCGGCGACTTCAACGACCTCACCATCGCGGGCGCATTGGCGGGCGTCGAGATGGGCTTCAAGCTCTTCGGCATCCCGTACCGCGCGGGCGGCGCCGCGGTGGCGCAGGCCGTGCTGTCCGGCGAGCCGCCGGCTTTCCGCGAAGCCGCCGAGTAACCGCAACGGCCCAAGCTGCCGGCACCTCGGGCGTTGATACGGCTTTCGGTTGATTCCTTCCGAGATGAGGACGCGCAGGGATCCCTCTCCCGCACGGGAGAGGGGTTCTCTGCGCCCTCTTATCTCCGAACGGATCAACCGGACGCCGTATGACTCGTCCTGAACGGTCGATGCCAAACCCGCGGCCTTACACAGGACCGCCGGCATCGATTGCCTCATCAAGTTTGCCGCATCGTCTGCGACGAACCGGCCTCCACTTCGGCGGGGGAGCGCTCTATCCCCGCACCGGCCGCTCCTCGACGGCCGAATGCCGCGCGTCCCGGGTGCGCCAGAGGCTGTAGGCGATGCCGCTCGCCAGCAGCACGACGGTGACGACCAGCGAGACCCAGGGTTTGATCTCGATCCACTCGAACGTGTCTGCCACCACGATCTTCGCGCCGATGAAGATCAGGATCAGAGCGAGCGCGGTCTTCAGATAGGCGAAGCGGTCCACCATCGCGGCGAGCGCGAAGTAGAGCGCGCGCAGCCCCAGGATCGCGAAGATGTTCGACGTGTAGACCACATAGGTGTCGGTGGTGATCGCGAAGATCGCCGGCACGCTGTCGACCGCGAAGATCACGTCGGCGCCGTTCACCAGCACCAGCGCGAGGGCGAGCGGAGTGAACCAGGGCACCATCTGGCCGGTCTTCGGGTCGGGCAGGCGGACCATGAAATGCTGCCCGTGCAGGTCCGGCGTGACCCGGAAGCGGCGGCGCATGAAATTCGCGAAGCGGTTCGCGGTCTCGCCCTCGTCCTCCTCCTCGCTGCCGGAGACCAGCATCTTGGCGCCGGCATAGATCAGGAAGGCGGCGAAGAAGGTCAGCACCCATTCGGCCTGGTGGACCAGCGCCGCACCGAGCCCAATCATCAGGCCCCGCAGCAGCACCGCCGCCAGAATGCCCCAGAGCAGCACCCGGTGCTGCAACGCCCGGGGTATGCCGAGGAACCCGAAGATCACCGCGATCACGAAGACGTTGTCCATCGACAGCGACTTCTCGACCACGAGGCCGGCGAGATATTCCTGCCCCGCCTGCGGGCCGATATACCACCAGATCCAGCCGCCGAAGATCAGGCCGAGGGTCAGGTAGAAGGCCGTCAGCGCCAGGCTCTCCTTGACGCCGATCTCCCGGCTGCTGTCGCGGTGCAGGAGCCCGAGATCGAAGGCCAGCAGCAGCACGATCACGGCGTGGAACAGAAGCCACATCCAGATCGGTTTGCCGAGCCAAGCGACGGAGAGGAGTTCGACCATGTGCGGGACCATGGATGCTTCGATTGGGGAAAGCATCGGCTCCGACATCACGAGGCGCGAGAAGCGCAGCTCGCCAGAGGGGCCCGCAGCCGATGGGCTCGACTTAAGTCGCTGATCGCGGCGGATCAAGAGCGCCCGGTTGACAGATGCCCCCGCAACGCCGCTTTGGTCCGGGCATGGCACAGATGGGCGTGGCGGGCCGCCGGGCGGCGGTGATCGGAGCGGGACCCGCGGGCCTGTTCGCGGCGGAGGTCCTGGCTCAGGCGGGCCTCGCCGTGACGGTGGTCGAGCGCATGCCCTCGCCCGCCCGCAAGTTGCTCATCGCTGGACGCGGCGGCCTCAACCTCACGCATAGCGAGCCGCTGGAGCGCTTCCTCGCCCGCTATCACCCGCCGGCGGGGCCGATCGAGGCGGCCATCCGCGCATTCCCGCCGGAGGCGCTGCGGGCCTGGTGCGAGGGGCTCGGCCAGGCGACCTTCGTGGGATCGAGCGGGCGCGTGTTTCCGACCGCCTTCAAGGCCTCTCCCCTCCTGCGGGCATGGCTCGCCCGTCTCGGCCGGCTCGGCGTGACCCTTCGCACCCGGACGCGCTGGACGGGCTGGGCCGGGGACGGATCGCTCCGGCTCCTCGGCCCCGAGGGCGAGGAATCCCTGCGGGCGGATGCCACCGTGCTCGCCCTTGGCGGCGCCAGCTGGCCGAGGCTCGGGTCCGATGGCGGCTGGGCGGGGATCCTGGCGGCGGACGGCGTCGCGGTGGCGCCGCTGCGCCCGGCCAATGTCGGATTCACGGTGGTGTGGTCGCCCGCCTTCGCGGAGCGTTTCGCGGGCGCGCCGCTCAAGCGCGTCGCGCTGAGCTGCGGCCCCGACCGCGTGCGCGGCGAGGCCGTGGTGACCGCCGAGGGAATCGAGGGCGGCGCCGTCTACGCCCTGTCGCGGCCGCTGCGCGAGGCGATCCGGGCCGCTGGCGAGACGATTCTGGTGGTCGATCTCCGACCGGACCTCGACCGGGATGCGCTGGCACGGCGCCTCGCGGCGGCGCGGCCCGGCCAGTCGCGCGCGACGACTTTGCGCAAGGCGGCGGGCCTCGACCCCGCCGCATCCGGGCTGCTCCGAGAGGCGGCAGGAAGCGACCTGCCCGGCGCACCGGAGGCTCTCGCGGGCCTCATCAAGGCCGCGCCACTGCGGCTGACAGGGGTGCAGCCGATCGCTCGCGCCATCTCGAGCGCGGGGGGCGTCGCACTCGCGGAACTCGACGCCCGCTTCATGCTGAAGCGGCGGCCGGGCGTTTTCCTGGCCGGCGAGATGCTGGACTGGGAGGCCCCGACCGGCGGCTACCTGCTGCAGGCGAGCTTCGCCACGGGGCGCGCGGCTGCAGCGGGCATCCTCGCGTGGCTCGCCGAGCGCTGACGCGACTTCAGAGCTTCGCGCAGAACCCGACCATGCCGGCACTCTCCGCCGGGCACGAGGCCACTGCCTCGCCGCCGGTCCGGCGGCTGAAGGTCGGGCTCCCAGCGCGCAGACAGTAAGCCGACACGAAGGTCTCGCCGGAATCGCAGGCGAGTTCGCAGGCACCGTCCGCGCAGCCCTCGCTGCGGAGCATCCGCATCGGCAGGCTCGTTGCCGTCACGGCCGCTGCCGGCCCAGGCTCACCCCGCGGGCCCGGAGCGCCCGGAAGCCCGGCCTCGCCCTTCGGCCCGCGCTCCCCCCGGGGTCCCGGATCACCCTTGGGACCGGGCTCTCCCTTGGCCCCCGCCTCACCGCGAGGACCGGGCTCGCCCTTCGGCCCCGGCTCCCCGCGGGGCCCCGGATCGCCCTTCGGGCCGGGCAGCCCGGCGACGCCCTGCGGCCCGGTCGGACCGGGTTCGCCTTTCGGCCCCTGCGGTCCGGTCGCGCCGCAATTCGCCACCACGATCTCGCGGGATTCCTCGCCGGCCTTCAGGGTCGCGACGCAGTTCGGCGGCAGGTATGGGACGTGCAGCGAGAAGCGCCCGCGGCGGTCGGTCTGCACCGGGATGTCGTCGTCCACGGTGACGACCACGCCCGGTTTGCCGACGCTGCCCGAGATGCGCAGGTCTCCGCCTTCGATGCGGGCGTCCCAGACCTGGATCCCGGCGGGCGGAGCCGGCTTGCGCGCCGGGTGGCGCGGCGCTTGGGACGGGGCCGGAGCCTGAACGGCGTCCGGAGGCGGCTCGCCTTGCGCGAAGGTCGGCCCGGCCCCGAGCAGGGCGCAGGCGAAGAGGACCAGCACGGCACGGCGTGGGCGCATCGGAACCCTCGATCGGCGCGGCGAACCGGTGACCCGGCCCCGCAAGGCGGCGCACCTTGCGGCGCAGTCCCCGGACGGTCAACTGCGCCGCTTGGCGGAGAGGAATATCGTCCTACGTGCGTGACTCTCCAGTTACTCCTCGTAGTCGATGACCCCGTCCAGGGCGTAGTGCTTCACCGTCTTGCGGTTGGCGATGAGCTCGTCGATGGTCGGCTCGCCCTTCAGGGCGCGGGCGATGGCGAGCTTCGTGGCCTCGTAGTTGGTGCGGTAGAGGTCCTTGCGGTCGAGATTCGGATCTTCGGCGCAGCGCGGATCGAGCCAGATCATGACGATCATGCACAGGTCGTCGAGACCGTCCTTCGGCAGGATGCCCTCGATCACGCAATCCACGATGGCGTCGCCGGTCGCGGCCTGAACCACGCCGCCGAGGAGTTCGACGTATTCGGCGGAGTGGATCGTCGCCTTGGTGGTCATCATGGTGGCGGGGCGCACGAGCTGGTTGAGGTCGCGCACCACGAACATCCGGGTGTGGCCCTGGACCTGCCCCATCATCGAGGCGAAGGCCGTCCCGACCGGGCCGCGCACGGACCCGATCAGCACCTCCGGCATGGCATCGGTGAACTGGCCCTCGGCGGCGAGCACGGTGGCCTCGCCGGTGCGGAAGAAGATCTCGCTCATCGCTCGTCCCTGCGGCGCGGGGCGCGGCGGCCCCGCCTTTCGCGCACCCACCACGCGAGACCCTTGTGGTCAACCGGTTCTGCGGGCCGCGCTCGGCTCGCGGGCGCCGGAAAATGGTCTATAGGCTGATTCGGGGCGTGACCGTCCCGCGACGCAAGGCGCCGTCATGAGCGAACGCGACTGGACCCTGAAGGTGACGCCGACCGCCGCGGGCGTTCAGATCGAACTCGGCCTGGCGGATCTCGGCGGGGAGCCCGTCACTGCGGTGATCGCCCTCGACCGGGCGGAGGCCCGGCGCTTCGCACGCGCCCTGCTTGCCGCAGCCGGCGACGCCACCGAGCGCACCTTCCCGCATCCGAAGCCGCCGGAAAGCCGGCCCTAGAGGATGTCCCGGAGAAACCAGTCAGCCCAGCGACGATGTTCGCTCGCCCCTGTCCTGGACGACTGCAGCGCCAGCGGAATGCGACCCGGGACCCAGCACAAGAAGTCGCGCAGCGACCGCTTGTCAGCCACGGTAAAGGCAAACGGAGCCGCTGCGCGACACGTCCTCCTGCTGGGTCCCGGATCTGCTTCCGCTAACGCTGCAGTCGTGCAGGCCCGAACGGGCCCGGAAAGAGGGAGGGGGCGGAGACCCTGTGATCCGGTCTGCGAAGGATCAACCGGAGACCGGATCATCGCACCCGCTTGAGCGAAGCCATCAATCGAATCTCGGATGAGAATGCGTCGGACGCCTCTCGATGCGCCTGACGGACTCTCCCGATCAGTACCGCCCAGGCAGGCGGCGCACCTTGGTGCCCGGCTTCTCGATCGGCTCGGCACAGGCATAGACGAACTCCGTGCGAAGGTCGTCGAACACCGTCTCGCCGATGATCCGGCAGGTCTCCCGGTCGGTTTCCTGCAGATAGGTCGTGGCCGCCTCGCTGAAGCGCTGGCGGCGAGTCAGCGCCGGATCCGCCCCGTCGAGGCCGCAGCCCGCCACTTCGCGCAGGCCGTTCGAGACGATCAGCATCCGGCGGGTCTGGCGCTGGTCGAACACCTCGTAGGGATCCTTGCAGCCGGTCGTGACGACCTGGGGCTTGAGGCTCGCATAGGTATGCGAGATGTAGCCGAAGGTCGTGCAGCCCGCCGTGGCGAGCCCCGCCAGGAGCGCGATCCCCACCAGACCTGTCCGCATCGCGCCCTTTCCGGCTATCCGTCGCCGCATGGCCGGTTCGGCCCTCGCGCCCAAGCTTTGAGCCGGGGCGGGGCCATCGGTCAAGCCTGGCCGTGGCCTACTCCGCCGCCGCGAGATGCCGGGCCGGGTCGTAGTTCAGGATCGGGCCGAGCCAGCGCTCCACCTCCGCCACCGCCATGCCCTTGCGGGCGGCGTAATCCTCCACCTGATCGCGCTCCACCTTGGCGACCCCGAAGTAATGCGCCTCCGGATGGGCGAGGTAGAGGCCCGACACCGAGGAGCCCGGCCACATGGCGTAGGATTCGGTCAGCTTCACGCCGATGCGCGGCTCGGCCTGGAGCAGGTCGAACAGGGTCGCCTTCTCGGTATGGTCGGGCTGGGCCGGATAGCCCGGCGCCGGGCGGATGCCCTGATACGCCTCCGCGACGAGGTCGTCGGGCGTGCACGCCTCGTCCGGGGCATAGGCCCAGAACTCGCGGCGCACGCGCTCGTGCATCCGCTCGGCGAAAGCCTCGGCGATGCGGTCCGCCAGGGCCTTGACCAGGATCGAGCGGTAATCGTCGTTCTGGCGCTCGAAGCGCTCGGCGATCCGCACCTCCTCCAGCCCCGCCGTGACCACGAAGCCGCCGACATAATCCGCCACGCCCGACTCGAGCGGGGCCACGAAGTCGGACAGGCAGGTATTCGGCCGGCCGTCGCGCTTCGAGAGCTGCTGGCGCAGGCCGTGGAAGGTGGCGAGCCTCTCCGAGCGGCTCTCCCCGGTGAACAGGCGGATGTCGTCGCCGACCGCATTGGCCGGCCAGAAGCCGATCACCGCCTTCGGGTTGAACCAGCGCTCCTCGACGATGCGCGCGAGCATCGCCTGGGCATCGTCGAACAGGGCCCGCGCCGCCGGCCCCTGGACCGGATCCTCCAGGATCGCCGGGAAGCGGCCCTTGAACTCGTAGGTCTGCAGGAAGGGCGTCCAGTCGATATAGGGGACGAGTTCGGCAACGTCGTAGGTGCGGAAGACGCGGGTGCCCGTGAAGGTCGGCTTGGCCGGCCGGTACGACGCGAAATCGGCCTTGAAGGCGTTGGCGCGCGCCCTCGAGAGCGGCAGGCGCTGCTTGTCGGCCTCGGCCCTCGTATGGGCCTCGGCGACGCGCTTGTACTCGGCGCGCACGCTCTCGATGGTGGTCACGCGCGTCTCGGGCGAGAGCAGGCTCGACACCACGCCGACCGCCCGGCTCGCATCCGTCACGTAGACGGCCTGGCCCCGCGCATAGGCCGGGTGGATCTTCACCGCCGTGTGGACGCGGCTCGTCGTGGCGCCCCCGATCAGGAGCGGCACGTCGAAGCCCTCGCGCTCCATCTCGGAGGCGACGTGCACCATCTCGTCGAGGGAGGGCGTGATCAGGCCCGAAAGGCCGACGATGTCGACCTTCTCCTTCCTCGCCGTGTCGAGGATCTTGGCCGCCGGCACCATCACGCCGAGATCGATGATCTCGTAGTTGTTGCAGGCGAGCACGACGCCGACGATGTTCTTGCCGATGTCGTGGACGTCGCCCTTGACGGTGGCCATCAGCACCTTGCCGGCGGCCTGCCGCCCGACACCGCCATTCGCCTGCTTCTCCGCCTCCATGAACGGCATCAGGTAGGCGACGGCCTGCTTCATCACGCGGGCGGACTTCACCACCTGGGGCAGGAACATCTTGCCCGAGCCGAACAGGTCGCCGACGACGTTCATGCCGGCCATCAGCGGGCCCTCGATCACGTCGAGGGGGCGCGCCGCCTTGGCGCGGGCCTCCTCGGTGTCGGCCTCGATGTACTCGGTGATGCCGTTGACGAGGGCGTGCTCCAGCCGCTTCTCCACCGGCGCCTCGCGCCAGGCGAGATCGGCCGTTCGCACCTGCGCGCCGCCCCCCTCCTTGAAGCGGGCCGCCTGCTCCAGCAGGCGCTCGGTGGCATCAGACCGGCGATTGAGGACGACGTCCTCGCACAGATCCCGCAGCTCCGGGTCGAGCTCGTCGTAGACGGCGAGCTGGCCCGCATTGACGATGCCCATATCCATGCCGGCGTGGATGGCGTGGTACAGGAACACCGCGTGCATCGCCTCGCGCACCGGCTCGTTGCCCCGGAAGGCGAAGGAGAGGTTCGAGACGCCGCCCGAGATATGGGCATGGGGCAGGGTCTGCCGGATCTGCCGCGCAGCCTCGATGAAGGCGACCCCGTAGCCGTCATGCTCCTCGATGCCGGTCGCCACCGCGAAGATGTTCGGGTCGAAGACGATGTCCTCCGGCGGGAAGCCCACCTCATCGGTGAGGATCCGGTAGGCGCGGGTACAGATCTCGACCTTGCGCGCCAGCGTATCGGCCTGGCCCTTCTCGTCGAAGGCCATCACCACCACGGCGGCCCCGTAGGAGCGGCAGACCTTCGCCTCGTGGATGAATTTTTCCTCGCCCTCCTTGAGCGAGATCGAGTTCACGATCGGCTTGCCCTGAATGCACTTCAGGCCGGCCTCGATCACCGCGAATTTCGAGGAATCGACCATCACCGGCACGCGGGCGATGTCGGGCTCGGCCGCGACGAGGTTCAGGAATTCGACCATGGCGGCGGCCGAATCGAGCAGGCCCTCGTCCATGTTGACGTCGATGACCTGGGCGCCGGCCGCGACCTGGTCGCGGGCGACGTCGAGGGCGGCGGCGTAGTCGCCATTGGTGATGAGCTTGCGGAACTTGGCCGAGCCGGTGACGTTCGTGCGCTCGCCCACGTTCACGAAGGGGATTTCCTTGGTGAGCGTGAAAGGCTCGAGCCCTGAGAGGCGCATCAGGCGCGGCACCTCCGGCACGCGCCGGGGCGCCTTGCCGGCGACGGCCTCGGCGATGGCGCGGATGTGGTCGGGCGTGGTGCCGCAGCAGCCGCCCACCATGTTGACGAGCCCGCTCCCGGCGAACTCGCCGACCAGCGCCGCCATCGCCTCCGGGCTCTCGTCGTAGAGGCCGAACTCGTTCGGCAGGCCGGCATTCGGATAGGCGCAGACCAGCGTGTCGCAGACCCGCGACAGCTCGCTGATATGGGCGCGCATCTCGCGGGCGCCGAGCGCGCAGTTGAGGCCGAAGGTCAGCGGCTCGGCATGGCGCAGGGAGTGCCAGAAGGCGGTCGGCGTCTGGCCCGACAAGGTGCGGCCCGACAGGTCGGTGATGGTGCCCGAGATCATGATGGGCAGGCGCACGCCCATCTCGCCGAAGACCTGCCAGGTCGCCGCGATCGCCGCCTTGGCGTTCAGCGTGTCGAAGATCGTCTCGATCAGGACGAGATCCGAGCCGCCCTCGATCAGCCCCCTCACCTGCTCGGCATAAGCATCGCGCACCTGGTCGAAGGTGACGGCCCGATACCCGGGGTTGTTCACGTCCGGCGAAATCGAGAGGGTGCGGTTGGTCGGGCCGACGGCGCCCGCGACGAAGCGGCGGCGCCCGTCCCGGCGCTCGGCCTCCGCCGCGGCCTCGCGGGCGAGCCGCGCGCCCTCGCGGTTCAACTCGCGGACGATCGCCTCCATGCCGTAATCGGCCTGGGCGATCACCGTGCCCGAGAAGGTGTTGGTCTCGGCCACATCCGCCCCGGCGAGGAAATAGTCGAGGTGGATCTGCCGGATCGCGTCCGGCTGGGTGAGGATCAGGAGGTCGTTGTTGCCCTTCTGATCATGCGGATGGTCCATGAACCGCTTGCCGCGGAAATCCGCCTCGCCGAGCTTCAGGCGCTGGATCATGGTGCCCATCGCCCCGTCGAGAACGAGGATTCGCTCTGCGGCCCGCTTGCGGAGCGTGGCGAGAACATCGGCGCCGTCGGCGGGGCGGAAGTCGGTCATCGGGTCAATCCGGGAGAGGCCGGCGGGCGGCCGTTGCGGTGAGAACGTCGTCAGAGCGGCAAGCGACGGTCGAAGGCGGCCTATCCTCCTGCCACGCTCACGCCGCGGCCCGCTCCGGCATGGGCGCGCTCGGGGTCGCGCGCAGGCCGAGGAGGTGGCAGATCGCGTAGACGAGGTCGGCGCGGTTCATGGTGTAGAAGTGGAAGTCGGTGACGCCCCGGTCGAGGAGGTCGAGCACCTGCTCGGCGGCGACCGCCGCCGCCACCAGCTTGCGCGTGCCGACATCGTCCTCGAGGCCCTCGAAGCGCGCCGCCAGCCAATCCGGCACCGAGGCTCCGGTGCGCTTGGCGAAGCTCGCCGCCTGCTTGAAGTTCTGCACCGGCAGGATCCCCGGGACGATCGGGATGTCGATGCCGCGCGCCTGAACCCGGTCGAGGTAGCGGAAGAACAGGTCGTTGTCGAAGAAGAACTGAGTGATGGCGCGGTCGGCGCCGCATTCGACCTTGGCCTTGAGCGCGTCGATGTCGACATCGAGGGACGGCGCCTCCGGGTGGCGCTCCGGATAGGCCGAGACCGAGACCTGGAAGTCGCCGATGCCCTTGATCCCCGCGACGAGGTCGCAGGAGCGCGCATAGCCTCCGGGATGGGCCCGGTAGGCCGTGCCGACGCCCTCGGCCGGGTCGCCGCGCAGGGCCACGATGTGGCGCACGCCCACATCCCAGTAGGAGCGCACGACCTCGTTCACCTCCTCCTTCGTCGCATCGACGCAGGTGAGATGGGCGGCGGGCTTGAGGTTCGTCTCGCGCACGATCCGCGCGACGGTGTTGTGGGTGCGCTCGCGGGTCGATCCGCCGGCCCCGTAGGTCACCGACACGAAGTTCGGCTGGAGCGGCGCCAGCCGCTCGATCGACGACCACAGCGTCGCCTCCATCTCCGCGGTCTTCGGCGGGAAGAACTCGAAGGACACCCGAATCGGACGGTGGCTCTCGCGGCTCGGACGGAAGGCGGTGGAAGCCATCGGGACCTCGGTTTCTGTCAGGCGGATGGGGGGACGCACACCGTGCCGCGCACGGGCAGCGTGTGGGTGAGGGGCACGGCGGGCATCAGGCAACCTCACGGGCCGGCTCGGCGCCGAGCGCGCGGCTATGGGCGAGCCAGAGCGTGACGGTGAGCCGGTGCCCGGCATCGCCGCTCGGCGGAAGCTCGCGGACGCGCACATCCGTGAGGGAGGCTTCGGTGAGCCAGCCGGTGACCTGCTCGGCCGAGAAGCCGAGGCGGCGATGGGCCTGCGACTCGCGCAGGAATTCCAGGTCGTGCGGCGCGAAATCGACCACCAGCAGCCGCCCCCCGGGAGCGACGAGGCGGGCCGCCTCGCGCAAAGCCCGCGCGGGCTCGTCGAGATAGTGCAGCACCTGGTGGATCAGCACGAGATCGAAGCTGCCGCGGCCGAAGGGCGGGGCGTGGATGTCGCCCTGGCGCAGATCGACCCGCGCCAGTCCCTGCCGCTCCAGATTGGCCCGGGCCACCGACAGCATGGCGTAGTTGGCGTCGAGCCCGGTCGCCCGCGTGGCGCGGGGCGCGAGCAGGCCGAGCATCCGGCCGGTCCCCGTGCCGAGGTCGATCAGGCTGCCGATCGGCCCAGGCCCGAGCACGTCGAGCACCGCCGCCTCAACGGTCGCCTCCGGCACGTGGAGCGAGCGCACCCGGTCCCATTGCGGCGCGAGCCGTGCGAAGAAGCTCTGGGCCGCTTCCGCCCGCTGCGCCCGCACGGCCTGGAGCCGGGCCAGATCCTCCGACAGGGGAGGATTCGTCCGGTCCATGGCGGCAATGAGCGGCTCGACCAGGGCGGACACGCCCTCGACGAGGCGGAAGAAGGCCCAGGCCCCCTCCCGGTGCCGCTCCACCAGCCCCGCCTCGACCATCAGCTTCAGGTGGCGCGAGATCCGCGGCTGCGACTGGCCGAGGATGTCGGTGAGGTCGGAAACCGAGAGTTCCCCCTCCCCCAGGAGCGCGAGGATGCGCAGCCGCGTCTCTTCCGCCGCGGCGCGCAGCACGCTCAAGGCATCGGCGAAGTGCAGCGGGCGGGTCATCGGCGGGCGGCTCTCGGCTCCATTCGAAACATAAAGATATCTTTATGTGCGACTGGAGCGGGACGCAAGCCGGAATCCGCAGCGAGGCGGCGAATAAAAAAGCCCCTCTCCCGTGCGGGAGAGGGGCGCGCGAGCGGCGTCGGCCCCGATGGGAAAGCGGGTCAGACCGGCCGCGGCAGCTTGCAGCTGTCGAGGGCTTCGAGGGCCTTGGCCCGCGCGGAATCGTTGAAATAGCCGGTCGTCCGGTAGGCTTCGAGCTCGGAGGCATCGAGGGCGCGCAGGGTCGCCCTGGCGTAGCAGCCGCAGGGGCGTTCCAGGGTGGTCTCGGCCGTGTTCTGCAGGCGGGCCTGCACGACCGCGCAGGCCCGGCGCACGCGGCTCTCGAGTTCGGTCTTGGGCGCCGTGCGCAGGGCCGGATCGGGCTGGTAGGCTTCGAGCTGCGAGGAGGCGGCGCCCGCGAGGGCGGCGGTGGCGCCGAGGGCCATCAGGCCGGCGGCAAGGGCGATGCGGATGCGCATGGTCGGTGTCCGGTGAGCGGAAAGCTTGACCGTTGGACTCTGATCCCCCGCTCCGTGCAAGGGCGCAGGCGCCACAGTCCGGCGAAAACGCCGCGGCCCGATTCGGGCCTGCACCGCAATCAGGCAGCCGGCAGCGGCTCGATGGAGACGTGGTTGTCGTGGAAGGCGGCCCCGCCGAACGGCGCCGGCGCGTCGGCCCCGGTCAGCGTGTTGATGCCGCGCCCGTCCGGATAGGCGTCGTTCGGCCAGATCGATTCCGCGATCAGCACGCCGCGGCGCAGGCCGTCGAACAGGGTGGCCCGCAGCTGCACGGCACCGAGCGCATTGGCCAGACGCACCCAGGCCCCCTCGACGATCCCCCGCTCGGCCGCATCCGCCGGATGGATCATCACGGTCGGATGGCGCTCCTTGGCCAGCGAGGTCGGCGTCTCGGTGAAGCTCGAATTCAGGAAGTTGCGGGCCGGGCTGGTGGCGAGGCGGAAGGGGAACGCGGCCGTGCCGGTCCGCAGCGGCGCCTCCCAATGGTCGGGCAGGGACGGCAGGAGGTCGGTCGGGCCGCGCGGGCCGTCATGACCGATCGGCACCGCAGACCAGTCCGGGCGGAACCGGAAGCGGCCGTCCGGATGGCCGAACCCGTCGAGGAAATGGGCGCGCGCGAAGGCCGGCTGCGCGTCGAGCACCCCATCCGCCGCTTCGAGCGCCGCGAGCGTGCCGCGGCCGGAGGCCCGGAGGGTCGCATCGATCAGCTCGCGCGGCGTCATGGCGAAGCCCGGATGCGCGGCGCCGAGCCGTGCGGCGAGCGCCGCCACGACCTCGTGGTTCGAGCGGCAAAGGCCGGGCGGATCGATCCGCTTGAGGCCGAGCTGGATGTGCTGGTGGCCGCCGCCCGTATAGAGGTCGTCGTGCTCCAGGAACATGGTCGCGGGCAGCACGAGGTCGGCCATCCGGGCCGTCTCGGTCATGAACTGCTCGTGCACGCAGACGAACAGGTCCTCGCGGGAAAAACCCCGCTTCACCGCCTCCTGCTCGGGCGCGACCGAGACCG
The DNA here is from genome assembly GCF_000022085.1 of Methylobacterium nodulans ORS 2060. NCBI lineage: Bacteria > Pseudomonadati > Pseudomonadota > Alphaproteobacteria > Hyphomicrobiales > Methylobacteriaceae > Methylobacterium > Methylobacterium nodulans. The sequence goes on from NC_011894.1 coordinate 5,009,137, forward strand.
GGTTGGTGTTCTGAATCAGCATGGCGGTGACGGGCGGGCCGCCCCGCAGCGCCTCCGCGTCGCCCGTGAGCACCCGGCCGATCTGCGACTGATCGAGCACCCGCACCTCGGGACGCCGGAGGTCGAGCCCCTCGATCAGGCGCTTGTCGAGGCCGTAGATACCGCTGTTGGAATGAAAGGCCCCACCGCCGGGGTGGCGCCACGCCCCCGTCACCGCCGGGATGCAGAGCGCCGCGTGCATGTTCACGGCCCCGTTGCGGCTGCGCGAGAAGCCGTAGCCGAGCCGGAAGAAGGTCCGCTTCGTGGTGCCGACGAGCCGCGCGAAGGCCTCGATCTCCGCCACCGCGAGGCCGGTGATCGCGGCGGCCCAGGCCGGATCCCGCCCGCGCAGATGCGCCTCCAGCTCGTCCGGGCAGTCGGTGTAGCGGGCGAGGTAGTCGCGGTCGGCGAGGCCGTCGCGGAACAGCACGTGCATCACCGCACAGGCGAGCGCGCCGTCCGTCCCCGGCCGCAGCAGCAGCGGCATGTCCGCCTGCCGCATGGTCGGATTGTCGTAGATGTCCACCGCCACGATCTTGGCGTCGCGGGTCTTCCGCGCCGTCTGGGCGTGGGTCATGACATTGACCTGGGTGTGCACCGGGTTGGTGCCCCAGATCACCACGCAGTCGCTCTCCGCCATCTCGCGCGGGTCGGCCCCCGCGAGCCGGCCGGTTCCGGCGACGTAGCCCGACCAGGCGAGCGTGGTGCATATAGTGGAATGCTGGCCCGAATAGCCCTTGGCGTGGCGCAGCCGGTTGATGCCGTCGCGCATCACCAGCCCCATCGTGCCCGCGTAGTAATAGGGCCAGACCGCCTCCGCCCCATGCGCGGCCTCGGCCTTCAGGAAGGAAGCGGCCACGCGGTCGAGGGCCTCATCCCAGGAGATCGGGGCGAAGGAGCCCGATCCCTTCGGGCCGGTCCGGATCAGAGGCCGGGTCAGGCGGTCGGGATGATGGATGCGCTCGGCGTAGCGGGCGACCTTCGCGCAGACGACGCCCGCCGTGTAGCTGTGGCGGGCCGAGCCGCGCACCCGCCCGATCGTGTTCCCGTCGATCACCTCGACGTCGAGGGCGCAGACCGAGGGACAATCATGCGGACAGGTGGAACTCCGCCGCTCGATCCGCGCCTGAGCCGTCACCCGCCCGCCTCCATGCTGCCCCGTCGGAGTTTTAGCCGACGATGTCCTTCTCGTCGAAGAACTGCGCGATCTCGACCTTCGCGTTCTCGGCGCTGTCGGAACCGTGCACCGAGTTCTCGCCGACCGAGAGGGCGAACTTCTTGCGGATGGTGCCCTCGGCGGCCTGGGCCGGGTTCGTGGCGCCCATCACCTCGCGGTACTTGGCGACGGCGTTCTCGCCCTCCAGCACCTGCACGACGACCGGACCGGAGGTCATGAAGGAGACGAGCTCGCCGTAGAACGGCCGCTCGGCATGGACCTCGTAGAACGTCTTGGCCTGGGCCTCGGACATGCGGATGCGGCGCTGGGCGACGATGCGCAGGCCCGCCTCCTCGATCACCGCGTTGATCGCGCCGGTGAGGTTCCGGGCGGTGGCGTCCGGCTTCAGGATGGAGAAGGTGCGCTCGATGGCCATCAGACGATCCGTAAGGAGCAAAGCGTGGCGGGACGGCCGGATGCCGCCCGCGGCGCCGGGCTTATAGCGGCGGCCAGAGTCACCCTCAAGCCGAAGCGGACCGGCGCCGCTGCGGCTTCGCCGCAACGCGGTCGAAAAAACGCCAGAAACCCGGGGTTTTTGAAGCGCACCGCGGCCTTTCGGCCACGCCCGGTGCGCGACGTCGAGCCGGGCATCGACACGACGATCCATCAGGCGGACGCCCGGGGCGCGCCGCTATGGACCTCAAGGGAGATTCGCGCATGCGTTCCGTCCGGACTCCGGCCCTCACCGCGTTCCTGTTCCTCGCCGGCACCGCCGCCCAGGCGGCGACCGACCCGTCCGGCACGTGGCTCACCGAGGACGGCCGGGCGAAGATCAAGATCGAGCGCTGCGGCCCCGGAAGCGCCCACATCTGCGGAACGGTCGTCTGGCTGAAGACCCCGCTCAACGACCAGGGCCAGCCGCGCACCGACATCAAGAACCCCGACCCGAAGAAGCGCACCCGCCCGGTGATCGGCCTCCAGCTCATGGAGGGCCTGAAGCCGGGCGAGGACGGGTACAAGGGCCAGATCTACAATGCCGAAGAGGGCAAGTTCTACGAGGTGACGATCGCCCGCGAGAGCGCGAGCGAGCTTGCGGTCTCGGGCTGCCTGCTGAAGGTGCTGTGCGGCTCGCAGACCTGGACCAAGACTCCCGACGAGGTGGCCCAGGCCGCCCCGGCGCCCCGCCCGGCCGCCAAGCCTGCTTCGCCCAAGACCGTCGCGCCGTAAGTCCCGGGGTCAGCAGGCGGGGGCCGCGGCCTCCTCCGGCTCCGGCCGCAGCTTGAAGCCGCGCTGCACGGCGGGGCGCGCCTTCACGACGTCGAGCCAGCGGCCGACATGCGGGAAATCCGCGATGTCCTGGCCCTGGCGCTCCCAGAGCTTCGCCCAGGTGACGACCGCGATGTCCGCAATGGTGAAGTCCTCGCCGGCGACGAAGGGGTGGCGGGAGAGCTGGGCGTCGAGGACGCCGTAGAGCCGCGCGGCCTCCGCGGTGAAGCGCTCGATCGCGTAGGGAATCTTGTCCGAGGCGTAGATGCGGAAATGGTGCGTCTGGCCGAGGGTCGGGCCGAAATTCGCCGCCTGCCAGAACAGCCAGATATCGACGGCGATCCGCGCCCTCTCCTCGCTCGGGTAGAAACGGCCGACCTTGCGGGCGAGGTATTGCAGGATGGCGTTCGACTCGTAGACCGTGATCGGCTGGCCGCCCGGTCCATCCGGATCGGTGATCGCCGGGATCTTGCCGTTCGGCGAGACGGCGAGGAAATCCGGCGAGCGCTGAACGCCCTTGCCGATATTCACCGGGATCATGCGGTAGGGCAGGCCGCATTCCTCCAGCATGATCGAGGCTTTCCAGCCGTTCGGCGTCGTCCAGTAGTAGAGGTCGATCGGCGGAGTCGTGACAGCCGACATGCGGACAATCCCCTCGCGCGGGCGTGGATCGGGTCTCTGGCCGGGCGAGCTTAACCAGACAGGCGCCGGGCCTGTGAAGCGAAAACGTCGCCGGGCGCCGGAAAGCTGCGGCCAAAATGTGACGGGAAGGACTTTTCCGGCACCCACCTTGCAACCTCGGCAGGAAGCGGATTGCCCGGCGCACAGTCATCGGCTGTGGTGACGTTACGTCCGCCGCCCGGGTGCGGCCGGACCTGCCAGGAACCGTCGCATGCCGATCCGCCTCCTTCTCGCGGCCGTCGTGGCCGCCCTCATCGCCCCCGTCCCGCCGGCCCAGGCTCAGGAACCCACCGTGAAGGGCCTGGCCGCCCGGGAGCGGCAGAAGAAATGCGGGGCCGAATGGCGGGCCCTGCCCGCGGCCGAGAAGGCCGCCCAGGGGCCGAAATGGCCGCAATATTTCAGCAAATGCGTGAAGCGGCTGAAGGAGCAGAGGGCCTGAGAGCCCGCTCGCGTCGGCGATGCGGGCGGAGCCCCGCTTCCGCCGGCCGGGTGAATGCGTGCGCGCCGCAACCGGGACGGCCGCGAAGGATTGTGGGATCATGACGCGTGCAGGAGGAGCACGGGCATGGACAAGGAACGGCGGCTGCTCCAGCGGGTGGTCGCGGTGGCGGCCCTCCTGCCGGCAGCAGGCGGGCTCTACGGGGTGCTGTTCGGGGCGGCGGGAATCGGCGGCGAGCGCGTCGGCGTCTCGGTCGACAGCCATTTCCGTTATCTGTCGGGGCTCCTCCTCGGCATCGGCATCCTGTTCTGGTCGACGGTGCCGGCGATCGAGGCGAAGACCCGCCTGTTCCGGTTCCTCACCCTGGTCGTCGTCCTGGGCGGTCTCGGACGCCTGCTCGGATTGTGGCTGACGGGCGTGCCCTCCCTGACGATGCTGGCGGCGCTCGCCATGGAACTCGTGGTGACACCGCTGCTCTGCCTTTGGCAGACCCGCGTGGCGAATATCGCGCGGGAGCGCAGCGGCGTCGCGACCCTCGGCCGCGACACCTAAATAGAACCTGACCTGCGAAACGGACCTGCATGGAAGCCGCCCCGCTCCTCATGCTGAGGTGGCCGGCGTAGCCGGCCCTCGAAGTACGCTGGAACGGTGGTCCGAGGCTCTGGTGGATGGGAGCACCGGTCCGGGGTGCTTCGAGGCTCCTTCGGAGCACCTCAGCATGAGGGCCGAGGTTGGCTGCCACAGGCGGGAGCGCTCATTCAGCCGCGGTGTCATCCGCCAGGGTCGGCGCAGCCGGTGGCGAACTGATCCCAACGGTCATTTCCAATGACCGTTGAGTCTGGTCTCGAAATTTCGCCAAGCCTCTGGCTTGGCATCGGAAATTCGAGATGGGTCAACGGCCCGATGCGTCAGCACTTGGCTTACGTCAGCAGCCCGGGCCGTTGGTATGGGGCGGAGGAGTCTGCCGGCGCTGAGAGCCGTGCCCGACCCGGTTGGGTCGGATCACGGCTCTCAGCTGGCGAAGTGTCGGCACGCCAGCGCAAGCCTGCTCAGGCCGCGTCGAGGGGAAGCGGGTGGACCGGGCGGCTCTCCGCCTCCCAGACCGGGCCGAGATCCTTCATGCTGGCCTCGACGCATTCGAGTTCGAGCCGGATCGCCGCTCCGCCCGCGAAGACGAGCGTCGCGGTGCCGGAGGGTGCCTCGCCGGGGTCGAAGGTGATGGCAAGGAGTTCGAGCGCCGTATCGGGCGCCTCGCGCGAGATGCCGCGGCAGCGCACCGACAGCACGCGGTCGAAATGCAGGCCGGTGAGCCGCCGGCGGGGCGCGGCGCCCTCGGGCGCCTCCCAGTCGAAGCGGTGCGCCACGAGGGCAAAACGGCGCTCCTTCGGCAGGTAGGCGAGGTCGCCGACTCGCAGGACGGCATCCTGCAGATGGGCCGAGATGACCGCGAGATCGTCGGGGTCGAGGGCAGCGAGCTTCAGAAGCTCCATCTCCGCGTCCTTCACTGTCGGCGTCCTTGGCAAGGGATTGGATCCCGGAGGATTGCTACTCCCGGTAGGTAGCGATGCCCCTCGCGGCCGACAACCGCCGGTCCGCCTGGGTCACTCGCCGTTCATCTCCCTGCCGTTAGGGTCGGTCGCGATGAGGAGGACAAGGATCTCGTGAAATCCGTGACGCTCGCAGCCCTCGCCGCTCTGACCTTCGGCGGCGGCATCGCCCCGGCCTTCGCCCAGTATTACGGCGACGACTACGACCGGCCCCGCCGCCGGTACGAGTACCGCGACGACTACGGCCGGCATGACCGGCCGCGCCGCCACAGGGACGATCATCACGAGGGCTATCATCATGAGCGCTATTACGAGCGCGAGCGCGACCATCGCCGGGAGCCCGGACATGGCGGAGGGTTCGGCCGCATCTGCGTGACGGCGCGGGGGCATTGCCCGACCCGCCCCGGCCCGATCAATGCGCCCTGTCGCTGCGATATCCCGGGCTTCGGCCTGAAGCGGGGGCAGATCGGGTTCTGACGGGCCTCAGACCCGTTCGCGCCGGATCTGCGCGCCGCAGCGGCTGAGCTTGGCTTCGAGGGCCTCGAAGCCGCGGTCGAGGTGGTAGACCCGGTTGATGATGGTCTCGCCCTCGGCGGCGAGGCCCGCGATGACGAGGGAGACCGAGGCGCGCAGGTCGGTGGCCATGACGGGCGCGCCTCTCAGCCGCTCGACGCCGTCCACCACCGCGAGGTCCCCCTCGAGGCGGATGCGCGCACCCAGCCGCGCCAGTTCCTGCACGTGCATGAACCGGTTCTCGAAGATGGTCTCGCGGATGCGCGACTGCCCTCTGGCCTTGGTCATCAGGGCCATGAACTGGGCCTGGAGGTCGGTCGGGAAGCCCGGGAACGGATCGGTGGTGACGTCGACCGCCGCCACGCCGGCGCCGTTGCGACGCACCCGGATGCCGTTGGGGAGCGCCGTGACCTCGGTGCCCGTGGTCGCCAGCACGTCGAGGGCGCTGTGGAGCAGGTCCGCACGGGTGTCCCGCAGGATCACGTCCCCGCCCGTCATCGCCACCGCCATGGCGTAGGTGCCGGTCTCGATCCGGTCGGGCAGTACCTCGTGCCGGGCGCCGCCGAGGCGGGACACGCCCTCGACCACGATCCGCGGCGTGCCCGCCCCCTCGATGCGCGCGCCCATCTTGCTGAGGCACTCCGCCAGATCGACGACCTCCGGCTCGCGGGCGGCGTTGTCGATCACGGTCGTGCCCTGGGCGAGCGAGGCCGCCATGAGAGCCACGTGCGTGCCGCCCACCGTCACCTTCGGAAACACGATCTCGGCCCCGCGCAGGCCGTTGCGGGTGCGGGCCACCACGTAGCCGCCGTCGATCTCGATCGTGGCGCCGAGCCTCTCCATCGCCATCAGCAGCAGGTCGACCGGGCGCGTGCCGATGGCGCAGCCGCCCGGCATCGAGACCCTGGCCTCGCCGAACCGCGCGAGCAGCGGCGCGATCACCCAGAAGCTCGCCCGCATGGTCGAGACGAGCTCGTAGGGCGCCGTCGTGTCGATGACGTTGCTCGCCGTGAGACGGATGGTCTGGCCGGTCTCGGCCGTCTGGCCGGGGCGCTTGCCCACCACCATGTGGTCGACGCCGTGATTGCCGAGGATGCGCAGGAGCGAGGCGATGTCGGCGAGACGCGGCACATTGGCGAGCTCGACGGTCTCGCCCGTGAGCAGGCTCGCGATCATCAGCGGCAGGGCCGCGTTCTTCGCGCCCGAGATCGGGATCTCCCCGTGGAGCGGCGCGCCGCCGGTGATGTGGATACGGTCCATGTCGGTTCCCTGCAACGCCGCGACCGTCACCCGCGGCTCATCCGTCGCCTCGATCGTCCCGCCTGCGGCCCGCCCCCGTCGACGCGGTGCCGCACGCGGTCATCGTCCTGTGGCCGTTAAGGCCACGCTTTCCTGTTAACGCCGGCTCTCCTCCGGCGGATCCGTCTCGGCGGGCTGCGGCGCCTCGGCGGCGGCGCGGCCGCGCGCCTGCGCCTTGCGGCGCCTGAGGTTGTCCCGCAGGGCGGCCTTCAACCGCTCCGCCCGGGAATCCTTGCTGCTTTCGTCCATCTCTCGCGACCCATCGTCGCCATCACGCATTTTCGCCTTCCGCCCGTCGCCCGAAGGCGGCAGATACGGCGCATCCCGCCTTAACCTGATCCAGTTACAAAGCCAGCCGGATTGGAGCGAGATCAAGGCGCGACCCGGGCAACACCATGCTCCGGCGCGTTTTCCGGCGAGCCGAAGGGATCCTGATGCCCGAGACCGACTACCAGGCCATTTTCCGGGGCGCGCTTGATCGACTGCACGGCGAGCGGCGCTACCGGGTCTTTGCCGATATCGAGCGCATCGCCGGCCGCTTTCCGGCGGCGCGCTGGCGCCAGCCGGACGGCTCGAGCCGCGAGATCACGGTGTGGTGCTCGAACGACTATCTGGGCATGGGCCAGCACCCGGCGGTGGTGCAGGCCCTCACCGAGACCGCCCGGCGCTGCGGGGTCGGCGCGGGCGGCACCCGCAACATCGCGGGCACCACCTCGCCGCTGGTCGATCTGGAGCGCGAGCTGGCCGACCTGCACGGCAAGGAGGCGGCCCTGGTCTTCACCTCGGGCTACGTCTCCAACCAGACCGGCATCGCCACCCTGGCCCGGCTGATCCCGCACTGCCTGATCCTGTCGGACGCCTACAACCACAACTCGATGATCGAGGGCGTGCGCCAGTCCGGCTGCGAGAAGAAGATCTTTCGCCACAACGACCTCGGCCATCTCGAGGCGCTGCTGCGCGAGGCGGGCGCGCGGCCCAAGCTGATCGTGTTCGAGAGCGTCTACTCGATGGACGGCGACGTGGCGCCGATCGGCGCGATCTGCGACCTGGCCGAGCGCTACGGGGCGCTGACCTATATCGACGAGGTGCACGCGGTCGGGCTGTACGGGCCGCGCGGGGCCGGCATCGCCGAGCGGGACGGGGTGATGCACCGCCTCGACGTGATCGAGGGCACGCTGGCCAAGGGCTTCGGGGTGGTGGGCGGCTACATCAGCGGCACGGCGGCGATGTGCGACGCGGTGCGCAGCCATGCGCCGGGCTTCATCTTCACCACCGCGCTGCCGCCGGCCATCGCGGCGGCGGCGAGTGCCTCGATCCGGCACCTGAAGCGGTCGGGCGCGGAGCGCGAGGCGCATCAGCGGCAGGCGGCGCGCACCAAGGCGGCGCTGGCGGCGGCGGGGCTGCCGGTGCGGGCGACCGAGACGCATATCGTGCCGGTGATGGTGGGCGATGCCGAGCGCTGCAAGGCGGCGGCGGACCGGCTGCTGGAGCGGCACGGCATCTACATCCAGCCGATCAACTATCCGACCGTGCCGCGCGGCACCGAGCGCCTGCGCATCACGCCGACCCCGTTCCATGACGAGGCGCAGATCGCCCGCCTGACCGAGGCGCTGCTCGAGGTGTGGCAGGCCCTCGACCTCCCCCGCGCCGGCACCCCCGTCGTCGAAGCCGCCGCGTGATCCGACGGTCATTTCAACGACTGTAGGCATCAGTTCACAACCGGCCGGGTCGCCCCTGACGGATGAAACCGGCTGACTGAGCGCCCCCGCCTGGGGCAGCCGCCCCGCTCCTCATGCTGAGGTAGCCGGCGGCAGCCGGCCCTCTGGCCGGCATCAGCCGGCACGCACCCCGGACCGCTGGTCCGAGGCTCTGGTGGATGGGATCATCGGTCAGGCGTGCTTCGAGGCAGCCTGCGCGATCTTCGATCGCCAGTGCGATCTGTGATCGCCCGCGCCTCAGCATGAGGAGCGGGGCGGCTGCCACGCACGTCGGTTTCGATCTGGATCCGGTGTCGTGCCCCCTCTCTCGTCCAGGGAGAGGGCATGGGGATCAGAGATTCGGCCTGACCGTCGCGGCATTCTCATCGGCGAGCCGATCCCTCACCCTCCGATTCGTGCCAGCAGACGCTCGATCAGCGGGTTCTCGGCCGCGAAGGCATAGTCGATCCGCCGGACGCTCACGCCCTGTGCACCCGCCCGGGCGAGCGCATCGGCGAGGTCGAAGACGGCATCGGCGGGGGCAGCGCAGCACGATCTCGCCCCGCCCCTCCGGCACGCCGTAGGGCAGCTCGGCGCGGTACGCCGCCGCGAGAGCGGGCAGGTCGAAGGCCTCGGCCGGCATGCCGGCCCGCACCTCCCGGCTCGTGCGGGCCCGCTCCTCGGCGCTGATCCGGCCCAGCACCGCCTGCATGGCCGCCCGCGCCGTCGGCCCCCAGGGGGCGCCGAGCGAGGCGACGAGGTTCGCCTCCGAGCGCAGGATGACCCCGTCGTCCAGGACCTTCAGTGCATTGGCGGCGAGCGTCGCCCCCGTCGTGGTGATGTCGACCACGATCTCGGCGCTGCCGGCCGCTGGCGCGCCCTCGGTCGCCCCCAGGCTCTCGACGATGCGGTAATCGGCGACGCCGTGGCCCGCGAAGAAGCGCCGGGTGAGGTTGAGGTACTTGGTGGCGATGCGCAGGCGCCTGCCGTGCCGCAGCCGCATGTCGATGGCGACCTCATCGAGATCGCTCATCGTGCGCACGTCGATCCAGGCCTGCGGCACCGCCACCACCACCGTCGCCTGACCGAAGCCGAGCGGGGTGAGCAGTTCGACCTGAGCGCCGGAATCCGGCAGCGTCTCGCGGATCAGATCCTCGCCCGTCACGCCGAGATGGGCCGCGCCGCTCGCGAGCTGGCCCGCGATCTCGGATGCCGAGAGGTAGCGCACCTCCACATCCGCCACGCCCTTGAGGTGCCCGCGATAGTCACGGGCGCCGCTCGTCTGCGCGAGGACGAGGCCGGCCCGGCCGAAGAAGGCGGCGGCATTCTCCTGAAGCCGGCCCTTGGAGGGGACCGCGAGGACGAGGGGGCCGTCGGGGCGGGTCATCGGCTGGTCTCCCGGGCGGCGAGGCGGTCGAGCCAGAAGGAGCAGCCCACCGCCGGCAGCGGCTCCGGGCTGCCGAGATGCTGGAGCAGGCCGTCGTAGCGGCCGCCGCCGACCACGGGCCTTTCGCCCTCCGCCTCCGCGATCTCGAAGATGAAGCCCGTATAATAGTCGAGGTTGCGGGCGAAACGCCCCGTGAAGGTGAAGCGGTCGAGGGGCAGGCCGCGGGCCGCGATGAAGCCGTTGCGCTCCTCGAACAGGGCGAGCGCCTCGCGCAGGGCCGGGGCGGCGAGCCCGGCGCTGCCGATGAGTTCGCGGACCGCCGCGGCGGCCTGGTCGGGATCTCCCGTCACCGCCAGATAGGCCTCGATCACCGCGCGCGTCTCGGAGCCGAGACCCGCGCCGCCGCCCGCATGGGCTGCGGCCTTGGCGAGGAAGCGTTCGGCGATCTCGCCCGCACTGCGCCCGCCGACCCGGCTGATCCCCGCGATGGCGAGCACGTCCTCCACGAAGGCGCGCACCCCCTGCGGATCCTGGCCCTGGATGGCGCTGAGCAGGCCCGCATGGGCCTCGCCGACCGGCGCCGGCGCCACGAGGTCATCGAGGGAGCGCCCGGCCGCGATGGCGCGCAGGCAGCGGCGCTTGGCAGCGGGTGCGACGCCGAGCGCATCGAGGAGCGCCGTGATCAGGCCCATGTCGCCGAGCCGGACCTGCAGGTCGCGGCGGCCCAGCCGCTCCAGGCCCTCGACCGCGAGGCCGAGGATCTCGGCATCGACGGCCGGGATCTCGACCCGGCCGATCGACTCGATGCCCGCCTGGTGGAACTCGTCCGGCTCCGCGGCCCGCAGGCGAAACACCGGCCCCAGATAGCTGTAATCGGCGGCTGCCGATCCGGCGACCGCCCGGTGATGGCGGCCGACCGGGATGGTGTATTCGGGCCGCAGGCACAGCTCCGCGCCGCCCGCGTCCTGCGTGATGAAGATGCGCCGCCGGATATCCTCGCCCGAGAGTTCGAGGAAAGGCTCGACCGGCTGCAGCACCGGCGGCTCGACGCGCGCATAGCCCCGCCCCTCGAAGAAGGCGAGCAGCCGCTCATGAGCGGCCGAGGTGATCTGCGCGGCTCCGTTGCCCGTCATCATCCTGGTCCGTTCGTCCGGTCCCTATACCTGATGCCGCTCTAAGCAGGCTTGCGGTGGCAAGCCACCCCTTTGCCTGCTTTAGGCTTTTGCCATGTCGCGGGTTTGTGCCGGAAAACCGCGTGGCACGTTTCCGAGACCTGCTTAGCCTGCGAAATGCCGCTCCAGCACCTCGCGCATCCGGGGCACCAGTTCGCCCTCCGGCACCGAGAACTGGGCCGGGCGGGCGGCCTTCCACTCGGCATTGCTGGCGATGGCCTCGGCGGCGCGTGCGCCCTCGATCAGGTCCTTGATCTGGACCTCGCCGCGCGCGCGCTCGTCGCTGCCCTGGATCACCACCGCGGGCGCGCCGCGCCGGTCGGCGTATTTCATCTGCGCCTTGAGGCCGGCGGCGCCGAGATAGAGTTCGGAGCGGATCCCCGCATCGCGCAGGCGCGCCACCAGGGCCTGGTAGGCGGCGATCTCCTCGCGGTCGAGGACCAGCACCACGACCGGCCCGGGCGCCGCGGCGCCCGCGACGATCGGGCTCTTCACGATCTGCAAGGCCGAGAACAGCCGCGAGACGCCGATGGAGAAGCCCGTCGCCGGCACCGGCTCGGCGCGGAAGCGGCCGACGAGCCCGTCGTAGCGTCCTCCCCCGGCCACCGAGCCGAAGCGCACCGTCTGCCCGTCCTCACCGACCACCGGGAAGGTCAGCTCCGCCTCGTAGACCGGCCCCGTATAGTATTCGAGGCCGCGCACCACGGAAGGGTCGGCCCGCACGCGCTCGTGTCCGTAGCCCGCCGCCTCGCAGAGCCGCAGGATGGCGTGGAGTTCCGCAATGCCCTGGCGGCCCGTCTCCGATCCCCCGACCACCTCGACCCAGCCGCCGAAGAATTTCTCCCAGAAGGCGAGACGATCGCCGCCCTCCGTCGGGGCGGCCTGGAAGGAGACGTAGCGGATGATGCGGTCGATCGCCTCGTCCGAGAGCCCCGCGCCCCTGGTGAAGTCGCCGCTCTCGTCCCGGCGCCCTGGGCCGAGGAGCAGGCGCACCCCGTCGACGCCGAGCCGGTCGAGCTTGTCGATCGCCCGCAGCACCGTGAGGCGCCGCCCGGCCTGATCGTCGCCGCCGAGGCCGATCGCCTCCATGACGCCGTCGAGCACCTTGCGGTTGTTGACCTTCACCACATAGTCGCCGCGGGCGATGCCGACCCGCTCCAGGGTGTCGGCCGCCATCATGCAGATCTCGGCATCCGCCGCGACGCTCGGCGCCCCGACGATGTCGGCATCGAACTGCATGAACTGGCGGAAGCGGCCCGGCCCGGGTTTCTCGTTGCGGAAGACGTAGCCGGCCCGGTAGCTGCGATAGGGCTTAGGGACCGCGTCGAAATGCTCGGCCACGTAGCGGGCAAGCGGCGCCGTCAGGTCGTAGCGCAGCGACAGCCACGCCTCGTCGTCGTCCTGGAACGAGAACACGCCCTCGTTCGGCCGGTCGAGGTCAGGCAGGAACTTGCCGAGCGCCTCGGTGTACTCGATGAAGGGGGTCTCGACGGCCTCGAAGCCGTAGAGCTCGAAGCTCTCGCGGATCGTCTGCAGCATGCGCTCTGTGGCGGCGATCTCGGCCGGACCGCGATCGATGAGGCCGCGCGGCAGGCGGGGCTTGAGGGTGGCGGCCTTCGCGGGCTTGGACATGGCGGCAGGAATCCGGTCGTCGTGGCGCGGCCTCTCCGGGACGTTCCTGGCGGATGGGCGAGGTCCGGGGCGCGGGCGGGGCCAGCCCGCCGAGGCCGCACGCGCTCTAGACCATTTGGCGCGCCGTGCAAACCGCGGCGGGCCCGTCCTCGCGCCATCGCACCCGTGCGGCTTCGAGCGCCCAGACGATGCCGAGCATCATGTAGACGTGGCGCCACTTCTCCACGTCGATCTGAAACGCCTGCAGGAAGAACATGACGAGCGCCGGCACCACGATCTGCGCGTGGCGCCGCACGGGCGTCGGCGCGAGCATCAGCCGCCACCCGACCCGGCTGGTCGAGAGGACGAGGAGGATGAAGGCCGCGCCCGCCACCCAGCCGCCATTCGCGAAGGCGCCCAGATATGAATTGTGCGGCTCAAGGTTGAAGATCAGGCGCCAGCGCAGGGGGCCGAAGCCCATCGGCTCCTCCATGAGCAGGCCGAGGCCCCGGATCTGGTTGCCGAAGCGGCCGGTCTCGCCCTCGTCGTAATCCTGGGTGACGGCGGCCCGTTTCGCGAAGGTCTCGGCCACGCTGCCGACCGAGAGGAGCCCGCCGAGTGCGAGGCCGCCGAGCAGCACCGTCGCGACGGTGCTGCGCAGGATGCGGCGGCGTAAGGCACGGGAGGCGGTGGTGCGATAAATGCACGTCACCATCAGGGCGATTGCCACGGCCGTGCCGCCCCAGGAGCCGCGGGAGAAGGACAGGAAGATCGCGCCGAGCAGCAGCAGCAGCCCGGCGACCGACAGAAGCGGATGCCGCGCCCGGCCCGAGATCAGGTTGTGTATCAGGTAGAGGGCGCCGAGGGTGAGGAAGGAGCCGAACACGTTCGGGTCCTGGAAGGTGCCCGAGGCGCGGCCATACTTGCTGAACAGATCCTCGTTGCCGATCAGGCCGAGATAGCCCCCGATGCCGAGCGCCCCGGAGAACAGGGTGCTCGCCGTGTAGACCTTCAGCGCCAGCTCCAGCCGCCGGTCGGTGTCGTCGGAGAAGAACATCGCGAAGAAGATGCCCGTCACCGCGAGGTAGCAGAGCTGGATGGTCCACAGCGACGGCTTCTCCTCGTCGAGGTAGGGCAGCAGGGCCAGCACCGTCATGCCGACGAAGACGAGGAGCAGGACCACCAGCGGGACCGCACCGCGGTGGAGCCGGATGCCGAGGAGGAGCCAGAGGGCCATCGTCGGGAGGGCGACGAGGTCGTAGGGCGAGGCATCCGAGAAGGCGAAGCAGGCGAAGAAGATGAAGGCCGCCATGAGGGCGAGCCCCAGCCCGTGCAGAACCCGCAGGAGCGGCAGCCCGCCGAGGCTGCGGCGGGGCAGGATTGCGGTGGTCATCGGGCGGCTCCGGTCGGATGCAACCGGCCGCAGAGTGCGACGGCAACCGTATGCGCCGCCTCAAGCAAGATGGTGAAGGAGATCCTTCCTCGAACGCGCAGCCCCGCCGCGCTTGCCAAGCACGGCGGGGCCGGTCGTTCGGGGAACGGAGCCGATACGCAACCTGGCTCCCCGTGAGGATCGCGCCGGGCGGTGAATCTTTCCTCAACGCGTCGCCAGAGACACGCCGGAAGCCGGCGCCGGGGCGGAGCGGCACTCCGCCCGTTCCGCGTAGCGCCGGGCCAACGCCGCGCAGGCGAGGATCTGCACCTGGTGGAACAGCATCACCGGAAGCAGCAGGCTGCCCACATCCTGGCCGGCGAACATCACGTTCGCCATCGGCACGCCCGCGGCGAGGCTCTTCTTGGAGCCGCAGAGCACGATGGTGATCTCGTCCGCCCGCGAGAAGCCGAGAAGGCGGCTCGCAGCCGTGGTGATGGCGAGCACGCCGACGAGCAGCACAACGTCCACCGCCAGCATGACGAGGAGCGCCGGGAGCGAGGTTCGCGACCACAGCCCGGCCGCCGTGGCGTGGCTGAAGGCCAGATAGACCACGAGCAGGATCGAGCCGCGGTCGACCACGCTCGTCAGCCGCTTGCGGCGAGACAGCCAGGGCCCGAGCCGCGCGTGAAGCAACTGCCCGAGCAGGAACGGGGCGAGGAGCTGCATCACGATCTTGCCGATGCCGCTCCAGTCGAAACCGCCGCCCTGCACGTGGAACAGCAGCGAGATGAGGAGCGGCGTGAAGAGCATGCCGAGGATGTTCGAGGCGGAGGCCGCACAGACCGCGGCCGGCACGTTCCCGCCCGCCACCGCCGTGAAGGCGACAGAGGATTGCATGGTCGAGGGCAGGACGCAGAGGAACAGGACGCCCGCCGCGAGGGCCGGCGTCAGCAGGGTCGGCGTCAGAAGCCCGGCCGCGAGCCCGAGCAGCGGAAATAGCCCGAAGGTCGCGGCGAGCACGACGAGGTGCAGCCGCCAATGCGCCAGCCCCGCGAGGGCGGTGTGCCGGTCGATGCGCGCGCCGTGCAGGAAGAACAGGAGCGCGATCGCCCCTTCGGCGACGAGTTCGAGCCGTTCGGCCAAGGCGCCATCCACCGGAAGGACGGAGCCGAGCACGAGGCAGCCGACAAGCATGAGCGTGAAGGGGTCGAGGCGGAAGCGGGCCGGCATCTGGCGGATCCTGAAGGGGTGCTCCGCTGTAATCCTGCGATGCAGCCACGGGTATGCTGCGGCGCAGGATTACAGTTATCATGAACTGCGATAATCTGCCCGCCTTCTATGCAGGATCGCACAGAGCATGAGCCGCCTCATCGACCCGATCCTGCTCCGGACGCTGACGGCGGTGGTGCGCAGCCGCAGCTTCAGCCGCGCAGCCGAACAGCTGAGCCTGCGGCAATCGACCGTGAGCCAGCACGTCCAGCGGCTGGAGGCGCAGCTCGGCCGGAGGCTCATCGCCCGCGACACCCATTCGGTGGCGCCGACGCCGGAGGGCGAGGCGGTGCTGGGCTTCGCCCGCACCGTGCTCGATGCCCATGAGCGGCTGGAGCGCACGCTGGCGGGCGGGGCAGTGCAGGGCCGGCTGCGCTTCGGTGCCTCCGAGGACTTCGTCCAGACGCGCTTCGCCGAGGCGCTGCGCGATTTCCGCGCGAGCTACCCGTCGGTGGACTTCGAACTCAGCGTCTCGTTCACGCAGCTCCTCGGCGAGGCGGTGGAGCGGGGCGATCTCGACCTCTTCCTCGGCAAGCGCCGGGTCGGCGAGGCGCAGGGGCTGCTGGTGCGGCGGGATCGGCTGGTTTGGGTCGGCCTTCCCTCGGCTCTGCCCGAGCGGGACGAGCCCGTCTCGATCCTCACCTTCCCGGCTCCCAGCATCACGCGCGCGATCGCGCTCGAGGCTCTCGCACGCGAGAGCCGGGCGTGGCGGATCAGCTGCACCTGCGCGAGTCTGAGCGGGCTGCGCGCCGCCGCTCTCGCCGGGCTCGGATTGATGGTGCAGGCCCGCAGCCTGATCGCGGACGGCCTCCAGGAACTCGCCGGCACCGACCTGCCGCGGCTGCCCGAGGTCGAGTTCATCCTCGCCGGCCCCGGCCTCCAGCGCGAGCCGAGCCGCACGCTCGCGCACGACATCCTGCACGCGGATATCTGGGATTGAGCGCCGACCTGAATCGGAATTGTTCGCTGTAAGCCGGGCGGTGATATGGCTTCCGGTTGATCTGTTCCGAGACGAGGACGCGCGGGAACCAACCGGAAACCGTATGAGAGGTCCATCCTCAATCCCGGACACCATGCGCGGAAGCCGCCCACTCACGCGCATCGGGTTTCGCCTGTCAGCGCGGGCGAGGACGGGGGCCTTGGTCGCGTCGAATTCCCGCGTCTCCAGAACCCGATTCGTGCCGAACGCCGGGAGCCGGAGCCGCTACCGGCGCCAGATCCCGAGCTTCTCGGTGCGCGCGTGGCGCTCGGCCTCGACGAGGTCGCTCGTGGCCTCCGGCGTGGCCCGGCCGCCGCCGTTGTAGAGCACGACTTCCGACAGGTCGTGCCCATCGACCGTGCAGAGATAAGCCGCGCCGGTGGGCGCGGGCTGGCAGGCGACCGGACGGCCCGCGAGGTAGCTCGTCAGGTCCTGAGCCTGAGCGCCCTTCGCGGTCTCGACGCCGAAGAGGCGCACCGTCCTGCCGCCGAGCTTCAGGGTGGCGGTGTCCATGACCTCGGCGACGCCCGCGAGCGAGGTCGAGGCGGGTTTCTGAGGCGCCGCTTCGCCCGGCACCAGGGTTCCGGTCTCGCCGGGTTCGCGGCGCGGGGCAGCGGCGGATTTGGTCTCGCCGGAGGGGCGCTGCTCGGCCGGGGTCGAGGCCGTCCGCGGCGGCGCGGCCTGCTCGGACCCGGACAGGAGCCAGATGCCGGCGCCGACTACCGCGACCAGGGCCAGGGCGGCATAGAGCGGGGCACGGCGACGCCGGCCGCGCACGCTCCGGATCGGGCGGGCAACCGCCGGCTTGAGACCCTCGCCGCTCGAAACCGGCGCCGGAGGCACGGCCGGACGCGTCGTGGCGTCCTCCGCGGTGCGCGTCGCGGAGCGATGGCCGGCGAGGCTGCGGGCATAGCGGATCAGCCCGCCGCCGAGGGGCAACGTCCCGCGCGTTGCCGTGGTGCGGGGCGGCGCAGGCGCGCCGCCCGCAGGCGCATCGCCGGCCGGGGCCGGGCCCACGGTCTCGGGCGTCAGCCGTATCCAGTCCCGGTCGCGCGCGGGCGCCGCCGCATTGCCGGCCTCGGACCTCGCGGCCTCCGATTTGGACGACTTGACCGCCTCGGACAACTGGGCCGCCTTGGGCAGTTTGGCTGTCTCGGACGGAGCCGGCGGTTCCGGCGCCGGGGACATCGGCGGCGGCAGGAACAGCGACGGATGCTGGCGCCGCAGCTCGTCGAACAGATCGGCGAGGGTGAAGGGCCGCTCGGCCCCCTCCTCGCGGCGCATCCGCGGTGCCCCGTCCCGGCCGACGATCTGGTAGCCGGGCGGCGCATCGATCGCCCGCACGGCGGATTCCGCCAGGAGCTCGAGCGTCCGCCGGGCCACCTCGACAGGCCGTTGCCGATCGATCTCGGCCCGGATCAAGGCCTGCACCTGCTCACGCGACGTCATGACCGCCGTCTACCCTGGAAAACCGCCGCGCCCAAGACCTGCCTGCCTCAAGACCGCACCGGCCCGCGACGGGCCCCTGCCCGCCCGGCCCGGCGGGCGGGATCCTACCGCACTTGGCGGACGGGTACAGGGTATCGGCCGCGGCGGTCTGCCGATCCGTCTCAGTCGATGCGGCTGGCGACGCGCTCGCGCGAGAGGACGCGGCTCGTCTCCGAGACGATCATCGGACGTCCGGCCGCGAAGCTCACGCCGAGACGAACCGCGACGGTGCCCTGCGAGCGGGCGCCGCGATCGGGATTCGCCGCAACGAAATCGACGGTGCTGTCCACCTGGCAGGTGGCGACGCCGGCGTTGCAGGCCGTGCGGATCGAGTCCGGCCGGGCCCGGTAGCGGCGCTCGGGCCAGCGGGCGAAGAAGCGGCGCTTCTCGGCCAGGACGGCGCCCAGCGACATGGTCCGGCCGTGGAACACGACCCGCTCGGCGTAGAAGCGTGGCGTGGCGCCGAGCGACACGCCGTTCGGCTGCGAGAAGGCCGCGAAATAGTCGCGGGTCAGATCCTGCGCCGCGACCGCCCAGCCGACCAGGCGGCTGTCGGACACGGTCTCGGCAGGAGCCGGCGGCGGGGCCGGCCGGGGCGCCGGCCGGATCGCGAGGCGGACCGGACGGTGCGCCGCCTCCTCCCGGACCACCCGCGTCGCGCGATGCGCTGTCGGGCGCGGCTCGGCCCGGTCGGCCTGCCTCGGCTTCGAAGCGGCCTCGGCGGTGCGGTGCCTGGGCTTCGGCCCGGGCGCCTGCGCGGTCCTGGGCTGGGCCGGCTTGGACTGGGCGGGTGTCGCGGCATCCCGAGCGGCCGGCTCCATCTTCGAGGGAGGATCCACCCAGCCGGGCTTCGCCTGCTGCGCGAGGGCGGGCGTGGCGAGCGTGGCCGCGCTCAGGAACAGGCCGGCGAGGAGGGCCGAGGAGCTGGGGGCAGTCATGGTGGCACCGGGATCACGGGTCGTTACGGAAACGTCGCTGGGTACGGTGACGGTTCCCGGGAAGTTTCTCCAGCTGGCCAAGCGCGGCCATGGGCCTTGTCAACGGGATGCACAACCCCACCTGTGGAGGACCCGGGTCCGGGCCCCTCTGGCGGTCGAGGCGTCGGCCGTGATGTCGGACCCCTTCTCTGCCTTTGTGCTGACGCGGCACGATCGCACGGGAGGGCGCTCGCTGTGAGCGGCCTATGCTCTGTTTCCTCGCGCCCGCTCAACCGCGGAGGCGGCGATGTCCGGGCCTGAGGCGCCGAGACGGGCGCTGCTCGTCGTCAATCCGCGCGCGCGCAACGGCCGGTTCGACCTCGCGGCCGTGAAGGCCGAACTGCGCCGCGGCGGCGTGGAGACGGTCGAGCCGCCCTCCCCCGGCCAGGATTGTCGCGATCTCATCCGCGAAGCGGCGGACAGCTTCGACCTCGTCATCCTGGGCGGGGGCGACGGCACGCTCAACGGCGCCGCGCAGGCGCTCGCGGAGCGGAACCTCCCTTTCGGCATCCTGCCGCTCGGCACCGCCAACGACCTCGCGCGCAGCCTCAACCTGCCGCTCGACCCGGTGGCGGCCGCGCGGGTGATCGCCACGGTGCCGGCCCGGCCGATCGATCTCGGCTGCGTGAACGGCCACTACTTCTTCAACGTCGCGAGCGTCGGCTTCTCGGCGGATCTCGCGGGCGAACTGACCGCCGACCTGAAGCGGCGCTTCGGCACGGTGGGCTACGCGGTCGCCGCGATCCGGCTGCTGCGGCGGGCGCGCCCCTTCACGGTGCATATCGAGCACGACGGCATCACCGAGACCGTGCGCACCATCCAGGTCTCGGTCGGCAACGGGCGGCACTACGGCGGCGGGATGACGGTGGAGGAGCACGCCACCGTGGATGACGGGCTTCTGAACTTCTACAGCCTGGAGGTCGCCCATTGGTGGCGTCTGCTCGCCCTGCTCCCGGCCCTGCGCCGCGGAACGCAGGGCAAGGCGGCGGATGTGCGCGCGTTCCAAACCACCGAGGTGATGCTGCGCACGCGCAAGCCCCGTCCCGTCAACACGGACGGCGAGATCACGACCCAGACCCCGGCCCATATCCGGGTCGTGCCGCACTGCGTGCGGATCTATGCCCCGCCCCCGCGGGCGCAGGCCCAAGCTTCCCTGCTGCCATAACCTGACCCGACAGAGCGAGACGAAGCGTGGACACTCTCCTACAGCTGGCTGCGGACCCTGCCGCGTGGGCGGCCCTGGCGACCCTCGTCGTCATGGAGGTGGTGCTCGGCATCGACAACCTGATCTTCATCTCGATCCTGACGAACAAGCTGCCGCAGGCGCAGCAGAGCTCGGCGCGGCGCATTGGCATCGGGCTCGCCCTGGTGCTGCGCCTCGCGCTGCTCGGCACGGTGGCCTATATCGTCCACCTGACGCAGCCGGTCCTGACCCTGTTCGGGCAGGCCTTCTCGTGGCGCGATCTGATCCTGATCGCGGGCGGCCTGTTCCTGCTCTGGAAGGCCACCAAGGAGATCCACCACAACGTCGACCCCGACGCGGGCGAGGGGGACGAGGGACGCTCCGCGCCGCTCGGCTACGGCGCCGCCATCGTGCAGATCCTGCTCCTCGACCTCGTCTTCTCGATCGACAGCATCATCACGGCGGTCGGCATGACCGATCACGTCGCCATCATGGTGGTGGCGGTGCTCGCGGCCGTCACGGTGATGCTGCTTGCGGCCGATCCGCTCTCGCGCTTCATCGCCGCCAACCCGACCGTGGTGATGCTGGCGCTGGGCTTCCTCATCATGATCGGCATGACGCTGATCGCGGAAGGCTTCGGGGCGCATGTGCCGAAGGGGTACATCTACACCGCCATGGCCTTCTCGGCCGGCGTCGAGGTGCTCAACATCCTCGGGCGCCGGGCGCGCAAGGCGCGGGCCCGCGCCGCGGCAGCTGCCGCGCCATGACCCGTTCGAGTCTGTCCAGGAGAAGCGGATGAGGAGAAGCGGATACCGATCCTCCGGCACCTTTTCTCCGTCCGGACATCCGGCCATGTGGCAGGCGCGGCTCGATCGCGGCCCACGCGTCGTCTGAGAGGCGGAACAGGCGCGCCATGCCATCCCTCCCGTATCCGTGAACCCAATCCGAGGAGGGAAACGCCAGACAGACCAAATGGTCGTATGAGTTTCTCATCTAGTGGAGTGTGTTGGGATCGGTAATCGGCCGGTTGCGCAGCTCAGCCTCGATGAAGGCGAGTGCCTTCAGCAAATCTGCAAGTTGAATGGCGGTCTCGCGTGACAGTCCTGTCTGCATGCGCCCATTCACGCGGATTGGCTCACCGGTGTGCTGTGAGTAGATGCCCCAGCCCTCACGTCTCTTACGCACGGTGAACCAGCGGTTCGGCATGGCGTGCCTCCGGTTGCAGCTTGTTACCGGTTCGATACACGCTAACGTTGGAATTTCCGGCTTGATCCAACCGCTCATAGAGGAATAGCGCTGCCATTCCTTGGACTTTGGTCTAGCTCCGCCGGACGGGCCAATGATGGAGGGGCGAGCGGCGCGACGCGGCCGAGCGAGGGCTTCCTCCGCGGGCCTCGCCAGCAGGATCGCGGTCCCTGTCCCGCACAGAGGCGGTGGCGACGGCCCTCGCCGGTTAAGAGATCGTTAACACTTCATCAGCAACTTTTCGCCCATGAGCTGGAGACAAGCTCGGCAACTGCGACGTCCCGGATACCACCTTGCATTCGCCCCGGGCTGCCGCTCGGCTGAAAGGCGACAGTCGTGGTCTCGCCGAGTGGGAGATCGGCCCACCGCAGGTTCTCACGGGCATGGCGGCTTACGCGGACCGGCCCAACGCGTTCACGAGGGCGCTGACCGCGTTTTCCCCGATCCACCCGAACCTGTGAGCATGCCAGGGCAGTGCGGGACGGTGTCGATCTGCCTCACACAGGAGGCCGGAATGTACCCCTCGTTGGACGATGTGATCACTCAGACAGAGCGCTGGCTCACGCATTACGAGCAGTGCTGTACTCGGTGGTCGGAACTGGCTGCACGCAGGAATATGCTGATGCAGAACGTGTTCAGGCCATCCGCGATGCCAGGGGTGCGTCCGCCCCTTCGGATTCATGCAGATCGAGGCGATCTCCGTCTCGGCCGCTAGAGCGCTCCCGGCCGAAGTGGAGGCCGGTTCGGCGGCTAAGCAGGCGAAGCGGTGGACTGCCAACGCAAGCCTGCTTAGGCGCCGTGGACCGCCTGGCCGCAGGAACGGAACGGCGCCGCTTCCTTTGCGTTCGCCTGTCGAACCCCGACAGGACCATGCGGAAAGGAACCATCAGGCCATGTCGAACGCGATCACGGACGTCTTCCACGGGGACGTCAATCTCAGCACCAGGGAGAGGGCGATCTCCGTCGTGCTCGGCCTCGGTCTCGCGGCCGCGGCGGCCCAGCCACGCCCGAACAAGTGGCTGAGTCTCGCGGCGCTGGTCGGCGGCGCGGTCCTGGCGATGCGTGGCGCGACCGGCCACTGCCCCGCGAAGGCCCTGCTGGAGCATCAGCCGGGCCGCGGCTATCAGGCCTGACCCGCTTCCATGCTCAGGAACCGGAAGGGCGCCCGCCGGGGCGCCCTTCTCGTTTCAGTCCGTCGTATTGAGCGCGACGCCCCCCACCTGGAGCGCGACCGAGCGGTCGATATGGTCGCGCACCGCGGTGAGGCGGGCGTCGATGGCGAGGCGGCGCGCCTCCTCCTCGCCGTGAACCGACACGGAGAACTTGCGCTGGATCTTGCGGCCCTGCGCATCGTCCCAATAGGCGACCCAGAATGCGGTGCCGCTCGGCTTGCGGATGAAGCGGGACACGCCGGGCAGCCCGGAGCGGCAGTTCCGGCGCGGGCGCAGGCGGCGCATCAGCGCCAATTCTTCGCGGTCGGTCGTCGGGAGGCCCGCAGCGAAGCGCTCGGCCTCGGCCCGGGACGCGGCCATGCCGCCGTAGCGCTCATCGGGAAAATGCCGCGCGACCGAGCGGCCGTCGCGCAGGACCGTGGCCGTCCAGCCGGCGGGCTCGCCGCGGGCCGGATCATCGACACGCAGGAGGGAGGCGGTCTGCGCAGCCGTATCGCCGTCTGGCTCGCCAGGAGGCCGCCGGCGCCGGGGGAGCGCCTCGGTGGAGGTGACAAGGGACATCTGAACTCTCCGGGGCGGCCGTCCGGCTTGTGCGGACGCACCGGCCGATAGGGGTTTCGTGGGATGGGAATCACGAAACCTGCGGCGGCCCGCGTGGCGATGCCGCGGAGAGGAAGAGGTGGGATGACGGCTGGTCGACCGGCGCCGTCGCACGCCGCCATAGCAGACAGGGCGTCGGGACGACGGGGGACAACAGGGCGGCCGCTGCCGACGCTCCGGCCGGCGAACAGGTCGGGAGGCTGCGCTCGTCGTCGTCGCTGGGGAGGATGCCGAGGACGGCCCAGGGCGACGCGCCGCCATGCTGGCGGCCCGCCACCATCGCGTGCCCGGGAGGAACGCCGATCGGCGCGCCCGACCAGCCATCCGCTGCCGCCACGAGGGAAGCGAGCAGAAAGAACAGGTTGAGGATGAGAGGCGTTCGCCGCACCGACAGGAACCCTTGGCGGTTACCAGACTATCACCGCCGCTGCCCCGGTGTCATCCAGATGGCCGAGCCGAAGCGGCCGGCTCTCGCCGGCCGCCCGGATTGGTCGATCGGCGGCTCGGGCCGCGTCGCGTCAGTAGGTCGTGGTCCGGCGGCCCTGGATGAAGCCCCAGATCGCCAGGACGATGACGGCTCCGACGACCGAGGCGATGAGCCCCGCGCCCTGATTCGGTCCGTACCAGCCTACGGCCTGACCCAGAAAAGTGGCCACGAAGGCGCCCACGATGCCGAGGATCGTCGTCAGGATGAAGCCGCTCGGCTCGTTGCGTCCAGGCATGATGAGCTTGGCGATGACGCCGGCGATGAAGCCGATGATGATGGTCCAGAGAATCGACATAGGGGTTTCGCCTTTGGGGGTTTCGCCTTTCGGCCTCGCTTCGGGATTTTTCGGGCAACGCGCGGAACGCGAGAGGGTTGCGTGGCCATAAGCTTGTCGGGAGGCGCCGGGCCGTGGGATGAGGACGGCCCGCCATGCCCCGTGAGGCCCGCATGCCCTCCCCCGACCACACCCTCACGAGCCTGGATGAGCTCGAGGCGCTCTACGGCAGCCCCGATCCGCGCTCGCGCGCCAAGGAGACGGACCAGCTGACCGCGCCCTACCGGGCCTTCGTGGAGGCCGCGCCCTTCGCGGTGCTGGCGACACGCGGACCGGACGGGCTCGACTGTTCGCCGCGGGGTGACGCGCCCGGCTTCGTGCGGGTCGCCGATCCGCACACGCTCCTGTTGCCCGATCGTCGCGGCAACAACCGGATCGATTCCCTGCGCAACATCCTCGCCGATCCGGCCGTCTCGCTTCTCTTCCTGATTCCCGGCATCGGCGAGACGCTGCGGGTGAACGGCACCGCCCGGATCTCGACCGATCCGGACCTCCTCGACGGCTTCTCGGTGCAGGGGCGGGTTCCACGCACGATCCTGGTGATCCGCATCGCGAGCGTGTTCTTCCAGTGCTCACGGGCGGTGGTGCGGGCGGATTTGTGGAATTCCGACGCGCGGGCGCGGCGCGACGGGGTGCCGACGGCCGGCGCCATGCTGGCCGCCGCGAGCGGGGACCGTCACGGCGGCCCCGCCTATGACGACGGCCTCGCGGACCGGGTGCGGGCGACGCTCTACTGACCCTTTACGGCCACCGGCCGCCGGCGGCACAAGGCAGGCAGCGCCGCCCGCGGGCGGCCGAAACCCAGGATCAGGACGACACGATGAGCATCCAACGGATCGAGACCGGCGCGCGGATGAGCCAGGCGGTGGTGCATGGCGGCACGGTCTATCTCGCCGGGCAGGTCGCCGAGGCGGACGGCGTCGCCGCCCAGACGCAGGCGATCCTCGGACAGATCGAAGCCCTGCTGGCGCAAGCCGGCTCGTCGAAGGAGAGGATCCTGTCGGCCACGATCTACCTCGCCGACATGGGCAGCTTCGCGGACATGAACCGGGTCTGGGATGCCTGGGTGCCCGCAGGCCACGCGCCGGCCCGCGCCACCGTCGAGGCCAAGCTCGCCGGCCCGCAATACCGGGTCGAGATCTCGGTCATCGCCGCGACGGGAGCCTGAAGATGGGACGATCCCTCCTCCGCCGCAGCCTGATCGCCGCGGCCTGCCTCGCCGTCGTCTGGCCCGCCGCAGCGGAGGAGCGGGTCGTCAACGTCTACAACTGGTCGGATTATATCGACCCCAAGATGCTCGACGCCTTCACCCGCGAGACGGGCATCAAGGTCGTGTACGATACCTACGACACGAACGAGATCGTCGAGACCAAGCTTTTGGCCGGCAAGTCGGGCTACGACATCGTGGTGCCGTCCGGGCCGTTCCTGCAGCGCCTCATCAAGGCGGGCGTGTTCCAGCCCCTCGACAAGAGCAAGCTGCCGAACCTGAAGAACCTGTGGCCCGAGATCGCCGCGCGGCTCGCCGCCTACGATCCGGGCAACACCTTCGCCGTCAACTACATGTGGGGCACGACGGGCATCGGGGTGAACACCGCGCTGGTGCGCGAGCGACTGGGCCCCAACCAGCCGCTCAACACCTGGGACATCGTCCTGCGGCCCGAACTCAT
Organism: Methylobacterium nodulans ORS 2060; assembly: GCF_000022085.1. Lineage (NCBI taxonomy): Bacteria > Pseudomonadati > Pseudomonadota > Alphaproteobacteria > Hyphomicrobiales > Methylobacteriaceae > Methylobacterium > Methylobacterium nodulans. Next base: position 5,034,720 of record NC_011894.1, read on the forward strand.
CGTCAAGCTCAAGGATTGCGGCGTCACCATGCTCGACGCCCCCGAGGACCTGTTCCCGAACGTGCTCGCGGCGCTCGGCCTCAAGCCCGATTCGAAGCGGATCGACGACCTGAACCAGGCCGGGGAGGCGCTGATGCGCGTCCGCGGCGCGGTGCAGAAGTTCCATTCCTCCGAGTACATCAACCAGCTCGCCAACGGCGACGTCTGTCTCTCGGTGGGCTATTCGGGCGACGTGCTGCAGGCCCGCAAGCGGGCGCAGGAGGCCAAGAACGACGTCGACATCGCCTACTACATCCCGCAGCAGGGTGCGCTGATGTGGTTCGACTCCTTCGCGATCCCGAAGGATGCGCCGCATCCGGCGGAGGCCCACGCCTTCATCGACTTCATGCTGCGCCCCGAAGTGGCGGCGGCCAACACCAACTTCGTATCCTATGCGAGCGGCAATCTCGCGGCGAAGTCGCTGGTCAAGCCCGAGATCCTGTCCAATCCCGGCATCTACCCGGACGAGGCGACGTTCAAGCGGCTCTTCACCAACACCGCCTACGACGACCGCACGCAGCGCGTGGTCACCCGGCTGTGGACCCGGATCCGCACCGGAAAGTGACCCGCTCCTCCGCACGAGGCCCCGGACCAAGGGTCAATGCTGCAACCACTGGCCGTATGCTAGCAAGGGACGGACGAAGCGCCCCGGATCGGTGGGCCGATCCCGCCGCCGGTGCTTCTTCGCCGGATCGAGCTGGGGAATGCCGGCCATGGTTGATCCCTGCGAACCCGTCCTGCTGGTGCTCCGAACCGCCGAGGAAACGCCGCTGTGCATCGGCGGCCTGCTGAGAGGCCAGGGCTACCGCGTGCTCGACGCGGTCGAGCCCAATCTCCCGCCCGGCCTGACCCGGCCCGGCTTCGGCGCGTCCGTCATCGATCTCGTCCTCATGAGCCCGGCGATGGGACGCTCGCCCGGGCTTCCGGCGGTTCTGACCAGCCTCGTCAGGGCGTGGCCCGACCTTCCGGTCATCGTCCTGCCCGGCGACGTGCCGGGAGCCAGCGACGGAGACGGGGGGGACGGCCTCGATGCGCTCTGCGACGGCGTCGACGCGATCATCCTCGCCTCCGCGGAGCGGCGCGCGGCCTCGGCCCTGCGCCTGCGCGCCAGAGCCTGATAGGGGCGAGAGCGCTGCGCCCTCGCCCGCATCTCCCTGGCGGAACGGTGTCGATTCCGGCGAGGGATGCCCTGCGGCAGGATCCGCTCCGGTCGACCCGGACCCTGCTCCGGATTCTTGATATTTCGCATCGTCTGCGACGGACCGTGATCCGCTTCGTCGGACAAGGCGCCAGTCTTGCGCATCGCCAGGGAGGATTCCGGCCGTGAACGTGCTCGTCGTCGACGATCATCCGATCGTGCTGCAGGGCTGCCGCCGGGTGCTGGAGGATGCGGGCGTCGAGTCCGTCCACGAGGCGACCGGCATCGTTGCGGGCTATCGCAGCTTCCATCGCCACCGCCCGGACATCGTCGTCGCCGACCTCACCTTCCAGGGCGCCGCCCTGAAGGGGCTCGATCTCATCCGCCGCATCCACGCGGTCGCCCCCGAGACACGGATCCTCGTCTTCAGCATGCATGACGACCCCGTCATCGTCGCCCGGGCGCTCGACAGCGGTGCGATGGGCTACGTGCTCAAGGATACCGCCTCGGCGGAGCTCCACCGGGCCTTCGAGCGGGTCCAGGCCGGGGAGCCCTATCTCGATCCGGCGCTGGCCGCCGAGGTGGCGCTGGTGCGCGCCGCACCGCGGCCCGACCCGCTGGCCGTCCTCACCCCGCGGGAGCGGCAGATCCTGGCGCTCCTCGGCCTCGGGCGGTCGCATGGCGCGATCGCCGAGGAATTGGCGGTGAGCTACAAGACCGTGGCGAATGCCTGCTCGCAGATGCGAAACAAGCTCGGCGCCCGCAGCCTCGCCGACCTCATCCGCATCGCCGTCCAGGCCGCCGAGCGCGCCCGCTGACGCGCCGCGCCCGCCGGCGGCGCCTGCAGGCGCCGCCCCGGACATCACTTCGAAAATCAGTCAAACCGAGCTTATCGCCATCGAAGCCGTAGACTAGGCGCAGATCCTATACAGGTTTCTTCTGCCCGCTCCCCCGATCACATTCCCGCCTTGTTTGGCCCTATGTTGCACCGCATCAACGAAGCAAAACGGGAATGCGACATGGTTTCGAAGGCCAAGCTGGCACTCATCTGTCTCACCGCGGCCTGCGGCATCGGTGCGACGCTACAAGCCAGCACGCCTGCCTCGGCTCAGTCCGGGGCCGCCTCTTGGTACGGCCCCGGTTTCCAGGGCCGGCGCACCGCCAATGGCGAGCGCTTCAACACCCACGCCTTCACGGCCGCGCATCGCAGCCTGCCCTTCGGCAGCCGCGTGCGGGTCACCAACACCGCCAATGGCCGCTCCGTCGTGGTGCGCATCAACGACCGCGGTCCGTATGTGGGCGGCCGCGTGATCGATCTCTCGCAGGCCTCGGCCCGGGCCATCGGCATCCATGGCGTGAGCCGGGTCCGCCTCAGCCGGCTCTGACGGCTGGGCTCTGCTGTTCCGCCGCGGGACCGGCCAGAAAAGGTCAAGTTTTCGCAGCGGCTACGGAACTGTCCGGGTGCAGTCGAGGTTGGAGGCAAGACACCTTCAACACACGAGCCGCGCCCGGAGGGAGGTTCCATGCCGTCGAACCACACGAGTTCGCGCCGTCGCGGCCTGATGCTGGCCCTGGCCTCGGGATGCATTCTGATCTCGACGGCGGCCGGGGTCCGGGCGGCCGACGAGGGTGGGTTCGGCGGCCTGTTCCAGAGCCTGTTCGGGGCGCCGCCCGCCCAGACCGCCGCGCCCGCGGCGGTGGCGGCGCCCCTGGCGGAGCCCGGCCCGCGGCTGCACCGCCGCTGGGCGGGCCGCAACCGCGCCGCACAGGCGCGGGCGGCCCTGCGCCACCGGACCCGCTATGTCGCGTTGCCGAAACCGGAGAAGATCGAGAAGGCCCAGCCGCCCAAGCTGGCCGCACCGGCCGAGCGGATCACCAGCCCGTCCGAGGCCCGCGCCGCGCTGATGCGCGACCCGACGCTACGCCCCGGCGACATCGTCATCCTTCCCGAAGGCCCGCGGGTCTTCATGGGCGAGGCCGGCACGACGAAGCACCGCCCGAGCGAGTTCGAGGACGTGCGCCGCTCGCGGCTCGTGAGCGCCCGGACCCGGCGCGAACTTCTCGCCATGACGGCGCCGGTCGGCGCCCTGCCGGCGGACGAGGCGCGCAAGCTCATGACCCGCTTCACCCGCCGCGGACCGAAGCCCTGGAGCGAACCCGCCGAGGCCCGGACCGAGACCGCCATGCGGGTGATCTATCCCGCGCGCTAAAGGCGGTTTCGGGCCCCTGCCCCGCGGCTTCCCGACGGAAGCCTGCGCTCCCCGGCCGGACCAGCGAAAAGGTGATGGGCCGATACAGGTCCATCGCAGGCGATTCCGCTCTCGGGCGCGGCGCGGATGACGGCCACGGTGCGGCAACGCGACAGGGGGATGCCCGACCATGGGTTGCGCCAAGCCCACCCTCCCTTGCTAGGGTGCGCGCCATCGGTCCTGCGTGGCCGCCTCCTTCCCGAGATTCCCGCCAGAGAGTCCCGATGGTGAAATGGTTGCCGGTCGTTGCCGTCGCGGCGTTCCTGGCGGCGCCGCCCGCCTCCGCGGCGGAGGGCGGCCAGCTCATGGCGCAGTGCAAGACCCTGCTGCGCACCGCCAAGCAGCGCGGCGACACGCTCGAGTTCCGGCAGGATCCCGATACGGTGAGCTGCTTTGCCTTCATGAGCGCCGTCCAGAACCTCGCCGTCGTGGCGGAGGGCGCAGGAGAGCCGCCGCTGCTCGGCGCCTGCCTGCCGCCGGAGGGCACGCTCCTGCAGCTCATCCAGGCCGTGGTGGCCTACGGCGCCAAGCATCCGGCGGCCCTGCGCGAGACCGCGGGCGTGCTCGCCCTGCTGGCGCTGCGCGACGCCTATCCGTGCAAGAAGCGCTGACCCGGCACCCGTGATCGCGTTCGGCGGCCGAAAGTTTCGGACCGATATTTTGCGCCGCCGCGCTTGCCGCCCGGGCCCGGCCTGCTCATCTCAGGAAACTCCGCGGGGGTACAGGGCCCCGCTGGCAACCGGAGGATGCGCATGGCCAAGGCCGACAAGCACCATATGGGTCCGGGAACGCAGGGCAAGGGTTCGGGCACCGGAGCGATGACCGAACTGCCGGAGGGAGTTCTTCCGGAGAACATGGTGCTGTCGAACCGCGACAAGTCCCGTCACAGCGACGAGCGCGGGCTCGACAGCAAGCACGTGCAGACCGAGCAGTACCAGGACCACGCCGCCAACCGGCGCGACCTCGACGCGAGCGGCGCCCCTTCCGGCGGCCAGCCCACGGGCGGCGACAACACCGGCGGCACGGGGCGCCGATGACGACCGTCTCGGGCAATGACAGCAGCCTGGCGAGCCAGCACCGGCGCTGACGGATGTCCGGGAGGCGTTGAGTCCGAGTCTCAATAGAACCTGACCGGCGTGGCAGCCGCCCCGCTCCTCATGCTGAGGTGCTCCGAAGGAGCCTCGAAGCACGCCGGACCGGTGATCCCGGCCACCCGGAGCTTGGGACGAGCGTTCCGGCGTGCTTCGAGGCAGCCTCCGGCTGCACCTCAGCATGAGGGCCGGGGTTGGGTGCCATAACGGGAGTGCTCGTGCAGCGGCGGTTTCATCCGTCAGGGTCGGCAAAGGCCGGTGGCGAACTCATACCAACGGCCCAAAATCAGCCCCCGGCATCCGGCCGATCACGACCCGGGAATCCGCCGGCCCCGCCGCGGGGCCGGCGGATTCCCGCAACCGCGTCATGCGCCGGGCGGATGCCGGACCCTCGCACCGGCCCGTGGCGCGCCGGGGCCGTCTCGGGCAGAAGGCGGCAACCGCGGGTACTCGCCGCGGATGCGTCCCCGGGAGGAGGCGGCCGGTGGGACTGATCTACGCGCTCGGCGCCTATCTGAGCTGGGGCCTGCTGGTCCCCGTGCATTTCCGCCTGCTCGACGGCGTATCGCCCTGGATGATCCTGGCACACCGCATCCTGTGGTCGAGCCTGTTCGTGGTGCTGCTCCTCTGGCTGCTGCGCCGCCGCCGCGCCCGGTTCGTGCCCGACCGGCGCCACGCCCTGCTCGGCCTCTCGGCGCTCCTCATCGGCGTGAACTGGTCGCTCTATCTCTGGGCGGTCCAGAACGGGCGGATGCTCGACGCGAGCCTGGGCTACTTCATCAACCCGCTCGTCGCCGTGGCGCTCGGCGCCCTGGTTCTCGGCGAGCGCCTGCGTCCGCTCCAGGCGGCGGCGGTCGGACTCGCGGCCCTCGGGGTCGGCGTGGCGCTGGCGGCGGCCGGCACCCTGCCCTGGGTCGCCCTCGCGCTCGCGGTGACCTTCGCCCTCTACGCGCTGATCCGCAAGCTGGTGCCGATCGATCCGATCCTCGGCTTCTGCGCCGAGACCTTCCTGCTCCTGCCCGCGGCCCTGGCCTATCTGGCGATCCTGGCCCCGGACGGGGCCGCCCTGTCGGCCCTCGACGGCCGCACGACGGTGCTGCTCGTCCTGACCGGCCTGACCACCTCGGTGCCGCTGATCTGGTTCGCCGCCGCTGCGGCCCGGCTCAAGCTCTCGACGCTCGGCCTGATGCAGTATCTGGCGCCCTCCTGCCTGCTCGGCCTGAGCGTGATCGTCTATGGCGAAACCCTGGAGCCGGCCCGCGCCATCGTGTTCGGGCTCACCTGGATCGCGCTCGCCCTCTATGCCGTCGACGCCGTGCGCCTCTCGCGCGGACCCGCGAAGCCGCTTGCCCCCGCGCCGCGCCGCTGCCCGGGCTGACCGCGGTCAGCGGTGCTTGGCGCGCTTCGCCCGCTTCACCCGCTTGGCCGCCCGGCGGTGCGGCACCGAGGCGCGATGCGAGGCACGCTGCATGCAGGCCATGTAGATCTGGCGGCCGATGACGTAGGGGCCGACGCCCTGCGGATCGGGGGTCGAGAAGACCCGTGCCCGCGCCTCGTCGCGGCAGGCCTGATCCTGCGGGCTCTTGATCGGCTGCGCGTGGGCGGCCTGCACGCCCGCCAGCATCACTCCCAGCACGACGATTCCTCTCGCCAATCCCTGCATGACGCACCTCCCGTTGACCGTCGCGGCGCGGCCCGCGGCCTTTACGCATCCATCAGCCATGCGGCTGCGGCCGGATCAACCCCGACCGCGGGCCGATCCCCTGCGCGGCCCGTCCCGAGCGTCGGTTACAGGAGGCCGAGGGCGGCGAGTTCGCGCCGCATCGCCTCGGGCATCGCCGCCAGCTCCGCACCGGCTCCGCGGCCGAGATCGCGCGGCGCGTCGGCGGCGGCAAGGTAGCGCCAGCCCTGGAAGGGGCGGCAGGGGCGCGGCTCCACCGGGGTCACGTGGGGGTCGAGGACGAGCCGGCAGCGCCCGATGCCATCCCCGTCCACGAAGGGCCGGATCGCCAGGATCGACTGCCGGCAGGCGACGAGGCCCTTGATCACCCAGTAGAGCGAGCCCGCTCCCGCGATCTCGGCGGCCCGTTTCGGGACCATGCGGGTGGTGTGCACCTGCTCGAAGACCGTTCCGGCCCGCGTTGCCGCCTCGCGCCGCTCCGCGATCCAGCCTTCGAGGTCGCGGATGGATTCGCAGCCGACGCAGAGCTTGAGGAGATGAAGGGCCATGGCGCTGTCGCTCGGCGGGCCGCTCTGGCTCCGGATCGTGGCGGAGGCGAGGCGAGCCGGAGGGCTCAGCTGAACCGCGTGATCTTCTCCTGAACGCTGAGCGCATCGATCTCGGAGAACACGGTGCCGAGGGCGACGATCTCGCCCTCCCAGATGTCCGGTTCTGCCGGCTTCGCTGGTGCCGGGATCGGCGGCGGACTCGGCACGAAGGCGATGTCGTCGCCCGGCAGCATCGAATCCACCAGGCTGCGCCGGGGTGTCGCAGGGATCGGCGGGATCGCGGCCGTGGCGATCATCTCGTCCACGTCGCTCTGCGCGAGGTCGATGGCGAGGGAGACCGGTTCGGGCGCCGGTGCCACCGCGTCGGCATCCGCGCCCCAGATCTCGATCATCGCCGTGAGGCGCTGCTCCAGGTAGCGGAGCGTGTGGACGATGTGGCTGGTGCGCTGGGCGGTCAGGTCCTGGAAGGAGCAGGCCGTGTAGATCTGCGTCGCCTTGTGGTCGAGCGTGTCGCAGACGCGCGGATCGGCGCCTCCTTCGCGCAGGGTCCAGGCGACCTCCTGCACCTCCTCGGCCGCCTCGAGGATGTCGGAGGTGGCTCGCTCGGTCGTCCGCACGATCGCGTCCAGCGCCTCCGAGGCGGCCTCCAGCCGGCTCTGGTCGTGGTCGGGCGACTGGATCGCGGCGATCTCCGCCTTGGTGCGGCTGATCGCCTTGACCATCTCCACGAGGTCGACGCGCATCCGGTCGAGTTCCGGGGCCTCGCGCTCGGCCGTGACGGTGGCTTCGAGCCGCGCGATGGCGGCAAGCAGCCGCTCGGTATCGTCGCCGCGATTGCGCCGCGCGAACTCGGCCAGGAACCAGCGGCCCCGCGCCGTTTCCATCAGCGCGGCCTCGATCGCGTCATACTCTTCCGCACCGGCCGTCGGGAGCGAGGAAAACCCTGCCATGGTGTCGTGTCCCGGGGCTGAAGGGACGCTCAGTGGCGCGTCGCACAGCTTGACATCGCGGCGTTAACGTCGGCTTACGCCCGGTCCGCCCCGAATCGCGGAAGGTCCCGCCCCGCCGATGCATCCGGTCTCCCTGCCCGCCGGTCTCCGGCTCGGCCTCCTCTACGCGGTCATCTTCGCCGGGATCGGGGTGGCGATGCCGTTCCTGCCCCTGTGGCTCGCGAGCCTATCCCTCGGGCCGGACCTGATCGGCGCGCTCGTGGCGCTGCCGATCGCCGTGAAGATCGGCGCGACCGCGCCCCTGATGGCCCTGATCGACCGCGGGGTCACCGCCCGCGCGCTCCTCGTGGCGGGCAGCCTCGGGCTGGCTCTCACCTACGGCGCGATGCCGGCGGCCGCCACATTCGGCTGGCCGATCCTCGCCCTCGTCATCGCGCTCAACGCGGTCGCCGGGGCGCCCCTGGTGCCGGCGGTCGATTATCTCAGCCTCGCGGCAGTGCGGCGCGACCCGCGCCTCGACTATGCGCGGATCCGCCTCGGCGGCTCGCTCGGCTTCCTCGCCGCCAGCCTCGCGGGCGGCTGGCTCCTCGGCCTCATCGGCGAGCGGGCCGGGGTGACCGCTTTCCTGGCCGGACTTGGCCTCGTCTCGGCGGCGGGCAGCGCCCTGCTGACGACGGGCGCGGCCGGCGAGCGGATCTCCGGCCCCGAGCCGCGCCCGGCCGGCGCGGCCGGATTGCCGGTCGCGCTCTGGCTCGCGATGGCGGCGGGGGCGAGCATCCAGGCGAGCCATGCGGCGGTCTATGCCTTCGGCAGCATCCATTGGGCGGGGCTCGGCCTGTCTTCCCCGATGATCGGCGCCGCCTGGGCGATCGGGGTGGTGGCCGAGATCGTGTTCTTCGCCCTCGTCGGCCGCGTCCCGACCCTGCGCGATGCTCCCTTCCGCCTGCTTGCCCTTGGCGCAGTCGCGGCGCTCCTGCGCTGGGCCGGGCTCGCCGGCCTCGCCGCAGTGCCGGCGACCGTGCTGCCGCTGCAGATCCTGCACGGGCTGACCTTCGGGGCGACGCAGCTCGGCGCGATGGGCGCCCTCTCGCGCCTCGCGCCGGAGGGCGCCCGGGGCCGGGCGCAGGGTGCTTACGCGGCAGCGGCCGCCCTCGCCTCGGCCTGCGCCACCCTCGCGAGCGGCGCGGCGGTCCGGGCGGGCGGGCCGCTCCTCGCCTTCGCGCTGATGGTTCCGGCCGCCGGCCTGGGGCTCGCCCTCACCCTCGCGGCGGCCCGGCGGGCGGGCGCCCGAACCCGGCCGGTGCGGCCGCGCGACGGGCACCCCGCGGAGCGCGTCTGAGAGAGGATCCCCCGAGCAGCTAGGCCCGGTTTGTCACGGACCTCCCCGCCAGCTTATACTGCGCCGCAAGGGGACGTTGCGAACAGGAGGGCCGGCCCGTGTCGACCGAGGCCAGCGCGCGCGTGCCCGAATCCGCCTCCGCCACCCTCGTGCGCTTCAGCGACGGCGTCCAGGCGCGTCTTTCGGGCCGCTGGACCGCCGATCAGGCCCCCGCCGTCGAGGCGGCGGCAGCCGGGATCGCAGCCTCGCCCGCCGGGGCGGGGCGCATCCAGATCGACCTATCGGGCCTGTCGCGCCTCGACACGCTCGGTGCCTGGGTGCTCGAACGCACCCGCTCCGAGATCGCGGCGGCGGGCCGGGCCGTCGAATATGCGGGCGCGCGCCCGGAACACCGCATCCTGCTGCGCGAGGTCGCCTATCGCGAGCCGGAGACCGCGCCGGCGCGGCGGCGCGGCCTCGGCCCCGTCGATCTCCTGGCCGGTCTCGGCGCCGGGATGCGGCAGCTCGGCGCGGAGGGCCTGTCCTGGCTCGGCTTCCTGGGCGAGGTCGTGGCCGCCTGCCTGCGGGTACTCGCCCGCCCGCGCAGCTTCCGGCGCGCCGCCTTCGTCAATCAGATGGAGCAGATCGCGCTGCGGGGCACGCCGATCATCATGCTGATCGCCTTCCTGGTCGGCTGCATCGTCACCCAGCAGGGCATCATCCAGCTCCAGCGCTTCGGGGCGCAATCCTTCGTCGTCAACATGATCGGCATCCTCACGCTGCGGGAACTCGGCGTGCTCTTGACCGCCATCATGGTGGCGGGCCGGTCCGGCTCGGCCTTCACGGCCGAGATCGGCTCGATGCGCATGCGCGAGGAGGTCGATGCGCTGCGCGTCATGGGCCTCGACCCGATCGAGATCCTGATCGTCCCGCGCATCCTCGCCCTGATGATGGCGCTGCCGATGCTCGGCTTCCTCGCCGACCTCGCGGCGCTCGCGGGCGGGGCGCTGACCTCGCTCGCCTACGGCAATCTCTCGCTCGACGCCTTCCTGGCGCGGCTGCAGAACGCGGTGTCCTACCGGCACGCCCTGGTCGGGCTGATCAAGGCCCCGTTCATGGCGCTGATCATCGGCATCATCGCCACCAGCGAGGGCTTTCGGGTGGAGGGCTCCGCGGAATCCCTCGGCCGCCACGTCACCGCCTCAGTCGTCAAGTCAATCTTCATGGTCATCGTGCTGGATGGCGTCTTCGCCATCTTCTTCGCTGCCATCGACCTGTAGAGACGGCTTCCCGTGCAGGCTGAGCGCCACCCCTCGACGTCCGAGCGACGCGACGCGGTCATCCGCGTGCGCGACCTCGTGGTCGGCTTCGGGGACCGCACCGTCCTGAAGGGGCTCAACCTCGACATCCTGCGGGGCGAGATCCTCGGCTTCGTTGGCCCCTCCGGCCAGGGCAAGTCGGTCCTCACCCGCACGCTGCTCGGCCTCGTGCCGAAGCGCTCCGGCACCATCGAGGTCTTCGGCGAGGACGTCGACGCGCTTTCCCCCGCCCGGCGCCGGCTGATCGAGCGGCGCTGGGGCGTGCTGTTCCAGCAGGGCGCCCTGTTCTCGGCGCTCACCGTGAAGCAGAACATCCAGGTGCCGATGCGCGAGCACCTGAGCCTGTCCGAGCGCCTGCTCGACGAGTTCGCGCGGCTCAAGATCGAACTCGTCGGCCTCAAGCCCGACGCCGCCGACAAGCTGCCCTCGGAACTCTCCGGCGGCATGATCAAGCGGGCGGCCCTCGCCCGGGCGCTCGCCCTCGACCCCGAGGTGCTCTTCCTCGACGAGCCGACCTCGGGCCTCGACCCGATCGGCGCCGGCGAGTTCGACGAGCTCGTGGCGACCCTGCAGCGCACGCTCGGGCTCACCGTCTTCATGGTGACCCACGACCTCGACAGCCTGTTCACCGCCTGCGACCGCATCGCGGCCCTCGGCGACGGCCAGGTCATCGCCGCGGGCCCCGTCGAGGACATGCTCGCCTCCGACCACCCCTGGCTGCGCTCCTATTTCCACGGCAAGCGCGCGCGGGCGATCCTGCCCGCCGATGCACGAGCCGCGACCCGCTGATGTGCGCCCCCGCACCCTTCGGGCCGGCGTCCGAGCTTAAGCCGCCACGCTTGCGCCCGGCCTCCGCCCGCGGAGCCCGCCGTTTCCCGCCCGCCAGAGGAGTTGCGTGACGGCATGGAAACCCGCGCCAACAATGTCCTGATCGGCACGTTCACACTCGCGGTGATCGCGGCCGGCTTCCTGTTCGCCTACTGGATGCGCGGCAGCGTCTCGAACGAGGGGCGGATGCCGCTGCGCATCGTGTTCTCGGGCGGGGTCGGCGGCCTCGCCAAGGGCTCGATCGTCACCTTCAACGGCATCCGGGTCGGTGAGGCGACGGACGTCCAGCTGCTGCCTCAGGATCCGCGCCGGGTGACGGCGCTGGTCGAGGTCGAGCGCACGACGCCGCTGCGCGCCGACACCCGGGCGCGCCTCGACATGACCATGCTCACCGGCGTCGCCTCGATCGCCCTCGTCGGCGGCAGCGCCGACGCGCCGCCCCTCAAGGCCCCGGAGGGCGAGCGGATGGCGACGATCTTCGCCGATTCCTCCGAGATCCAGGACCTGATGCAGAGCGCGCGCACCATCGCCCAGCGCGCCGACGACATGCTGCAGCGGCTCGACCGGGTCGTGGCCGGCAACGAGGGCGCGATCAACCGCACGCTCGCCAATGTCGAGCAGTTCTCCAAGACCCTCAACGACAGCGCGCCCGCCCTCGACGCCCTGGTCAAGGCGGTGGACGGGCGCAAGCTCGGCAGCCTGATCGACAATGCCGACCGCTTCTCGGCGGCGCTCGCCGCGGCCGCCCCCGACATCGCGGCAGGCCTGCACGATGCGCGCCAGCTCGCGGCCAAGCTCAACGCTTCGGCCGATCGGGTCGACGCGGTGCTGAAAGGCGCGGAGGGCTTCCTCGGCTCGGCCTCCGGCGAGGAAGGCAGGAGCACCTTCGGGGAGATCCGCGAGGCGGCGATCTCGATCCGCGAGGCGGGCCGCGCCTTCCGCACCATGTCGGAGAATCTCGACAAGCGCACGGCGACCATCACCACGAGCTTCGGCCGGCTCAGCGGCGCCGGCCGGCGCGAGGTGCAGAACCTCTCGACCGAAGGCCAGCGCACCCTCAACAGCCTCAACAGCGCCGCGCGCAGCCTCGAGCGCGATCCCTCGCAGGTGATCTTCGGCGGCAAGCCGACGTTGCCCGAATACAACGGTCGCTGACCGTGTTGCGCCGCAATCGCCGGAGGAGGTGCGGGGCGGCACCAAGCAGCGCCTTCGGTCGATGTCCGGTCAAGGTTCGCAGCCTATATCGGCCGGACCGGAGTTTCGTTTGCGGTTCGACATGACGCTCGCCTTCCCCCTGCCCTCGCGCGCCCTGGCCGTGGGCGCCTTGCTGCTCGCCCTCGGCGGCTGCGGGGGCACGGTGCCGACGACCTTCGACCTCACGGCCGTGCCGGGCGCCGCCCGGGCGGGTGCCGCCCGCCGCTCGCTCGTCGTCGCCGAGCCGGTCGGGCTGCAGCCTTTCGAGGCGGACCGCATCATCGTGCGCGAGCCGGGCGGCTCGCTCTCGTTCCTCGGCGGCGGCCAATGGGCGGACCGGCTGCCCCGGCTGGTCCAGGCCCGGCTGATTCAGAGCCTGGAGAACGCGAACCGCCTGCGCTCGGTCAGCCGGCCCGGCGACAAGATCGCCGCCGATACGCTCCTCGTCACCGAGATCCGTGCCTTCGACATCGCGGCCGGAACGCGCGAGGCCGTGGTGGACCTCTCGGCCAAGCTCATTAGCGACGCCACCGGCGCCGTGGTGGCGGCCCGGGTCTTCGAGGCCCGCGTCCCGGTGCAGGACGTCACCCCGGCGAGCGCGGCGAACGGGCTCGACCGCGCGCTGTCGATCGTGCTCGCCGACGTGGTGCGGTGGATCGGCAAGGGGAGTTAGCTAGCAGCTGTCTCCTTCGTGGGCGCGCTTGCCGTCCGAGCTTCTGCCTCTTTCGCCTGCTCGCGATCCCCGCAGCCCCCCGGAAGGGGGCATCGCATTGACGCCCCCTCCGACGACGAGAAATCAAGGGCGCGAACATCTATTTCAGAAACTCACCGGTTGCATGTGATGGAGTGATGAATTTCGAAATTCTAGCGTGGATCTTCGCAGGAGCGGTGACACTACACAACATCGAGGAAGCGATTCTTCTCCCCGAATGGTCCCGAACCGCCGGGAGATGGCACATCGCCGTCGGCGATACGGAATTCCGCTTTGCAGTCGTGACTCTGACCGCTCTCGCCTATGCCTGCGCCTGGTCTGCGGGTTCCGGTGGCGCCATTGGTGCCTATGCGATCTCCGGCTATGCACTTGCGATGTTGCTGAACGTCTTCATCCCGCACATCGCTGCCACGCTGATCCTGAAAAGATACGCTCCCGGTACCGCAACCGGGCTGCTCCTCATCCTGCCCGTGAGCACCCTTCTGCTTCGACAAGCCAATGTCGAGCAGCGCATCGACCTTGCAATCTTCCTCTGGACCGGCCCGTTCACGGCGCTTGCTCTGGCGGCTTCAATCCCCATCCTCTTCATGATCGGCCGACGGCTGGCCGCAGGGCAGGCCGGCGACAAATAGTCAAAATCTGACGCTTGGTACCCAGATCGCGCTGCTCAGCGATGCTCCAGAATGTTGACCACGCGTCCGAACGGATCGCGAACGTAGAAGCGCGTCACGCCCCACGGCTCAGCCACGGGACCGTACTCGATACTAAATCCTGCAGCCTGCATTCTCCGGTGCACCTCGGTGAGGTCATCCACTTCGACGGAGAGGTCGGGTACGGGCGTTCCAGATCCGCCTTCGGTGGCCACGCTGACCTGCGGCGCCACGCTCCCTTCCGCGGCGAAGGTCATGATCCATCCCAAGTCCATGACGACGCTCATCCCGAGCGCGTCGCCATAGAATGCCTTGGCAGCATCGATCCGCTCGGCGGCCACGTTGGCAACGATGCGCCTCACAGCCATGGGATGCCTCCGTGCAACTCTTCCGAAGGTACCAAGCGTCAGATTTCGACCACTAGAGCCGTACCCGTTTCGGTTGAAACGGGCACGGCTCTTCAGTCTTTGATTTTTCGCGCTCCCTTGCGCAGAACCGGTCTCCACTTCGGCGGGGAGCGCTCTAGCCGCTCCGCATCCAGTCCCTGCCTTCGCCACCGGCCGAGCCGAGCCTGACGGATCAAGCGTCGGAACGCGCCCTGCGCCATGCCGCATCCGAGATGGGGAGGTCTCGATCGAGTGGGCCGGGGCCGCTACTCCATCACCGCGGCTTTCATGATCACCACCATGGTGGCCCGTGCGGTCTGGTCGCTGATGCAGCGCACCGTATGGGGGCGGTCGCAGCGGTAGCGAAGGGTCTCGCCGGTCTTGACGCGCTGCACGGCGCCCGCCACCTCGACCTCGAACTCGCCCTCCAGCACCGACAGGCATTCCACCGAGCCGCGCTGATGGGCGTCCGAATCGAGCTCGCCGCCAGGCTCGGCGGTGACGTCGTACCATTGCAGCCACTCGACCGTCTTGATCCAGCCGGTGATGGCGAGCTTGACCTTGCCGTCCTCCGACACCAGGATCGGCGTGTCGGCCCGCGACGACTTTTCGATGAACGGCTCCTCATCGCCCGTGGCGAGCACCCGCTCGATCGACACATCGAGAGCCTGGCTCAGGCGCCAGATGGTGGCGAGGGTTGGATTGGTCTCGTTGCGCTCGATCTGGCTGATGATCGACTTCGCCACGCCTGATTGCTCGGCGAGTTCCGAGAGCGAGAGGTTGTAGGCCTTGCGCAGGCGCTGGATGGTCTTGCCGAGCTGACCCGACAGGACCTGCGCGCCCGTCATCAGATCCCTGGCCCGCTCACGTCCCCGCTCGACACCCATCGGTTGCTCGTTTGCCTTCGTGCCGCCGTTCCACATTCCGAACGACCGTACGCTCCATCAAACGCAATCGCCGCCCCAGGGCAAGGGGAGAATGGCGGCCGGCGCGGGGTTTTCGACGGCGGAGCGTCTACCAGGCGGCGTGGAAGTGATGCACCGGCCCGTGCCCGCGGCCGATGCTCAGTCGGTCGGCCGCTGCGAGCGCCGCGGACAGATAGGCCTTGGCCGCCCCCGCCGCCTCCGGCAGGGACAGCCCGCGGGCGAGGCCGGCGGCGATCGCCGCCGAGAGGGTGCAGCCGGTCCCGTGCGTGTTGCGCGTGGGCAGCCGTGGGCCGGTCAGCCGCAGCACGGCCTCACCGGGACCGACCAGCAGGTCGGTGCTCTCGGCTCCCGAGCCGTGCCCGCCCTTCATCAGCACCGCTCCGGGGCCGAGGGCCAGCAGCCGCCGCCCCTGGGCCAGCATCGCCTCCTCGTCCGCCGCCACGGCCTCGCCGAGCAGGACGGCCGCCTCGGGCAGGTTCGGGGTGATGAGCTGGGCCCGCGGGATGAGCTGCAGGCGCAAAGCCGCGACGGCGCTGTCGGCGAGCAGGCGGTCGCCGCTGGTTGCCACCATGACCGGGTCGAGGACGACCGGGACCGCGGGAGCATGCCGCGCCAGCCCCTCCGCCACCGCGGCGATCACCGGCGCCTGCGACAGCATGCCGATCTTCACCGCCCCCACCGCGAGATCGTCGAACACGCTCGCCATCTGGCGCGCGACGAAATCCGGCGGTACGTCGTGAATGCCCTGGACGCCGAGGGTGTTCTGCGCCGTCAGCGCCGTGACGACGCTCGCCCCGTAGACCCCGAGCGCCGAGAAGGTCTTGAGATCCGCCTGGATCCCCGCTCCGCCTCCCGAATCCGAGCCCGCGATCGTGACCGCGATCGGGGTCATGCGGCGCCCCGGGCCGCGAGCGCTCCATCCACGATGCCGCGCAGGTCGCGCGCCCGCGCCTCCACCACCTCGGGGGCTCCGAACAGGGCCGAGACCAGCGCGATGCCGTCCGCGCCCGCGCCGATCACGGCCGCGGCATTGCTGCGGTCGATCCCCGCGATTGCCCCGACCGGCAGCGCGGCGCCGCGCGCGAGCCGGGCCCGGAAGACGATGCGGGCCAGCCCCTCCAGCCCCACGGGCGGATCCGGGTTCACCTTGCTCGTCGTCGCGAAGACCCCGCCGATACAGGCATAGTTCACGGGCAGCCGGTAGAGTTCGTCCGCCTGCGCGCCCGTCTTGAGCGTCAGGCCGATGATGGCCTTCGGTCCGAGCAGCCGCCGCGCATCGGCCGGGTGCAGATCCTCCTGGCCGAGATGCACGCCCTCGACGCCAGCGGCGAGCGCGAGATCGACCCGGTCGTTGACGAGAAGGGGCACGCCGGTGCCCGCGAGCGCCGCGTGGATGGCGCGGATCCGCTCCAGGCTCGTGCGTGCGTTGGACACGGCCTTCTCGCGGTACTGCAGCAGCGTGCAGCCCCCAGCCGCCGCGTCGCGCGCCATCCGGGCAAGCTGCGCCCCGTCCCCGCCGCTCACGCCGACATCGAGGA
Organism: Methylobacterium nodulans ORS 2060; assembly: GCF_000022085.1. Classification (NCBI taxonomy): domain Bacteria; kingdom Pseudomonadati; phylum Pseudomonadota; class Alphaproteobacteria; order Hyphomicrobiales; family Methylobacteriaceae; genus Methylobacterium; species Methylobacterium nodulans. The sequence continues at coordinate 5,051,287 of NC_011894.1, forward strand.
TGCCATAGAGGCGCAGGTCGACCGGCACGATGGGGCAGGTATCCACGGACGGCATCTCCTCCGGTGCGGCTGGTCGACCCGACTCACGGGGAGTAAGCGCGGCCTGCGCCGGGCGTCAACATGCGCCGGCCCCACGCGCCGGAGAACCGGTGCCCACGTGCCCTGGACGAACTCTAGAGCCGTGGCCGTTTCGGTTGAAACGGGCACGGCTCTTCAGTCTTTGACTTTCGCGCTCCCTTGCGCCGAACCGGCCTCCACTTCGGCGGGAAGCGCTCTAGCCCGACCGGGCGCCGCCGGCGGCGGCCTCGCGGGCGCGTTCGAGGACGAGGCGACGCTCCCGCCAGACCGTGAACACGCCGGCCGCCGCCACGATGCACCCGCCCAGCGCCACGGCCGGCTGGGGCAGTTGCCCGAACACGAACCAGCCGATGAGCAGGGACCACAGCATCGTCGTGTACTCGAACGGCGCTACCAGCGAGGCGTCGCCGTAGCGGTAGCTTTCCGTGAGCAGGATCTGCCCGATGCCGCCAAGAATGCCCACCAGCACGAACAGGCCGAACTCGCCGAGGGTCGGCAGGCGCCAGCCCAGCGCCAGGGTCGCGAGGCCGAGGAGCGAGGTGAACAGGAAGAAGTAGAGGACAATCGCGCCCGTGCGCTCGGTCATGGTGAGCCGGCGCACTTGGATCGTCGCCGCCGCCGTGCACACGGCCGCGAGGCAGGCGAAGAGTGCACCGATCGACCCGGCGGCCCCGCCCGCCCCGAATTCGAGATGCGGCGCCAGCATGATCAGCACGCCGACGAATCCCACCACCACCGCGGCCCAACGATAGGCCTGGACGCGCTCGCGCAGCACGATCGCGGCGAGCACCACCACGAGGAGCGGCGAGGCGTAGCCGATCGCCACCGAATCGGAGAGGGGCAGGAAGGACAGCCCGGCGAATCCTGCGAACATCCCACAGGCCCCGATCAGGCTGCGCAGGATGTGGCCGCGCAGGTTGGAGGTGCGCACCGCCTCGATCACGGCGCCCTGCCAGCCGAGCCAGATCAGCAGCGGCAGGATCGCGAAGGCGGAGCGGAAGAACACGATCTCGCCCGTCGGGAACTGGCGGTCGGCCAGCCCCTTCACGCCCGCCGACATCAGCGTGAAGGCGAGGGCCGACAGCATCTTGAGCCCGATGCCGAGATAGGGCCGGCCGGACGAGGCCGGATGTCCGGACACCGGGCGAGCGGCATCCCCGGGCACGGGGCGCTCGGGGAGAACGACGGGGGCTGCCATGGAATTCGCGTGCCGAGGAAGGAGACGATCTCAAATCACACCCCGAACGGCCGAGCCAGCCGTCGCGGCGATATCCAGACCTGCATCATCCGCATGATGTCCTTAATCGAACCACAACGATGGCTGCATCGCGGCCGTCCCGCGTCATTCCGGCCCGATTCAGCCCCGGGACGATCGTCGTCATCAAAGTGATACGCGAATGAGGTTTGGCTGGCCGGCGACGACCGAGAGGAGACGGACGTGGCCGACAACGCCGATGCGCTGCGTGTGCGCTCGCTCTTCCTGTCCGACATCCATCTCGGCACGAAGGGCTGTCAAGCGGAGCTGCTGCTGGACTTCCTGCGCGAGGTGGATGCAGACGAGATCTATCTCGTCGGCGACATCGTCGATGGCTGGAAGCTCAAGTCGGGCTGGTACTGGCCGCAGGCCCACAACGACGTCGTGCAGAAGCTGCTGCGCAAGGTTCGCAAGGGCTCCCGCCTGGTCTACGTGCCCGGCAACCACGACGAGTTCCTGCGCGACTTCCTCGACCTGAATTTCGGCGGCATCGAGGTGCATGACCAGATCCTGCACGAGAGTGCCGACGGCAAGCACTACCTCGTCATCCACGGCGACCAGTTCGATCTCGTGGTGCGGCACGCCAAGTGGCTCGCCCTCCTCGGCGACGGCGCCTACACGGCCGCCCTGTTCGTGAACACGCATCTCAACTGGGTGCGCCGCCGGCTCGGCCTGACCTACTGGTCCCTCTCGGCCTGGGCCAAGCTGAAGGTGAAGAACGCTGTCAACTTCATCAGCCGCTTCGAGGAGCTGCTGGCGGCGGAGGCCAAGCGCGTCGGCGCGGACGGCGTGATCTGCGGCCATATCCATCATGCCGCGAATCGCGAGATCGACGGGTTGCGCTACCTCAATACCGGCGACTGGGTCGAATCCTGTACGGCCATCGTCGAGCATTACGACGGCCACATGGAGGTGATCCGCTTCGCCGAGCGGGCGTCCCGCGTGCCGGAGCCGCGTTCCGCCCTCCTCCCCGAGCCGCTCGTCCCCGCCGACGCCCTCCCCGCCCCGCGCCCCGCGGCCGAGCGCGCGGCCTCCAGCACGCGGGCGGTGGCGTGAAGCTCCTCATCGCGACGGATGCGTGGCATCCCCAGGTGAACGGCGTGGTGCGCTCGCTGGAGCACATGGCCAAGGCCGGCCCCGCTCTCGGCGTGACGCCGACGCTGCTCACGCCCCAGCTCTTCCGCTCGGTTCCCCTGCCCGGCTACCGGGAGATCCGTCTCTCGCTGGTGACCGCGCGGGGCATCGCCGCGCGCTGGCGGGACCTCGCCCCCACGCATGTGCATATCGCCACCGAGGGCCCGATCGGGCTCGCCACCCGGCGGGTCTGCCTCTCCGAGGGGCGGCCCTTCACCACGAGCTACCACACGCGCTTTCCCGAATATCTCGCGGCCCGCATGCCGGTGCCGCCCGCCTGGAGCTACGCGTGGCTGCGCCGCTTCCACGGGGCGGCGAGCGGCACGATGGTGAGCACCCCCTCGCTGGAACGGGACCTCGCCGGGCGCGGCTTCCGCAACCTGATGCGCTGGACCCGCGGAGTCGACACCGACCTGTTCCATCCCCGCGACGAGCCGGCGCCGAAGGCGCTGGAGGGGCTGCCGCGCCCCCTGTTCCTGTTCGTCGGCCGCCTCGCGGTGGAGAAGAACGTCGCGGCCTTCCTGAGCCTCGACCTGCCCGGGACGAAGGTGCTCGTCGGCGACGGGCCGGACCGGGCCCGGCTCGAAGCCCTGGATCCGGCGGCCCGCTTCCTCGGCACGCTCACCGGCCAGGCGCTGGCGCGGATCTACGCCGCCGCGGACGTATTCGTGTTCCCGAGCCTCACGGACACCTTCGGCATCGTCCTGTTGGAGGCCCTCGCCAGCGGGCTGCCGATTGCTGCCTATCCGGTCACCGGACCGCTCGACGTGGTGGGCGACAGGGGCGTCGGCGTTCTCGACCAGGATCTCAGGGCTGCGACGCTCGCGGCGCTCGACGTGCCGCGGGAGCGCTGCCGGGCCGAGGCGCTGCGCTATACCTGGGCCGAGAGCGCCCGTCAGTTCTATGCCAATATCGAGGTCGCCCACGCGAGGGGGCCTGCGGGCTTAAGCGCGAGCCGCCGCGCCGCCTTCCCGGAGGCCACCCCCGACACCCTGTCCCGGGCAGGCGAAGGCTAGACCGGCCAGGTCTTCACCGCGCGACGACCCGGCGGCCGCGCGGCCCCGCACGACATCGTCTGTGGACAGACGAGCAATGCAACGCTTTCCTCAAGACCCCGGCTCTCATCGTCGGACCGGAAGCCGGGGTCGTTTCAATGGTGGCGCTGCTTGTGCTGGTCGGCATCAACCTGCTGATCGCCGTCCTGTTCTCGCTCGTGGCGCTTGCGGGCGACTGACGGAGGCGCCCCGCCGCGTGAGACTGACTTGGTCAGACGGACTTGCGCGGACGGCCACGCTTCTTGGGCTCGGCGCTCGCCGCCGCTTGGCGTGCCGCGGCCGCGCGCTCGCGCCGCATCTGGCCGAGGCCGAGGCTCTTGGCGAGTTCGGAGCGCTGGGCCGCATAGTTCGCCGCGACCATCGGGTAGTCCGGCGGCAGGCCCCATTTCTGGCGGTATTCGTCGGGCGTGAGGCCGCGCCCCGAGAGATGCCGCTTGAGCGACTTGTAGGGCTTGCCGTCCTCCAGGCTGATGATGGCGTCCGGCGTCACTGTCTTCCTGATCGGGATCGGCGGCACAGGCTTTTCCGGTGCCGCCGGCGGCGGCGACACGACCTTCACCAGCGAGGAATGCACCGACTCGATCAGTCCGGCGAGGTCCCCCAAGGGCACCGAATTCTTCGACACGTAGGCCGACACGATGTCGGCCGAGAGGTTGATCAGATCAGTCTGGACCGCTGAGGTGTCGCTGGTCATCGTCCGTATCCCGCCGGAAAACTCCTTTCCAGGTGCGGGAAAAAGCTGCGTTGGTCAATCAACGATTCGGTTGGTCCTGTATATGGGACGCTCGCAGCGCAGCGGAGCGCACGACCGAACGACTTGCTCAAACCAAATTAGAGTTGTTGAGGATTACGGCCGCCTGATGCAGGCATGATTGCTGAAACGTTTCAGGCCATTGACGAAGCGGCGGGGGAGATTGCAGGCCGGCGCCGCTGCCGGAGGCACCGGAACGGGAACAAAACCGCAGTCTGACAGATATTTATGAGCCTCTGCGATGCATGACCGCCATGGGTGTGGAGCGGAACGGGGCCGGGCGCGTGCCGGCACGCGCCTGCTGCGGATTCACGGCGCGGATTGCAACCTCCGAGAGCATTCACGAGCCCGTCCGCGCCTGCGCAACGGACCCGGATCCGGCAACGGCCGGCTGTGGACAAGGGCCGCCGAAGCCGCCTCAGGGCTTGGCCGGCTCTTCCTTCTTAGCGCTCGGGGCCGTCGCGGCGGCGCCCGACACTCCCGTGGCGGCGGGTTTCGGTGCGGGCGGGGGCTTGGGGGTCCATTCGGGATCGGGCCGGGGGCCGCCCGGCCCATTGGTCGGCCCGGTGAGCTGGCCGGGCAACGTGTCGGTGGTACGCGTCCAGGTCTGGGAGCCGCACAGGAAGCCGAGCAGGCAGCCGCGTACGCTCAGCTCACGCGGCTCGTCCACCCAGATCGACACGTCATAGAACTTGCCGTCCTCGGAATTGTAGATCTGTCCCTCGTAGTGATTCTCGGCATTGGGCTTGAGCCCCATGATCAGCTGATGACCGAGCGAGGGGCGGGTGCGCTTCTTCGGGTCGGTGTTCTTGAAGTCCACCCGGGGCTGGCCCTTGTCGTCGAGGGGGGTCTTCAGCCAGACGACGTAACCGCAGATGCGGTCATTTCGGGTCAGGCACTTCTCGATGCGGATCCGGGCCCGGCCGTCCTCTGTCAGCCAGACGCCGCTCGGATCCTTCGGCGCGGCCAGGACGGCCGTCGGGACGAGAAGGCCGAGGGCGGCAAGGCCCCGGGTCAAGGGCATCATCATGCAGGATTCCTCCGGTGCGGCCGTGCGCGGAAGTACGACGCGCCCGCTCCTGCCGCAACCCGGTGGGGTCGGTGACCCGCGCCGCGACCCGCGCGAGATGGCGGAGAATTTCGGCAATGCGTCGTGGCAGTGCCTCTTGGCCGAGTGTCCCGGCGGAGCGTCATGGCGGGATGTCACATGGCCGGATGTCACATAGTCCTCGGCGGCGCGACCGCGATACAGCGGCAGCGCCGGGGGCGAGCACCCGCGGCCTGCAGGTCCCTCCGATGCGGCCCGCCCGTGTTCCGCCCGCACCTCAGCAAGGCAGCCGCATGATCCCGGTCGAGATCCTGGTGATGACCTCCGGTGCGGTGGGCGCAATCGCGATCGTGGTAGCGGCCCGCCCGGATCGCCGGCGCCTGTCCCTGCGCCTGCCCCGGATCTGGGCCGCCCCGACCGCCGGGGCCGCAGCATCCGACGCGCATGAGTCGGTCCGATCCGGCGCATCCCTGCCGCCGCGCTAAATTGAAACCGACCTGTGTGGAAGCCGCCCCGCTCCTCATGCTGAGGCGCGGGCGATCGCAGATCGCACTGGCGATCGAAGATCGCGCAGGCTGCCTCGAAGTACGCCTGACCGGTGATCCCGGCCACCCGGAGCTTGGAACGAGCGTTCCGGGGTGCTTCGAGGCTCCGTGCGATTTTCGATCGCCAGTACCTCAGCATGAGGGCCGGGGTTGGCTGCCATGGAAGGAAGTGCTCGTTCAGCCGGTTTCATCCCTCAGGGTCGGCAAAGGCCGGTGGTGAACTGATACGCAGCGTGCGCGGCCGCACTTCCGGCTCCGAACAGGCTCCGAAGGCGCTATCCTGACACACTTCCCTTGCTGCTATCCTGACGCGCCCCCCTTCTCGTTCGCCAGGAGAACCCCGCCCCGTGCCGCACGCCACCGAGCTGATCGCCATCCTCGCCCTCGGCCTCGTCTTCGCCTTCGCCGGGGGCATGCTGGCGCAGCGCCTGCGTCTGCCTCCCCTCGTCGGCTACCTGCTCGCCGGCATCGCGATCGGGCCGCACACGCCGGGCTTCGTGGGCAATGCCGAACTCGCCGGACAGATCGCCGAGATCGGCGTGATCCTGCTGATGTTCGGGGTCGGCCTGCACTTCTCCATCGGCGACCTGATGGCGGTGCGCGCCATTGCGCTCCCCGGCGCGGTCGTGCAGATCGCCGCCGCCACCGCGATGGGACTCGGCCTCGCCCTCGCCTTCGGCTGGAGCTTCGGGGCGGGGCTGGTCTTCGGCCTCGCCCTCTCGGTCGCCTCGACGGTGGTGCTGCTGCGCGCGCTGGCGGAGCGCGGCCTCCTCGACAGCGACAAGGGGCGGATCGCGGTCGGCTGGCTCATCGTCGAGGATCTGGCGATGGTGCTGGCGCTGGTGCTGCTGCCGGCCCTCGCCGCCCCGCTCGGCGGCGAGGGCGCCGGCATGGCGCATGCGGCCGGAGGCAATTTGTGGGTCACGCTGGGGCTGACCCTCGCCAAGGTTGCGGCCTTCGCCGGGCTGATGCTCGTCGGTGGCCGGCGTCTCGTACCCTGGCTGCTCAACCAGGCTGCCCGGACCGGCTCGCGCGAACTCTTCACGCTCGCGGTGCTGGCGCTTGCCCTCGGCATCGCCTTCGGCTCGGCCGAGCTCTTCGGCGTGTCCTTCGCGCTCGGCGCCTTCTTCGCCGGCATGGTGCTCGCGGAATCCGACCTCAGCCATCAGGCCGCCGCGAACTCGCTGCCGCTTCAGGACGCCTTCGCAGTCCTGTTCTTCGTCTCGGTCGGCATGCTGTTCGATCCCGGCATCCTGCTGCGTGAACCCTTGGCGGTGCTGGCCGTCCTCGCCATCATCCTGATCGGCAAGTCGATCGCCGCGGTCGCGATCGTGATCGCCTTCCGGCACCCGCTCGGAACCGCGCTCACCATCGCGGCGAGCCTCGCGCAGATCGGCGAGTTCTCGTTCATCCTCGCGGGCCTCGGCATCAGCCTGAAGCTGCTGCCGCCGGAGGGGCGCGACCTCATCCTGGCGGGCGCGCTCCTCTCGATCACCCTGAACCCGCTGTTCTTCGCCGGCATCGAACGCCTCATCGGCTTCCTCGCCGAGAGGCCGCAGATCGCCGCGCGCTTCGAGCGCCGCGGCGCGGGCTCGCTTCCGGTGATCGCGGAGGGGCATCATGCGCGCTGCGGCCACGCGGTCGTGATCGGATACGGCCGGGTGGGCAGCAGCATCGGGCGGGCGCTCCAGATCTGGGACCTGCCCTTCGTGGTCGTCGAGCGGGACCGGCGCCGGGTCGAGGAGCTGCGGCAGGCCGGCCTCGAAACGGTGTACGGGGATGCGGCGGCGCCCGGCATCCTGGAGGCCGCCGATATCGGCCGCGCACGGCTGCTGGTGGTGGCAAGCCCGGATGCGCACCAGGCCCGCCACCTCATCGCGATCGCCCGCGAGGCCAATCCCGGCATCGACACGCTGGTGCGCACCCACAGCGATACGGAGCGTCGACACCTGGAGCAGGAGGGCGTCGGCCTCGTGCTGATGCCGGAGCGGGAGCTCGGCTTCGGCATGACGCTCTACGCACTGCGCAGCCTCGGCATCAGCGAAGGCGAGGCGCGCGTGTTCGTCGATACGAGCCGGGCCGAGAGCCGGGCCGAGCCGGCCCCGGAGGCCGAGCCGGCCCTCGGTGCGCCGGAGCTGCGCCCGCACCGGGAAGCCCTCACCGACGAGTAGCCCGCCGCCGGGATCCGGCCGCCGCATTACCGGATCGCAATACTTCGGCCATGTTGGCTTGAGCTTCGCCACGCCATCCTCCGGCACATCGCGGAGGATGGAACGATGCCGATGTCGCAGATGGATCGTCCGGCCGAGCTGATGATCTGGCACGCCGGCAGGGCCGCACCGCCTGGCGAGGCCCGGATCTATCCGACCCTCCGGCAGGCCCTCCTCGCGGCCGCGGACTGCGCGGGGGACCCGGATGCGCTGCCGTGGATCGTCACCGAGGAGGGCGAGATCCTCAGTCCCCACTGGATCGACCAGCATCTGAGCGAGGCCCGGGCGCCGGCGGGCGTCTCGCGCCTGCGGACCTGGCTCACGCACTGGGCCTGAGCCGTCACTCGCGGCGCTGCGGCCGCGAATCGGCCGCGCCGTGAAATCGCCGAAAGATGATGCCAGGAAGGGCCTCCCGTTCGGCGCCCCTCGTGGTAAGCTGTTGCCATGTCCTCGTTGCGCAAGTCCGCCCCACCGCGCCGCGACCCGGTCGCGACGACCTACGGCTACGGGTCTCTGCGCGGACGGCTGCCCCGCGCGAGCAACGACAACCGCCGCGCGGCGCGGCGCCGGTCGGTGCCGCTCCTGCTTGGGGCATGGTTCGTGATCCTGGCCGCCATCACCGCCCTGTTCTGGCGCTCCGCCGGCCTGTGAGTCCGGCTGGCGGCCTGTCCGGGCCCGAGCGGGCCTCGGTCATGGCCTGCCGCAAGCACGGGTTGCCGGTGGCGGCTGACGCGGCCCTGCATTCTCTCGACGGGCGGCGATGGAACCGCATCGTGCAGGGGTGATGACGCGTGCGCCCGCAGACCGACGGTGTGGTGCCGGCGGAGGGGATCGAACCCCCGACCTTCGGTTTACAAAACCGCTGCACTACCGCTGTGCTACACCGGCATGAGGCCTCAAATCATTGCGTTTTTTCGCTGATTGGAGGCGCCACGGGCGCCATAAATGGCGTTTCGGGTCGGTTCGTCAAGGCACAAAATCCGGCACGGAGCAGACCGATGACGCGCATCCTCGTCACTGCCGAGTGGCGTGACCTCATTGGGTCTGGCGTCAGGGGCTGACCCGAACCGATCGACCGACGCCTCAAGCTCGCGCGACCAGCGCTCGGCTTCGCTCCTGGTGTCGAAGCTCTTCGCCTTCGGCTCCATCCCGCGCTGGCGCACTTGAGCTTGCCAGCGTCCCCTGAGCGTTCAGATTGCAGCCGAAGCAGGTCCCTCTGACCGGCTGGTTAGAGGTGCGTAGGATGCCGGCACAGAGGGACTAAGGAGCATTCCAGAGCAGCGAAAGCCGAGGCTCAAGCCGACGCGCGGAGCCCCATCTCAAAAGCAGTCAACGTCTCCGAGATCGAGGCCGCCTTTGAGCCGCAGGCGTCTCTCGTGCCGCCAAGTCCAGCATCTCCGCCATCGCCTGAAGCTTTTCCAGCACGTCGGCCTCATCGACGGTTACGGAGCGGGCAATCTCCTCATCGTAGAGGGCGGCCGCCAGCGAGTGACGGATGGGGAGGAGTTGTCCCCTGGAGGCGGCTTCGGTGCAGAACTCAACCCGATCGGGGGCTGGCACGACGACGATGCCGAACCCGGCATGGAAGGGCTCAGGGTCGAATACGCGCATCCCGATCGTCAGCCCCTCCGGAGCAGATGCCTCAAGCGCCTCGTCGACCAGCCAGATTCGCCGTTCAGGCGCCAGCAGAGCCCTTTCTGTAGAAAGCCGTCGTAGACACGCCGACCACGCTGATTCGGCTCGAACAGGGCAACATCGGCCAGCATGCTCGCCACCTGCTCGTCGTCGAGCTGAGCCTCGTCCATCAGGCCGAGGTGCTTGGCGGCTCGGTCGAAGTCGGGCTTCCGGCAGTGGGTCACAGCCTCGCGCAGCACGGCTTGGATCGAGCCGCGGATGGGATGATACCGGGCGAGCACCGCCTCGCGCGCTGACGCTTTCGATTGTTCGGTCACGGGCCGGCCTCCACGATCCTGATAGCAACGTGCTGCGGTCGTGGCCCTGCGTCTACCGGAGGCGTGTGGGAGGCCACAAAGCGCCTATCCGGCCTTGGCAGGTCTCTTAAATCTCTGAAGCAATGAAGGTTTCTGGCGGAGAGGGAGGGATTGGAACCGCACTGACAAATAATGACTTTTCGGCGCGATAGCCTCCCTGCCCCACCATCCGCCCCACCAACTGGTTCGCGTTGCGTCATGGACACATGCGCCCGGGATCGGGCCGTGAGGATCGGAGGAGAGTGAGGCTTGGCGGCTCTCGCGCGCCGCCTCGCCCGCGGGTAGCGTCCGGCCATGTCCGACTCGGCCACGCTCAACGCCCTCTCCCCGACTGTCCTCGAATGGAGCCGCGGGCTCGCCAGCCTGTCGCCCGGCCAGCCGCCCTGCCCGGGCTTCCGGCCTGACGAATGGGCCGTAATCGTGAGCAACGCCCGGCGCTTCGTGGACGACTTCGGCATGCAAGCCGCCGAGCTGGGCTGGGACAACATTATGGTGTTCGGCTGTTACCGACAGCACAGAATCATCCGGGGCAACTGGACCGGCGTGCTGTTGGATGGTTCAAGGTGATGCCGGCCGGCTTGCGCAACGGAAGTTCGCTCGGATTGAGTGCGTTGATGCAGGCTTCCGTCGATCCAGTAACGACGTCCCTATGCTGAGAGCAGCCGGCTCGGTAATTGGCGCCTGAGCTAGCCGAGGACACCGAGACGACCGCGACTGACTTCCTACCACCACTAACTTAGCGAGACTCGAAACGCGCAGGGTTGAGTTGCGAAGCTTGACAACGAGACAATTGTCCAGTGTGCGGCAAGCCCTCACTTGCACACGTCGGCGCATTTTTAACCAAGAACGCGCCCGAACAAAATATATTACGTTTGTATGTGGTGAAATTGAGGATAATACCGGTAATACTTCCTATATTGCTCGAATATTTCATTTGATTTTCCCTCATCATCATCAAACAAAAATCCAAGTTTAGTAAAAACATCATGCGGCGCTGCATTCGGGATATGCTCATTAAAGAGCATGCGCTCTCGAAGGGATAGATACGGTATAGCGATCTCGTGTATATCCTGCCAAGATTGAGAATAAAGCCCCCAGTTTGCCAACTTCGTCTTCGCTAGAAAATCCTTAACTTCCAGCCGCTTCAAGACAATCACGGTCAGCGAAAGCATTTGCTGTCCGTCCGCGTACCTCACAGCCGAAAGCGGAAGTGCGATGAACTCGCTTTGCGCAGGATAGGCTTTGCGCGCTGCATTTCCGAACGCTCGAGCGATGATTTTCGCAACTCCCTCGTCATTCATGTCGGCAACCGAGAGGCCTCCCGGGGAGTACTCTCCTAGCCTGTCCGTGAGACGATCAAGCCGCTTAGGCGCAAACACGTCGACCGTTTCCTTGCGCCCGCCGACAATCTGGGGCTGGTAAAGCGCATTCGCGCTAGAATTTACGGTTATTCTTACTACGTCACATGGTTGCATAGTAACGAGCATTTTATGAAACTCGCCCAGCTGTTGTCTCAGATCGCGAGGCGAGGTGAAGTCTAACCACATAATCGCACTAGGATTGCCGCCAAATCCTATACCGCTCATGACGGCCGAAAACGATCCGATTAGATCGCCACTCGTGATTTTCATAAACTTTATGTAATCAACCGGAGTGTTGAATTTCTGCCGCTCAATGATCCAATCGTCCATATCAAACGACAACATCTTCGTTAAACCGAGATAGGCGTGAGCGAGCCTGTGATCTTCAAGCGAAGCTCCGCCCATGCTAATATATACGTGATCATCGAGCGGGATATAGCGCTCAATCCGCCCGAGCAGTTCAATGAAAATACGTCTATCGACAAACTTATTCTGTCGAAGCGCGTATGGAAGCGTAGATCCAGACATTGACGACGCTCAGGATGCTGGCTGCCTCAAGATACGATCGAAGGTTTCCTCGCCAACAACCCTCGGCTCTAAATCAGGATCATCAAATAGTATCTTTGAAACCTTTTGGATATCTGATCTAGGACGCCTGTAGGATATGAATACGCCGCGGTCGGGAGCTTTTGGAACGGGAAGTGATGGCATATACTTCACAGCGCCTTGGATCTTTCTGTCATCGGACATGCGATACGTGGCCGAAGTTGATCTAAGATCTTCTATTCCCAATGCCCTGCTAGATGAGTAAATCCGATCGCGCTCTGCGGGTAGACGCTTCCATTTGTTAGTAAAATTTGTAAACGCCTTGGTTGCCTCACGCATGTAGTCCTTCACAATTGAATACAGGTTGCTTGAGGCGTCAATGCCCCTCTTCGTGGTGGTTAGTGGAAGCTCAAGCGGTTCGTCGGATTTCATTATCACGACACCAGAAAACGCGATAAATTGACCGTGAAAATTAGGTACGTCAGCCTCTCCCCAGCCTGTCAATCGCGTTTTGTCTCTATATACTACGATCCGATCGTTACATACGATCGTCCAACCGGCATCATCCTTGCTGCTCCGGATTTCCTCCTCACGCTCCATCTCTGCCTCATCCGGCAGAGGCCTATAGAGGCCAGCGTAAATCTCTATGTCAACCGATCCTACCCTCCCTTTGAAGACATAAGGTTCGAGGGCTCGTCCACTAATGACATCGGAGGTATTTGCGGAGCTCAAATCCTCTCCCACAAGCAGCGCAAATCTTTTTGGCTGAATATCTTCTCCATTGATGCCGACCTTAAATCCCTTCGCAATGATAAGCGCATAATGTGAAGCCAGCGCCTCTTTGAAATCCTGGATAAAATTGTCATCTTTTTCATTGAAGCGCAATGCGACGTCCTCACGTAGAAGATCTATAGTGATTCTAGTCCCATCGCGCAGTTCGTCGTCCTCAGGTAAGTGGGTAATCGGCAGTTTCCATTCGTCCGGGTCTTCCATCCATTCCGGGCTAATCGTTACTACAAAACCAAAATCATCGCTTCGTGACGCAACCTTACACGACGTTCCCATTTTAAAAATTGCACGCTTCATACCAATTCCGTACATGCCGACTGTCTGGCCGACATCGCCGGGACCTTCTGGGCGCCCCATCTTGAAAGCACGGGCGACCACGTCACGAGGTATACCGCCGCAATTATCCCTGATCTCAAATCCCTGAGGGGACATGTTGATATCTGCGGAAAATCCGCGATACGGAAGAGCGGGATTAACGTCTTTCGAGTGAATTTTCCTTATAATGCCATCGACGCAATTATCGATCATATCAAGAATGGCGTCTTGGAGCTCAATGTCTCGCGTAAGCATATGAACAAAAAACCGCTTGGTGGGCGTCGCCTGAATCGGCGGCAGGTCGGCTTCCGGCATGTGCTAACTCCAAAAATTTCCCCTTGATAAGCACCTTGGGCGATCGACGGCAAGCCTCAGTTGCGGTATCAACATCGTTGCACACTGAGGGGCGAAATGAAGCCAGTCGTAGTAGATCTGTTTTGTGGTTGCGGAGGTCTCAGCCTTGGAGCCAGGAACGCCGGATTTAAGATTGGGCTGTCGGTAGACATAGATGCCGTCCTGACTAGCTCATATAAAGAAAACCACCCAGGCGCTCATTTACGTCTCATGGATGTGGCCGCGCTGACAGGTAGTGACGTTCGTACGGTCGTTGGCGGAAGAGTAGATGGCATAATCGGCGGACCGCCATGTCAGGGCTTTAGCGAGATTGGTGTAGAGAGTCCGGACGATCCTCGGCGATTACTACTTCGGCATTTTTTCAGATTGGTCGCGGAGGTGCGCCCAAAATTCTTTCTTATGGAGAATGTAAGGGGACTGGCGTTCGAGAAAAATCGTCCGGAATTGGAAACCGCACTTCAACTCGTCGCGGGAAGGTATACAATTCTCGGTCCGCTGAAGCTGGATGCGGCCGCCTTCGGGGCTGCGACGTCGCGGCCCCGAGTATTTGTAATCGGATTCGACAGCAGCTGTGTTGACTCATTCACCGCCGGTGACCTTGAGCAGTGGCGTCGACCTGCTGCAACTGTCCGTGAGGCAATCGCCGACTTACAGGGCGCAACGGAGGAGGGAGTCGACAGCGACGGTCTGGACTGGTGGCGCTACGGATCGGACATCTCTCCCTCACTGTATGCACGCCGACTGAGAGGCACTAGGCGCCTATTTTCGGGCCATCGACGGATCCCTCACGCGCCGGCAATAGCGGAGCGTTTTGCAGCCGTACCACAGGGCGGTCGCGATGCCGTCGGCCGACACGCTCGGCTGGACTGGAATAAGCAATGTCCGACGATCCGGGCTGGAACCGGACCGGATCGCGGATCGTTTCAAGCCGTCAGGCCGCTCCATCCCGTTGAGCCGCGTGTGATCACGGTACGGGAGGCGGCCCGCTTGCAGGGCTTCCCTGACCGTTTCGTCTTTCACCCGACCGCGTGGCACAGCTTCAGGATGATAGGCAACAGTGTGTCTCCGATCGTTGCGGAGCGGATACTCAAAGCGATCCGCTCTAAGATGTTCGACGTGCCGTCGTTGGCGGCGGCCGAGTAGCATGGTGGATCGCCTCACGCCGGAGGCGCGGTCACGCCTCATGGCGGCAGTAAAGGGAAAGAACACCACGCCGGAGCTCAAGGTGCGGAAGCTCGCTCATAGCCTGGGATTCCGCTTCAGACTCCATCGCCGCGACCTACCGGGAATGCCCGATCTCGTTTTTCCTACGAGGCGTAAGGTCGTCTTCGTGCATGGCTGCTTCTGGCACCGCCATCCTGGTTGCAGGAAGGCTTCGACGCCCGGCACGCACAGCGACTTCTGGGAAGCCAAGTTCTCGCGCAACGTTGAACGCGACGCCCGCAACGAGCGCCTGCTGCGCGACGCCGGTTGGGACGTGCTTGTGATCTGGGAGTGCGAGACGCGGGACGCCGCCGCGGTTACCGAGCGGCTTACTGCCTTCCTCGGACCGCCCGCCGGAGGAAAGCGAATCGGGTCAGATTGATGGGGTGCCTGAAGCGTTGCTGTTAGCCTCACGCCATGCCCGACACTCCCACCATCGGCGAGCTGTACAAGCTCAAGCACGTCACGGATGAGCAGCTCGATGCGGCCGTCCGCGACTACCTGAACGACCCCACGCCCGGCATGCGGCTGATCGCGGAGGGGGTCGCTCTCGACGTCACCGCGGGGTCGTGCTGGCCCACCCCTATGTCCGCGAGGTGCTCGCCAGGGACGATGCGCCCGAGGCGCAGCGGCACAATGCGGTGCGGACCGCGATCCTGCTGGCGAGGCCGGCATGAGCGAACCGGCTGGATTATGGGCGAGCGGAATCGGCCAAAGCCGGAATCGGCGCTCGAAGCTGCGCTCGCATGGCTCAGGACAGGCCAAGCCTGTAAGGACAGCCGCCAGCGGAACCGTCGCAAGGCCTGCCGGGACGGCAGGGCGGTGGCGATCGGAGCGGCTTGCGAGATTCGCACAGGCTAGTGGAGGCCGTCCCCTAGACGGCCCAGCCTTCGCTCATCATGAAGGCCATCAAAGCGATCGGCTGCTGGGGGGAGCAGGATGGCAGGCAAGACGATCACGCGCGCTGATCTGACCGAAGCCGTCCATCAGCGGGTGGGCCTGTCGCGGGCCGAGTCGGCGGCGCTCGTGGAGACGGTGCTGTCGGAGATCTGCACCTGCCTCGCCTCGGGCGAGGGCGTGAAGCTCTCCTCCTTCGGCTCCTTCGTGGTGCGCGACAGGGGTAAGCGGGTCGGGCGCAACCCCACGACCAGGGTCGAGGTGGCGATCGCGCCGCGCCGAGTGATGGTGTTCAAGCCCTCGAACCTGCTCAAGGCCCACGTGAACGGTGGACCGGCCAAGATCGAAGACGACGAGTGAGCTGGGAGCGACGCACACTGACCGCCGGTTGTCCTCGGCCGGGCGTGAGGCCGCGCCGGGGGGCCTGTCGCAAACTTTTTTCAGCGACCAACCACGCGCCTGAGCGTTGAAATTTCCACACCTTGTCGTCGCATTTCGGGAGCTCAAGCAGGCGAAATACAAGCCTAAGTGAGAGCTGACGGCGCTCTCTCATAGCCTGCGGGCGAGCCGAAAAAAGTTTGCGACAGGCCCTTCCAGCCGCCAGTCAGACGCCGTTCACTGCGGTTTGCGGGCGACGAAAAGGGCGCCGCAGCCAAAGATCCTGACATCGATTTCCGAGAAACGCCGTTGAAGGGCCTCTCTCAGGCTCTCTGCATCGTCTGCTTGGTTCGAGAACACGCCCTTTCGATTGTAGAATGCCATGAGTCGCTCCGCCGCTCGCGTTCTCCGCACGCCTCTCGACAAAAGCGTGGCCCCAAACACCACCCCTTCCGGGCGCAGTAGAGGCAGAATGTGATCGAAGGCGACCGCCTTCTCCGCCATTGCACCCGGAAGGCAATGCAGCAGGTAGGTCATCGCGATCGACCCGAACGGCCGTGCTGGAATCGCAATCGGCCGCAGCACATCCGCCTGGTACTGCTCGGGTCGATAGCGCGCGACGCGCTGGGATGCCGCCCGGAGTGAGTGCGGGTTGAGATCTAACAGCCCTAGTCTCGGCCGCGAACTCGGGAACCGGCAACGATCAAGGTACCACCCCGTGCCCACCCCAATGTCAAGGTGCTCGTCCGTTACGCAGTGATCGTAAAGACGCAGGATCTCGCGAGTAGGACACCGCCACACCAAGGTGTTCGAGATACCGAGCACGACGAGATCGTACAGTGCCAGGGTCGTCCGGGTGTAGATGGCTTGGCCGGGATGGCTCCGGTCGGCGGTCGAGAGTGCTTCGGGCATGTGCTCACACCTATCATCGCGGCCGCGCGAGGCGAACCTTGGTCGGTCTAGAGCGCTCCCGGCCGAAGCGGATGCCGGTTCGGCGCAAGGGAGCGCGTCACATCGAGAGCTGGAGAGCCGTGGCAGTCTCAACGGAAACGGGCACGGCTCTAGCCGTTCTTATGCACGACAGTCGGAAGCCCGCTGGGAGCGGGTCCTCCGGGTCGAGGTTAGAACGCATGGGGACTCCTCCCCTCAGGCCTTGGCCCACCGGGCGAGGCCGGCATCGGCAATGATCTTGGCGATGGCGGCCTTTTGTTCGTCTGCCAGCGGCAGCAGCGGCAGGCGCGGGCCGCCGGCGTCGCGCCCAAGCTGGCTCATGGTCTCCTTGATGGCCGCGTAATAGGACCCGGACTGGAAGCAGCGATACAAGGCGCAGACATCGCGACCGAGGTCCTCCAGGGCCTTGTCCCCGCTGAGCGCCTTGTCCCAGTAGGCGCGGATCAAGGGGCCGGCGATCTGGTGCGCCATGGCGATGACCCCATGGGCGCCCACGGCCCGGGCGCGCACGATCATGTCCTCGTAGCCGACGAAAACGCGGAGGTTGTCACCCACGCGCTGCACGAGCTCGCTCACCTGGGTGATGTCGCCGGAGCTGTCCTTGATGGCAACCACGGTCGGCAGCGCGGAGAGCTGCTCCACCAGCGCCGGGGTGAGGTTGATGCCCGCCCGGCGCGGGCTGTTGTAGAGCATCAGCGGCAGCGGGGTGTTGCGCGAGATGTGCGCGAAGAAGGCCACGACCTCACGCGGGCTCGGCATGGCGTAGATCGGCGGCAGGATCAGGCCGCCCGCGCAGCCCGCCGCGACCGCGGACTGGCACGCTTCCAGGACATCCTCCACCCGGAGGTCGGCGACACCGGCCAGCACGGGCACGCGGCGCGCCGCGTGGTCAACGGCCAGCTTGAACAGGCGCGCGCGTTCGGCCTTGGTGAGGGCATAGAACTCGCCGGTGCTGCCGGCGGCCACCACGCCCTGCGCGCCATTGGCGATCGCGTCGTCGATGAGCGCCTTGTACCGGGTCTCGTTGATGGAGCCATCGGCTCCGAAGGGGGTGACGAGAACGGCGAAGATGCCACTCCAGTCAGAATAGGCCATGGGTTACCGTCCTTGTATGCCAGATGTGGTCGAGGGTGCGCCCGCCGCGGCCGCGAGGGGACCGAGACGGCGGGCCAGTTCCGTGAAGCGGCCGACGAAGGCCGCGAGCCGCGGGTTGGCGCCCGACAGGGGGGGTGCCGCTTTGGAGTTGCGGTGCCTTCACGGAAAATTAGAGTTGCGCTGTCCGGAGTGCTGCCTCGATATCGGAACACACGAGCGGCCGCTTTGGAGCCAGCTGCTCATTGTTCTGGTCGATTAACCGGCGGATCTCTTCTCCGTTCATGTTCACGTAGTTGGACTTCCCGGCTAGGGCTGCCGCCATCACCGGATTTCCCATCAGGTCCACGATCATGCGCGACTCCATCCGCAGAAGCGCATTCTGAAGATCGGCTTTGTCTTGATCGGTGAGATTGGAGGTTGCGATCACGACGAACGACGATGGTTCGCGTGCGTGCCCAAACTCTTCCGGGCGCATGACCTCGACTTTTTTGTCAGTCTCGCGGCGGAGACGTTTGCGAGCGCGCTTCGGATTCTGCGTCACGATTGTCGTGGAACTGAAATGCTCTCCCACACCACTCCTGATCAGGTCGACATTCAGGTCACTTGCCCCAGTCAGGTAAAGGTGGTCGGGAGTCTCGCCATTCTGATATCGATCAGCCATGATGATGTTTGCCGCGCACGGCCAGGCCAACATCAATCCCCTGCCGTGCGATCCGGGCGATCGGAAGGTTTGGGTCGAGACGTTTGTAAGCGCCCTCGAGCTGCTGGATGATGTTCCTCTCGCCGAGGATCGGGGAGCGAATGCCGGATGCAATCTCGGCGAAACGTTGCCTAATGGCGGCCGCACCTTCAATGCATGTGAAGGGAAGGCCGGCAAATGCCTCGCTCGGGATGTTTCTGAGTGCGTTCTCCTCGCCATAGAACTCAATCCGCGAGCATGTCTGGAGCGTGAGAACTCCTCTTGCCGCGAGGTAGTCTGCCCTTGGCTTGATCTTCTCAGAGTGCTGCTCAAGCACTGAAGACGCCACCGTGTCGTGATCAAGGTAACAGCCTTGATACCTGCTCTGGCCCAGACCAGTCATGGTCAACCCCGCTTGGCTGATGGCGGCATCGCTCCCGATGTCACCGCCGTCGGCGACCTCCGCCGCTGCCGGAGCTCTGCGCAAGCGAGGTGCCAAATGCTTCTGGAGTAGTTTTGCTATTGAGATCAGTACGTTAGTGGAACCGCCGGTGATTGGCGGAAACTTCACTCAGCTGTCGGGAATCTGACAATGTCCGACAGCGGCGGGGCAGGAGGGAGATGATCTCGGCTTTCGCGTGAGGTCATTGGCGTGCGGCTGCGGCAACGGCCGAGGGGAGGGGCGGGATCCGGATCTGACGCGGAACATCCCTCACCCGCACGGACTTGCGCCTTCACACGTCGCTGTGTGCGCATCGCCTCGCTCCGCGTGCGGGCAGAGGGCTCAGCCGAGCTTGTCGTCGCGATGGGGTATGGCGAGGGCCGCGCCCGCACGGCCGAGGCGAAACCTCACCAGCAAGGGCCGCGCCAGCTGCGACGCAGCGCGCCGTGTCGGGTGAAGCCCCCGGCAGGTCGCTCGGCCTGCACGGCCTCGATCACGACCTTCACGTCGGCCGGAGCGGCCCCTCAAGGCGCGGAGGTCACGAGGATGTCCGCGCCCGCCGCGTAGAGGCCGCGGAACGCGCCGGTGTTCACGGGGCGTTAGCCATACCGACCGAGCTTGCCGCCTCCGTCTTGGAGCCGGCCCATGATCCTGAATGCCCTCGCCCTCAAGCTGAAGAGACAGGCCCGCGGCGCCTTCAAGGGCCGGCACGTCGAGGCCACCCTGATCGTGCAGGCGGTCTCCTGGTCCCTGCGCGACGCCCTCAGCGACCGCGATCTCGAGGAGATGCTCCTGGAGAGGGGCCTGACCGTCGACCACTCCACCCTCAACCGCTGGGTCCTCGCCTACGCGCCGGCGATCGAGCGCCGTCTACGCCGGTTCCGCAAGCCGCCCTGCGGCTCCGGGCGCGTGGATGAAACTAGATCCGGGTCCGGGGTCAGTGGCGCTCCCTGGACCGGGCCATCGACATGCCCGGCGAGGCGGTCGACGTCCTGCTCACCGCCCATCGCGACCTGGATGCGGCCAAGCGCTTCTTTCGCAAGATGCTCGCGGCCGAGCCGCTGCTCGCGCCCGACCGCATCGGCACGGACGGAGCTGGTCCCGACCCGCCGGCCATCGCCGAGAGCCGCAAGGAGGGCCTGCTGCCGCGCACGCCGACCCACCACGTCACCAAGCACCTGCAGCAGGGGATCGAGAGCGACCACTTCCGGGTGAAGCGGGCGATGGCACGGGTGGGCGGGTTCCGGTCGTTCAACACGGCGCGGCGCACAATCCAGGGCTTCGAGGCCATGCTGTGGCTGCGCAAGGGCTTCGGGTTCTTGGGCGCATGGACGGTGCGGGAGCAGAACCAGCTGCTCGCCCACTGCTTCGGGCTTCCCGTCGCGAACAAAGCGTGAAAGCGGGGTAGCCGAGCCCCTTCTGCGGCCCGAGCCCGAGTTTGCGACAAGCCCGGATAATCGGGAGGATGGACCATGAATGACATCAGAGTGAACAGGCTGCTCAACGAGGAGCAGGCGCACGAGGCGAAGGACCTCGTGCGCGGCCTGAAGGACCGGCACATCCAATTGATCGCCATCGGCGGCGCGATCGGCGTCGGGCTGTTCCTCGGCGCCGGCAGGGCGATCAGCCAGGCCGGCCCGGGCCTGGTACTGTCCTACGCCCTCGGCGGGCTCGTGACCTTCTTCATCATGCGCGCGCTCGGCGAGCTGCTGATGCACCGGCCGGTGGCAGGGTCCTTCGCTACTTTCGCGGAGGAGTATGTCAGCCCCTGGGCCGGCTTCGCGACCGGCTGGTCGTACTGGTTCATGTGGGTGGTCAGCGGCATGGCCGAGATCACCGCCGTGGGCGTCTACGTGCACTACTGGTTCCCCGACGTGCCGCAATGGATTCCGGCGCTCATCACGCTCTGCGTCCTGTACGGCCTTAACCTGATCGCCGTGGGTCTGTTCGGTGAGCTCGAATTCTGGTTCGCGCTCGTCAAGGTCGTGGCGATCGTCGCCCTGCTGCTGATCGGCCCGGCGGTGATCATCTTCGGCCTCGGCGAGCTCGGGACCACAGCGAGCTTCACGAATCTCTGGAGCCACGGCGGGTTCTTCCCCACAGGCGTGCTCGGGGTGGTCCTCACGCTGCAGATCGTCATGTTCGCCTACCAGGGCGTCGAGCTGCTCGGCGTCACCGCGGGCGAGGCGCAGAATCCCGAGCGGACGCTGCCCAGGGCGACGAACAGCGTCGTCTACCGGATCCTCGTCTTCTACATTGGCGCCCTGCTCATCATCATGTCCCTGGTACCCTGGAACCAGCTGAGCCCCAATGAGAGTCCGTTCATCTTGGTGTTCGACAAGATCGGCATCCCGGGGGCCGCGGGGATCATCAACTTCGTCGTGATCACGGCCGCGGCGTCGTCGTGCAACAGCGGCATTTTCAGCACCGGGCGGATGCTCTACACCCTGGCCCAGTTCGGGCAGGCGCCGCGCGCCTTCGGCACGGTCAACGCCCGCCACGTGCCGGCCGCGGGCATCACCGCCTCGGCCGCGGTCATGCTCCTCGGCGTGGTGCTGAACTACTTCGTGCCGGAGCAGGTGTTCGTCTATGTGACCAGCGTGGCGCTGGTGGGCGCGCTGTGGACCTGGGCCCTCATCGTCATCGCCCACCTTGGCTACCGCAAGGCGGTCGCGGCCGGCGAGGCGGCGCCGGTCTCCTACCGCATGCCCGGATCGCCGTACACGAACTGGTTCGTCGTGGCGTTCCTCGCCCTGGTCTCGGTGTTCCTGGGCCTCGATGAAGGCACCCGCGTGGCCCTCTACGTCGCCCCGGTGTGGTTCGCGCTCCTTGGCGTCGGCTACCAGCTCACGAAAATGCTCACGAAAATGCGTGGGCGTGTCGCAAACTCGGCGCCGTGACGCAGAAGGGGCTCGGCTACCCCGCTTTCACGCTTTGTTCGCGACGGGAAGCCCGAAGCAGGAGGCGAGGAGCTGTTCTGCTCGCGCATGGTCCGTGCACCCGGGAGCACAAGGGCGGTCGTCAGCCACAGGGTGGGATCTCCCGTCCCTCCTCGTCATAGGCGCGGGCTGCGGCGGCTCATAAATGAGCGACGCCGTAGAAGATGATGCGCCGCCCCCCCGCCGCGCCTACAACGAGGAGGGGCGAATCTCGGGTCCAGCAGCCGCCATCGCTGTCACGACCGGCACCTCGGCGGGGTGCGTGGTGTAGCGGGGCGTGCGCCTCTCGAACTTGGTCGCCCAGGTCCGCTTCCTCTCGAGCCCCGCCCGCGCCGGCACCACGGTGCCGCGCCCGAAGCGCCGGTTGCAGGCATCCATCGCCGCCATCAGGGCGCCGCCGCGCTCCCGCTCGAGCGCGCCGAAGAGGGCCCGCGGGCTCTCCACCAGCGGCACGAGGTCGGTCGTGATCACGCCGGCCTTGCTGTAGCGCCAGGGCGCGCCTCTCGGCTCGCGCCAAGTCCGGTCGACACCATGGAGCGCCGCTCGGACGAGGACGAGGCTGTCGTTGGTGGCCTCGGACAGATGCACCACCGTCGAGACCGAGCGCATCGGGTCGCCCCGGTCGTGCTCGCTCGTGTGGTAAAAGCTCGCCTCCTTTCGGAACGCGATCTTGTGGCGGCCGACGCGCCGACCCCGGACAGAAGCCAAGAGCTCCGTGAAGGCGAGACCAGACCATGCGATGACCGAACTCCGAGCGCGCCTGTGGCGCGAACGGGGAACGCGAACTTTCGACCCAACCCAGGCATTTGTAAGCGTGCTGCGGGTTCCCAAAAGCGGACGTCGCCTCGCGCATTATGACTTTGAGCAGGACGCGCCGACGCAAGTGTAAGCGCCAGCTTATGGCGCGCTGCTGATCGACGAAATCATTCGAACCAGTTCCGCTTCCGCCTCGCTCTTAGCTAGGTCGCGACGAAGCACCGCTTCGGAAAGCGCGTCAGCCGCGCCGAGCATGGCCCAAAGCTTAGCTGGAGCGATGGATTTTCCATTCAGGAATGGTTCGAGTTCGGTGCGGCAGCGCGCGATGAAGCGTCCCTGGTATCCGCGGCGGAAGGCTTCCAGTTCCGGGGATCCAGCAAGAGCGGCCGCTACCCCCGGAATGTCGGTGCCTTCCGTGAGCACGCACTCGACGTAGGTCTCCGCGATGACCTTCGCACGATCTGCCAACGTCGCAGGGGATGCTACCAAGGCTGCTTGGAGAACGGCCATTCGCCTTGCATCGTAGTCCTCATAAAGCGCCTTCAGCAGGCCATTACGCGTCTCAAAGTGATCATAGACGACGGGTCGCGAGACGCCTGCCCGCTCTGCTAAGCGCCCAAGCGTCAGAGCGTCAGCTCCCTCGTCCCTGACGATCTGTCGGGCAATCTCCACAAGTTGCCGCAGGCGATCCTCACGCGAGAGACGCTGACGGGCCTTCGGTGAGCCAGGTTCTGCCATGCTTGACAACTTACCTACAGAATGTAACCTACAATTAGTATATAGGGCAGAGCTGCGCTCGAAAACCCATTCAAAGTGAGCCTCATGCATACGCTTATCGTTACCGCCCATCCCGATAAATCGTCCTACACCCATGCGGTTGTCTCCAGGCTCGTGGCTGGTCTGGAGACGCGCGACAACGATACGTACGAGGTGGTGGATCTTATCGCGGAGGGCTTCGATCCGCGCTTCACCGCCGCCGACAACGATTTCTACGATGGTCGAGCCGAACCCGGAGCCGACGTCCTGGCGGAGCAACAGCGTCTCGATAGGGCCGACGTCTTGGTGCTGGTGTTCCCCATCTATTGGTGGTCCATGCCCGCCGTTATGAAGGGCTGGATCGATCGCGTCTTCACGACCGGTTGGGCGTTCATCGATGATCCTGACAAAGGAACAACCCGTCTGCTCGGACGACTGAAGGGGCAAGTCATCGCAGTCGGCGGCTCTCACCGAGGCACGTACGACCGGCGAGGCTATCTCGATGCCATCAAGAAGCAGATCCTCGAGGGCATCTTCGGGTTTTGCGGTATGGGGGTGATCGGATTGGACCTCCTCCTTCCGATGGATTCAGAGAGCGAAAACGAGGGCCTGCAAAACGCATTCGAAATCGGTCGGCGCCTATCGGGCGAGCAGTTGTAACCGTCCGCTTTTGCCATGAGGCGCCTCGGAAGCGGACAGTCCTCTTTCCAGCCAAAATGCTCATTGGCAGACGCCGAGAGGGTTAGCGCTTGACGGCGAAGGCCCGATTACAGAAGCCGTCGTTGTTGCTCAGCACGATCACCGGCACGCCCGTGAGGCGCGGATCAAACACCCTTTCGCAGCTGCAGTAGAAGCTGTTGCCGTCGATCAGGGCAATGGCGCGGCTCATCGCACGGTGCTCGGCCGGACGTGGTGCCAGCGGATCGAAAGCAGCAGCACCCCCAGATCTGGCACTCTTCCAAGTCCTCCAGGCCGAAGGCTGGCATCTCAGGGTTGTCGAAGGTGAGTGCGCGGCGGATGCCCTGCGTGACGAGGCGCTTGAGGCTCATCTCGCCGTGCACAACCGCAACGACGACGGCACCCGGGCTGGGGTGAAGGGAGCGGTCCACGACGGCGAGGTCCTGGTCATGGATGGCGGCGCCCTTCATGCACCAGCCGCGGACGCGCCAGATGAAGGTCGCAGCGGGATTGGGCGCGAGCCAGCGGGGGAGCTCGAGGGCGCCCTCAATGAAGTCCTCGGCAGGCGAAGGGAAGCCCGCGCAAAGGGTGGTGCGCATGAAGGGAATGCGCACCAGCCCACTCCAGTCCGCTGCCTGCTCGCCGACCCGGTAGAGACTCACGCCGCCCTCCGCACTAGAACAGAAAGAGAACAAACAGGCGCACAGTTCCCGGTCAAGGCGGTCGGGGCGTCGCTGTGGAGAGCGGGGAGAACCCGCGACGGAGAGTGGCATGGGTATGCGTACGACGTTCGTGGTTCAGACGTTCGAGATCCACCGCAAGAAGCTGCGGCCCGGCACGCGCGATGTCGCTCCCACCGAAAGCGGGGCGCTGAAGCGGGCGGAGGCGATCGCGAAGCGGATGCCCGGGACGGCGGCGCTCAAGATCGTGGCCGACGATGAGACGGGCGAGCTGGAGAGTGTCGCGATCGTCGGTCAGTTCGGCGAGGTGCCAGACGACTTCGCGGAGATGGTAGCGG
The DNA here is from genome assembly GCF_000022085.1 of Methylobacterium nodulans ORS 2060. Lineage (NCBI taxonomy): Bacteria > Pseudomonadati > Pseudomonadota > Alphaproteobacteria > Hyphomicrobiales > Methylobacteriaceae > Methylobacterium > Methylobacterium nodulans. Next base: position 5,076,511 of record NC_011894.1, read on the forward strand.
GCGGCTGATGTCTCGCCGCAACCCCCGTCGCGCATATGACGAGAACGGCCGGGAGATCCAGCCGCCCGCAATGAGCGAAGCCGCCCGGCGCATGACAGTGCGGACGGCGATCCTGCTGGCGGTGCCATTGGCGCCAGAGATCCCCCCACGGAGCCTCTGGACTGCCGCGCCGCTCGGAGCGTAGGCAGTTCTTCGCACTTGCGAGAGCACGAGAGTAATGGCCGCGAAAGCTTGGTCGGTTCGTGGGTCCAGCCGCCCGCTTGAGAGCCGCTGGATCAGCATCCGGGCCGACGATTGCGTCACGGCGACGGGTGCAGGCATCTCACCCTTCTACGTGATCGAGTCACCCGACTTCGTGCACGTGCTCGCACTGGAGCAGGAGGGGCGGGTCGTCCTCGTGCGCCAGTACCGCCACGGCTACGGAGGTATGAGCCTCGAACTGCCGGGAGGGCTGATCGATCCGGGCGAGAAGAACATTGTGGCGGTGGCTGCGCGGGAGCTGTTGGAGGAGACCGGGTATGGCGGCGGGCACCTGTCTCACTTGGCGACCTTGAGCATCGACCCGTCGCGCTATGCCAACCGTCAGCACCTTGTATGCGCCCGCGGCGTCGTTCTCGGGCAGGCTAATCCTGAACCGACTGAAGACATCGACGTGGTCGTTGTCTCACGCGAGGAGGCGCAGGATCTTGCAGTGTCTGGGGCGATCATCAATGCGGCACATATCGGCCTTCTGATGATGGGCCTGTCTATGACCGGGTAGCTACTGAGCGACCGGTTCGTCCTGAATCTTGCGGCAATTGAGGAGCGTCTGCACGGGCGCCGCAAGCCCCGTCGCGCCTACGACGAGCACGGCCGGGAAATCCCGCCGCCAACCATCAAAAGTCCGCCGTGGCGGCGCCTGGCAGGGCTGAAGGTGTCTGAGTGCATGGCCCAGCAGGGCAGCCCATCGGCTGCCCGGGCGGCACGATACTTTCGCGTGGTGTAGGCTGTAATGACGAAGGCCGCCGCGCCGGTGTGCTGTGCGAGACATGCCGTGGCCGGATGAGGGGGTAGGCCACGGCGGACGCTCAGAAGCTGCTCGCGATCTCCCTGATGCGTTGGGCAAGCTGGTAGGGCGCCATCGTGCGGAGCTCGCGGCCATGAATGAGCGCCCCTTTCTGACGCCCTTCGATCCACAGGCCGTCAGGGACCACGCAGACGCGAGCCGGCTTGCCTTGAGCATTAAGCTCCGCCACGGCGCGTCCGCCGGCTGCAAGGGCTTCGAGCATCTCCGAGGTGGAGATCAGACGATCACTGCTGGCGAGCATTGTGGCTCTCTTACTGGCCGCCTCTTGTTGCATTGCAGCATGACAGCGACATGGCAAAGCTTGAAGCTGGATCACGATCGGGTGATCCGCCCGCCCGAGCCCTGAAACGACGAAGCCCGCCGCGGCGGTAAGCCGGGCGGGCTCTGGACGGTTTGCTACATCGGCAGGGCCGAGGCTACTGGCATTCCGGTGATACGGATGAGCGGGTGAGGCTTGGCAGCACTCGCACGCCGCCTCGCCCGCGGGTAGCGTCCCGCCATGCCCGACTCACCCACCCTCGACGCCCCCTCCCCTACCATCCTCGAATGGAGCCGCGGGCTCGCCAGCCTGTCGGGCGGCCAGCCGCCGTGCCCTGGCTTTAGGCCTGACGAATGGGTCGAGACGCTCGCGAACTGCCGGCGCTTCGTGGACGACTTTGGGCCCGAGGCCGACCGGCTCGGCTGGGACACCATCACCCTGTTCGGGGTCTATGATCAGTAACCAATTCGGACTGTAGTGGCCCCACGGGTTGAGGTGGAAGACCGGCCCGCAGGCCCAATCCACCTTCTGGACGGTGTCGCTCTCCACAGCCGCGCTCAGCAGGGGTGAGAACGGCGCTGCCTGTGCAGCACCCGCCAAAGTGGGGCCGCCGAGCATCGCGGCAGCCATTGCAAGTACTCTCAAGCCCATCACGACCTCCATCAACGTTCGTCGATGGCCCTGCCAGCCGACACTATCGCGAGCGTGCGCCCGCGCGCCTGAAGCGTTGCTGATCCCCAGCGCCAGCGCACTCACCGTCCAGCCCTGCGCCAGCCGCGTGACGATGAGCTATCGACTACGGGGGGGGTGCGCGCATTCTGGTGGGCGTCCATTCGAGGCTCCGCGAGCAGGGCTGCAGGTGGGCCAACCACAGCCTCGCTCGGTCGTGTCCCAGGGCGTGGTGTAGCTGGTGGGGTGGTCCACCACGGTGACTGGCAGGGCCGGCTCAGGCCGCCAGGTTGGACAGGCTGACGAGGGGATCATCACCGATCGGGGTGATGCTTTCCAGGGTTATGTAGCGGCAGCGCTGCACCGCGGGGCTGTTGAAGAACCCGGCATGTGACGGCACCGAGCAGTGGTTCAGCGGCCGACGATGGCAATCAGCGCGAGGGCCGGCCGAACGGACCGGGCGGGCTCTTCTCCCGTGCGGACGAGGTCCAGCAGCCCCAAGAAGTGGAGCAGGACACGCCAAAGCGAAGCCGCGAGGCGCTTCAGGTTCACCGCGGCTGCGGTCAGGAACGCTTGGATGCGCATGTTCGCCAGCCCGCGACGCACGGCACGCGCGAGCCCGTGCCACGTCTTAGCCTCGCCGTGGAAGCCTTCCGACCGCCAACGGTGGCGCTGGTAGAGGCGCTGGTCCTCGGCCGACCAGCGTTCGCGCCGCCGTCGTGCCCGCAACAGGGCCGGATAGTCCGCGCTGATCATCACCGCGCGGGCACTGCGCCCGCGGGGAAGACAGAGCTTCGCCAGCGAACAGGATCGGCAGTCACGGCTGCGCGCCACGAAGAAACGGCCATGCTTCTGGACCTTGCCAGGCGTGAGGATTTTGCCGCGCGGGCACGTCACGATGTTGTGGCGTGCGTCGTAGCGGAAGCGGCGCAGCGGCACGGCCGAGCGGATCGGCTCGGCCTTGGTTGGGATGAGTGGGTCGATGCCGCGCCGCTCCAGCCCGCCGTAGACCTTGGCGTAGGCGTAGCCCGCGTCCGCCGTCGCGGTGACGATGGCCTGTCCCGTCGTCGCGGCGGTCGCATCCAGGCGCGCTAGGATGACCTGCCCCTCGTTCAGCTCACCGGTGGTGACCTCAACGTCGAGCACCACGCCGCGCACGTCATCGACGACCGCATGCTGCTTGTAGGCAGGTTCCAGGCGGCGATTGCGCGCGTTCGTGGCCATCGTCGCATCGGGATCAGTCGGGCAGACCTTCTTATAGCGGCCGGTCTGCTTCGCGTTGCGCTCGGCGAGTGCAGCCGCGTCGCTGTTGCTCTCGGCCACGGCTTCCACGTGCTCGGCAACGAGGCTCTCCCAGCTCACGTCGGCGCGGATCAGTGAGGCGTCGACATGCACGACCTCGCCCTTGGCGATCCCAGCTGACACGCAGGCCTGCACCGTGCGCTGGAAGATGCGCTGGAAGCGCTCGGCCCCCCAGCGGCTGCGGATGCGCGTCAGAGTCGAGTGGTCCGGCAGCGCCTCGTGCAGGCCGTAGCCTGCGAACCAGCGGATGGCGAGGTTGACCTGCGCCTCCCGCAACAGGCGCCGGTCGTGCACGATCCCGAGCAGGAAGCCAGCCAACATCAGCCGCAAGGCGGCCTCCGGGTCGATGCCGGGCCGACCGTTGTCCGCGCAATAGAGGTCGGCGACCTCAGCCCGCAGCCATGCGAGATCGAGGACGCGGTCGACGCGCACCAGGATGTGGTCGTCGGGGAGGAGTTGGCGCAGCGAGCCCGTAATGAAGAGCTCGCCCTGATCGCGTTCCTTGTGGCCGAGCATGCGCAGCTCTCCGGCAGCCTCGGCGAAGTGAATCAGGCCGCAGGATCACTCGCCATCGCAGCCGAGACTTTATCAACAGCCCCACCGCCCACTCATCGTTCTGCTCCAGCAGGATCGCCCCTACCAAGCGCCGGATCGCCGCCTCGTTGGGGAAGATGCCGACCACCTCCGTGCGCCGCTTGATCTCGCCGTTGAGCCGCTCCAGCGGGTTCGTGCTGTGCAGCTTGGCCCGGTGCGCGGTCGGGAAGCTCATGTAGGCCAGCACGTCCGCTTCCGCCTCGTCCATCAGGGCAGAGAGCTTGGGCAGCTTGGGCCGCAGTTGATCGGCGACGCGCCGCCACTGCTGGCGAGCCGCCTCCGCATCCTCCTGCGCGAAGGCGGTGGCGATGAAGGCCGAGACCACCCGCCGCCCCGAGCGCCCGGCATGCGCCAGAGCATTGCGCATGAAGTGCACCCGGGGGCTGTTGATAAAGTCTCGGCTGCGATGGCGAGTGATCCTGCGGCCTGATTCACTTCGCCGAGGCTGCCGGAGAGCTGCGCATGCTCGGCCACAAGGAACGCGATCAGGGCGAGCTCTTCATTACGGGCTCGCTGCGCCAACTCCTCCCCGACGACCACATCCTGGTGCGCGTCGACCGCGTCCTCGATCTCGCATGGCTGCGGGCTGAGGTCGCCGACCTCTATTGCGCGGACAACGGTCGGCCCGGCATCGACCCGGAGGCCGCCTTGCGGCTGATGTTGGCTGGCTTCCTGCTCGGGATCGTGCACGACCGGCGCCTGTTGCGGGAGGCGCAGGTCAACCTCGCCATCCGCTGGTTCGCAGGCTACGGCCTGCACGAGGCGCTGCCGGACCACTCGACTCTGACGCGCATCCGCAGCCGCTGGGGGGCCGAGCGCTTCCAGCGCATCTTCCAGCGCACGGTGCAGGCCTGCGTGTCAGCTGGGATCGCCAAGGGCGAGGTCGTGCATGTCGACGCCTCACTGATCCGCGCCGACGTGAGCTGGGAGAGCCTCGTTGCCGAGCACGTGGAAGCCGTGGCCGAGAGCAACAGCGACGCGGCTGCACTCGCCGAGCGCAACGCGAAGCAGACCGGCCGCTATAAGAAGGTCTGCCCGACTGATCCCGATGCGACGATGGCCACGAACGCGCGCAATCGCCGCCTGGAACCTGCCTACAAGCAGCATGCGGTCGTCGATGACGTGCGCGGCGTGGTGCTCGACGTTGAGGTCACCACCGGGTGAGCTGAACGAGGGGCAGGTCATCCTAGCGCGCCTGGATGCGACCGCCGCGACGACGGGACAGGCCATCGTCACCGCGACGGCGGACGCGGGCTACGCCTACGCCAAGGTCTACGGCGGGCTGGAGCGGCGCGGCATCGACCCACTCATCCCAACCAAGGCCGAGCCGATCCGCTCGGCCGTGCCGCTGCGCCGCTTCCGCTACGACGCACGCCACAACATCGTGACGTGCCCGCGCGGCAAAATCCTCACGCCTGGCAAGGTCCAGAAGCATGGCCGTTTCTTCGTGGCGCGCAGCCGTGACTGCCGATCCTGTTCGCTGGCGAAGCTCTGTCTTCCCCGCGGGCGCAGTGCCCGCGCGGTGATGATCAGCGCGGACTATCCGGCCCTGTTGCGGGCACGACGGCGGCGCGAACGCTGGTCGGCCGAGGACCAGCGCCTCTACCAGCGCCACCGTTGGCGGTCGGAAGGCTTCCACGGCGAGGCTAAGACGTGGCACGGGCTCGCGCGTGCCGTGCGTCGCGGGCTGGCGAACATGCGCATCCAAGCGTTCCTGACCGCAGCCGCGGTGAACCTGAAGCGCCTCGCGGCTTCGCTTTGGCGTGTCCTGCTCCACTTCTTGGGGCTGCTGGACCTCGTCCGCACGGGAGAAGAGCCCGCCCGGTCCGTTCGGCCGGCCCTCGCGCTGATTGCCATCGTCGGCCGCTGAACCACTGCTCGGTGCCGTCACATGCCGGGTTCTTCAACAGCCCCACCCGACAGCGCTGCCAGGACGCGTTCATCACCTTGGCGACTGACGCCTTGATCCCTTCGTGCGCGTCCGAGATTACCAGCTTGACCCCGCGCAGGCCGCGGCGCGCCAGCTTGCGCAGGAACGCCGTCCAGAAGGTCTCGGCTTCGGAGGGGCCGATGTCGAGCCCCAGCACCTCGCGGCGGCCGTCCTGGTTGACGCCCACCGCCACGATCACCGCCACCGAGACGATGCGGCCAGCCTCGCGCACCTTCACGTAGGTGGCGTCGATCCACAGATAGGGCCACTCGCCCTCGATCGGCCGCTCCAGGAAGGCGGTGACCCGCTCATCGATCTCCTCGCACAGGCGCGAGCCTTGGCTCTTGGAGATGCCGCTGCCGCCCATCGCCTGCACGAGGTCATCCACCGCGCGGGTCGAGATGCCCTGGATGTAGGCCTCCTGGATCACCGCCGTGAGCGCCTTCTCGGCCAAGCGCCGCGGCTCCAGGAAACTGGGGAAGTCGCTGCCCTTGCGCAGCTTGGGGATGCGCAACTCCACCGTGCCGGCCCGCGTCTGCCAGTCTCTGTCGCGGTAACCGTTGCGCTGAGCCAGCCGCTCCGGGCTCCTCTCGCCGTGCGCCGCTCCGGTCAGGCTGGCGACCTCCAGCTCCATCAGGCGCTGCGCGGCAAAGCCGATCATCTCCCGCAGCACGTCCGGCTCCAGGCTCTTCTCAGCCAGCGCGCGCAGGCTCATCATCGCGTCGGTCATCGGGGGTCTCTCGGGTTCGGGGTTGGTGCTCGCAACCCGATCCTAACCCGTCACCGCCGGTGACCACCCCCGCGAGAGAGCCCGCCTGCTTCAGCGCTATGGAGGGCGCGCAGGCGGGCTCTCTCGCTCTCGTCCAGCTACACCACTCAGTGGGACACGACCGATTTAGATGAAAGTGCGGCAGGACGCCGGCCCGAACACCCCGTGGCGCGGGCTCGACAAACCTGACAGTTGTCGATTGCCCGACATTTTCCCGGGGATGGCGGACACGGGCGCCTTGATGCATGGATACACCCGTCGGGCTTTGGTGGAGGCCTCTATCAGCCGCTTCAAACGAGGGATCAGTACGAGCTTACGCTCACAGACGGAACCCCGCCGCGCGACTGAGATCACCATAGCCGTTCATGTCCTGAACCGCATGCTCGAGCTTGGGCGCCCGAAGTTTGTCCGCGTCGCCTGAACGAAAGGCATGGGATGGGCGAAGTGCAGTCGCCAATGGATCCGTGCGACACAGTCACATATCTCAGTTTCAGCACTGAATTGCGATGGGTGATTTATGCGTGAGCCGTTGATGGAATGAGTGACTTCAACAAGAGCAGGGCGCTCTGCTCTGATGCATTCTCTATGTGAGACACAGCGGGTTAGCGCACTCGCGAAGATCAACAGCGCCTTCGTCCTATGGCTTGCCAGATTGCCACGACAGAGCCCTCAGGAGAGATACTGGGCGAGGTGCTTGTGCAACTGAAGATCGCCTGAAGCTTGGAACCGGCCAGAATGCGGCGCCTGTACTCCGGATTCTGCAGCTGATGCCCTGAATGTACTTCCATATTTCTTTCATCCTCTAAGGACAGAGTGGCCGGTTCTATCGGCGATCCTCCGTCCCGCTTCGTTTAAGGTAAGCGAGTATCGTCCCATAAAACGAACAGCCCCCACTCAGATTGGGGTGAACCACACACCCAGAACAGGGTTTTTGGGAGTGAATTTTCCGTTTCTTCTCCAGGCCGCCCATCCGGAAGAAGTTTTTTGTCGACAAGTTCGTTCTAAAGAAAGAACGTTATCGTTGACAGGCAGCCATATTAAGTCAATTCTGCGCGTCACCGGAGGACACGTCGATGCGATCATCGCGATCAGTCGAGCATTCCTTACTTTTTCGATCGTAGGGCACCTGCGTCGCGGGCTTCATTGAAGGACGAGCACATGAGGGCCATCAGCTCCAAGGTCATCGCGACCGCAGAAGTGACTTAGCTTCGCCCGCTCGTCAGCACGTGCTGTGAACTGGCACGAGATCCCTGGGCTTCGTTCCCGCCGCACTCCTCCCGAGCCTGATCATCATCGCCGCGAGCTTCGACGGCGGCAGGAGAATTTGTGCCATGCGTCTACCTCGCTTCGTTGCCTTTTCCGGCAGCCCCCGCCGTCCATCCAAGACCCGGAGCCTCGTTGAGACAGTCGCAACCGAGGTAGCGAACTGCAGACAGGTGCGCCTCGACATCTACGATCTCGTCGATGCCGGTCCTGGCCTTGGTGCGGCGCTGCAGCGCCAGGATCTGACCCTGCCGGCGGCTCGCATCATCGATGCCATCGAGCAGGCCGCTGCGCTGATTGTCGGCACACCGGTGTACAAGGGCGCCTACACCGGGCTGTTCAAGCATGTCTTCGATCTGGTTGATCCCCGTGCCCTGATCGGCAAGCCAGTGCTGCTCACCGCCACCGGAGGCGGTCCGCGCCATGCCCTGGTGGTGGAACACGCCCTGCGGCCGCTCTTCGGTTTCTTCGAGGCCCTGACTGCTCCCACCGCAGTCTACGCCAGTGATACCGACTTCACCGATGGACAGCTGACTGACGCCGGCGTCTTGGCGGGTGCGGGCGCCGCCGCACAACAGCTCGCGGGTCTACTCGACGACCTGCAACGCTCTGACGCATCACCCGAAACCGAGATGGCTGACCGCCACGTCGTTAGAAGGCGAGCCGCACACCGCTGAACCAACTCTTTTGACGATATTTATCGCGTAACCCGTTCTGAGACAAGGATGAAACAACATGAGCACGCCTTCCGACCCGATTAAGTTCGCCTACTGGGTTCCCAATGTCTCCGGGGGCCTTGTCATCAGCAACATCGAGCAGCGTACAAGCTGGGACATCGAATATAACCGCAAGCTCGCACAGATCGCTGAGGCGAGCGGGTTCGAGTATGCTTTGACCCAGATCCGCTTCACGGCAGGCTACGGCGCTGACAACCAACACGAGTCCGTCGCGTTCAGCCACGCGCTCCTGGCAGCAACGACATCGCTGAAGGTCATCGCAGCAATCCTGCCCGGTCCTTGGACCCCGGTCCTCGCGGCCAAGCAGATTGCCACCATCAACCATCTCAGCAGTGGCCGGATCGCCGTCAACATCGTCAGCGGCTGGTTCCGTGGCGAGTTCCAGGCGATCGGGGAGCCCTGGCTTGATCATGATGAGCGCTACCGCCGCTCGGAGGAGTTCATTCGCTCTCTGCGCGGTATCTGGACTGAAGGCAGCTTGACCTTCGCAGGCGACTTCTATCGCTTCCGTGACTACTCCATGAAGCCCAAGCCCATCGATCCTCAGCCCGAGATCTTCCAGGGCGGATCGTCACGCGCTGCTCGGGATATGGCGGCCCGGGTCGCGGACTGGTACTTCACGAACGGGAACACGCCTGAGGAGATCCGCAAGCAGGTCGACGACATTCACGCTAAGGCGTCCGCGAACAATCGCTCCGTCAAGATCGGTGTGAATGCATTCGCCATCGCCCGAGAGACGGAAGATGAAGCTAAGGCCGTCCTCGACGAGATCATCGCCAAAGCCAACCCGGAGGCCGTGCAGGGCTTCGCCGATCAGGTGAAGAATGCCGGCAAGGCCTCGCCGGAAGGAGAGGGCAACTGGGCCAAGTCCTCTTTTGCAGATCTTGTTCAGTACAACGACGGCTTCCGCTCGAATCTTATTGGAACGCCGGAGCAGATCGCCGAGCGCATCATCGCGCTGAAAAACGCTGGCGCTGATCTCATCCTGCTGGGCTTCCTGCACTTCCAGGAGGAAGTCGAATCCTTCGGCAAGCATGTGATCCCGCTGGTTCGCAGGCTCGAGGCTGAGCGCCAATCCGAGCTGATCGCAGCCGAGTAATCGGGGCGGCCCCTCAGCCGCCTTCTACAGAGCAGAAGTGGCCGCCGCTGAGAAGCTGCGCCCACACCTCAAAGGGAAATGGATCCCTTGACCGCAGCCCTCTCGCAGCCCCGCATGGCTTGCCGTGATGGCACAGAGCGGCGGGATCCCGCCGCTCTCGAACATCGGCGTGTCGGTCGGCGGTGTTGCGGCTCTCGCGGACGTCACGCTGTCCGTGCGTCGCGGTGAGATCTGCTCGGTGATTGGCCCCGACGGCCGGGAAGTCCTCCCTGAGGAACGTGGTAAGCGGCTTGTACAAGCCCGATCCAGGGACCATTCGGCTTGCTGGGCAAAGCTTTGGCCGGATCCGGTCGGATCGTCTCGCCCGTTTGGGTGTCGCCCGAACGTTCCAGAACCTTGCGCTTTTTGGCGGGCTTTCCGTTCGGGACAACGTCAGCTCGGGCCTGACCCATATCCGACGTGCTGGGCGGCCTCCTGCGGCACCGGAGCGACAACCCGTGCACCACAGGTTAGACAGCGCACGGCCAGTCGCTGGTGTTGGGTGACGCCTGGCGCGACCTCGGGCAGCTCGATCCGCTCGGACAAGCTGACGATCTCGGCCGGCAGGTCCGGATCGAGCGCGCCTCCACAACAGGAGCAGTGACCCGGGCAATGCGCGACCACCTCATCCGGGGTCTGGCTGATTACCCGACTGTGCCGCTCGTGACCCGGCTTGGCGCCGCCCGGCTTGGCCTGCGCGCGGCGCTCCTTGCGATCCGTGGACGGCGGCTTGGAGGAGGTGCGCGAGGTCTTGTCCGGGCGCGGCAGCCGCAGCACCAGCTCGATCAGCTCCTGCTTGCTCAGGCGTTCCAGCTCGCTGCGGCCCATCCCACGAGGGGATCAGCGAAATCCACGCCGCGCAAGGGGCATGGGCAATAGCAAATTCTTTGTCGTGCAGAGAATATATTTTAGGATATAGGATCTCCTATATTCTCGTATGTATTAACTGTTCATCTGCGCGGCAGCGGCATATTCTAGAATATAGGATTCCATCAGTAATATAGAGGGCCATATATTTTCTGACTCCCTTTGCATACTTCACGAAAGGTCGCTATGCGAAGCCAGAGCCTAAATCAGGAGGAGCACCGTGAACACTTCCTCTGGAATTCCCTCCATGCCCCTGACAGAGCGATTGATCGGCGACCCCGCCGCGGAGATCCGCGTCCAGACTTCCTGAAGGGCGAGCCGATCACGGCCCTGACGCAAGGCTGCGTCCATGTGGTCGAGTTCTGGTCAACGTCGTGCAGCTCCTGCGAGGCGGCCATCCCGCATCTCACCGCCCTGCAGGGCCGGACGCGCCTTCCCCAATCCCAGGCTGTCGGACTTTGTCAGCTTCCCGACAGCTGAGTGAAGTTCCCGCCAATCACCCGCGGTTCCATTAACGGACTGAGCTCAATAGCAACAGGTATTCAGAAGGATAAAGGTATTCAGAAGCATTCGGCACATCGCTTGCGGAAAGACCCGGCAGCGGCGGATGGCGCCGCGTCGGAGTGTTTTACGATGCCTACCGTGATGGTAACCGACGCGAGTTTCAAGCAGGACGTCCTGGAGGCTTCCGAGCCCGTCGTCGTCGTTTTCTGGGCCGAGGGGTGCGTCTCTTGTCAGGCGATCGGCCCGGCGCTGGAAGAGATCTCGAGCGAGATGCAGGGCCGCGTCAAGATCGCCAAGCTCAACGTGGACGAGAATCCGGGCATTGTCTCGGAGTACGGGATCGCCGGGGTTCCGACCCTGATGATCTTCAAGGACGGCAAGCTCGTGAGCCAGAAGTTCGGGGCCTTGTCGAAGGGCGCCCTGTTGCGCTGGATCCAGTCCGCGAGCGCCTGACCGCGGTGCCGTGGTGCTCCGCCACAGCCCGGCCTTGCGGCCGGGCTTTCCCGTTTCTCAGGCCGGCGCGGACCACCGCGAACTCGGTGTCGCGGCGCAGGTTGGCGCCGCTGACCACGACCACGCCCGGGCTGGCCGTGGTGATGATGGCGCCGGTGTTGTTCACCGCAAAGGCGCCGTCAACCGGAACTGACCCGACGCCCCGCATTCCCTCGCTGATCGCAACCTCCAACGGGTCCGGTTGGCGCTCGCCCGAATGATTGGTTCGCATCCGCGCCATGTCCTCAAATACTCGAATGGTTCAAATCATTCGTAGTTCGATCAGCTCCTGCTTGCTCAGGCGCTCAAGTTCGCTGCGGCCCATCCCACGAGGGGATCAGCGAAATCCACGCGGCGCAAGGGGCGTGGGCAATAGCAAATTCTTTGTCGTGCAGAGAATATATTTTAGGATATAGGATCGCCTATATTCTCGTATGTATTAACTGTCCATCTGCGAGGTAGCGGCATATTCTAGAATATATGATCCAATCAGCAATATAGATGGACATATATCCTTCTGAACCAGTTGCATGCTTCGCGAACTTCTGCGATGTCAGGACGTCGCCGCCGGCGGTGACATCGGGAGCGATGTCGCCATCAACCCAGCGGAGTCTGACCATGACTGATCTGCGCCAAGTACCGCCCGCAGAAAACCGCCCGGAGACGGCATCAATGCCCACGCACTTCAGTATCGTCCGGGAAGCGCTGGTCGCACATTTCGGCCCCGAGCAGATCAACGGGATCGTCAGCTCGCTGCGCGAGTTCGGCGCGCACCGGCCTCCTGACCTACAATCCGCCATCGTGGAGCAACTCGCCCATTTCTATCTCGGTGGAGAGGGTCGCTCCGCTCCCGCCCCAATGACGGAAACAGCAGCATGACCGTTCAACCGAAGCATCCTGTCGGCAGCGGTGAGCCGGTACCCCCGGTCGAGCGCCCAGAGGGTAAGGCCTATATCATCAAGGATGATGCCGAGGCGATCGCCATTGCACACGATCTTGCGGCGCAGTTCCGGCCGGGAGCATCCGAACGGGATCGGGAGCGGATCTGGCCGAAGGACGAGCTGGATGCCTTCTCCCAAAGTGGCCTCTGGTCGATCAATGTGCCCAAGGCCTATGGCGGACCGGAAGTGTCTTATGTGACGCTCTCGCGCGTCATTGCCATCATCTCGGAGGCCGATCCTTCGCTGGGCCAGCTCCCGCAGAACCACCTAGGTATTGTGGCAGCAATCCGCACGGTCTCAGACGAGGAGCAGAAACGGCAACTCTTCGCAGAGGTGCTCGCTGGCACCCGGTTGGGCAATGCAATCTCTGAGTTCGGCTCCAAGCGGGCGGTCGACTTTGAGACGAAGTTCACCGATGCCGGGGATCATGTCGTGGTCAATGGCCGCAAGTTCTACGCGACCGGCGCGCTGCTGGCGCACCGGGTTCCGATCGTGGCTCTCGATGACCAGGGGCGTGCCTGGTACGCAATCGCCGATCGTGGGGCGCCAGGTCTGACCGTCATTGATGACTGGTCGAGCTTCGGTCAGCGCACGACGCTGTCGGGCACCGTGATCCTCGACAATGTGAAGGTGCCGAAAACGCACCTCGTTCCGGGCTACAAGGGCTATGACCGGCCGACCGCGGATAGTGCGATCTTCCAGATCATGCAAGCAGCGATCGATCTCGGCATCGCGCGGGCGGCCATCGCGGATACAATCGATTTCGTGAAGACCAAGTCTCGTGCCTGGGTCGACAGCGGGATCGATCGTGCCTCCCAGGATCCTTACACGATCCAAGCGGTTGGTGAGCTTTCGGTACGTGCCAATGCAGCCGAGGCCGTTTTGGACCTGGCCGGGCACGCGGTGGACCGCGCCGTCGCCGAGCCAAATGAGCAGACGGTTGCAAAGGCGCAGATTGCCGTTATGGGAGCGAAAATCCTCACCACCGAGATTGCCATCCAGGCGGCAACCAAGCTTTTCGAACTCGCCGGCACCCGCTCGACCCTCGCCGAGCACAACCTCGACAGGCATTGGCGGAACGCTCGCACCCACACGCTGCATGATCCTGTCCGCTGGAAATACGCGATCGTCGGCAATTACTACCTCAATGGCGTCAATCCGCCGTTGCATGCCTGGAGCTGATCGAAATGCCTTGCTTCGTGCAACTCATTTCGCCTGTCAGGGCTCTGCCGAGCAGGCCCGCTCCGCCGCAAGGCAGTGCGAGGAACGCCTGACGCGCCTCCTTGGTATCAGTGGGAGCCCGAGCCAGGGCTCCCGTACCGGCCGCCTGATCCGAGAGGTACTGGATTGGGCAGAGCGGGAACCCGATGTTGAAACGGACCTTCTGGAGGTTGCGACGATGGGCCGGACCAGTGCGCTGCTTTATGGACTGGTTGCGTATGTGCTATCTCTGATCGCGTTTGTGTATGCGATCGGCTTTGTCGAAAACGCCGGTGTGTCCAAAACGATCGACAGCGGCGAGGCGGGCTCGTTCGGACTATCGCTTCTGATTGATATGCTGCTGCTGAGCCTGTTTGCGGTCCAGCACAGCCTCATGGCGCGCCCGTTCTTCAAGCGCTGGTGGCTCAAGGTGATCCCAGCCCCCGTTGAGCGAAGCACCTATGTTTTGTGCGCCAGCTCCGCTCTGCTGCTGCTGTTCTGGCAGTGGCGGCCGCTCCCCGCGGAGGTCTTTAGTGTTCAGACCTCGCCGTTTGATGCGGCCCTGATCGGGCTGTCCCTGTTCGGCTGGGGCTTGGCTCTGGTCAGCACGTTCCTGATTAGTCATTTCGAGCTGTTTGGACTGCGTCAGGTTTACATGAACTTTATCGGCCGGGACGCTCAGGATAATACGTTCAAAATCACCGGCCTGTACAACGTTGTCCGGCATCCGATCTACCTGGGCTTCATCATCGCGTTCTGGGCAACGCCCCAGATGACCGTGGGCCGGCTGCTGTTTGCCCTGGTGACCACGGCCTATATCATGGTTGGTATCGCTCATGAGGAGAAGGATCTGATCGCCAAACACGGCGATCAGTACAGGCAGTACAAACGCCAGGTCGCGATGCTGTTTCCCTTTCGTGTGAGGTGAACGGTTTACCGTCAGGGAAATCCGAGATCGTCTCTCGACCCAAAAGCCTGGGTGTGGGCTGCGGTCCCAAGCGCAAGGAGCGTACCGTCCCGTTGTTTGCCGATCCCGAATGGCAGGAGGTCATTCTCGACATCGATCCGGGAGAGCATGAGGAAGTGTGGAGGAGAATACCGGGATTGGGCGTAAGCTGGCGGGTGGTCATGGTCGGTCGATCTCCGGGGTGAGGCTTCGAACACCGTCACTCTAGCGACCTGCTGATCGGCCATGCCCGCCCAGGGCGGCGCGCTGCCCTCCGCAGGGCTCCGCGCGCCGCCCCAGAACCGTCGAGCCATCGTCCCGATGGGCTACGGCATCCAGTTCGTCGACAGCACGCCGGTCAACGAGCAAGCCGAGGCCACAGCGGCAGCCTCTTGGGCCGAGCGCACCGAGCCGCGCCTCGACCGCTGGCATCCCGTCGACTGGGCCTGCGAGCAGAACACGGTCGAGCACCGCCTGACCAAGCCGCGCTGCCCAGGGAGGAACGGTCAAGTTGAGCGCATGAACCGCACCATCAGCTGCGCCACCCCCTGCAGCTGTTCGTGGACGTCGACAACAATGGCCGTCGGCTGAAGACGCTGCGCGGCCTCACACCCTACGGATGCCGCATGCCCCAATTCCGCAATTCACTTCCTCAGCTCACCGGCCGCCCATTCTTGACCGAGGGCGGGGTTGCAACCACACTGAAATTCCGAGAAAACATCGATCTTCCCGACGGTGCTCGCTTCCCCTTGCTCAATAGCGCAGAAGGTCGAGGTGCGCTCACGCGTTGCTTCGAGCCCTACCTGGAGTTGGCCAGGAGGTATCGGGTGGGCCTGATCTTGGACACGCCGACCTGGCGTGCCAATGCCGACTGGGGTGCTAAGCTCGGCTATGACGCTGACGCTTTGGCCGAGGTGAACCGGGCTGCCGTCGGCTTTGTCGACGCACTCCGGCGTCAGCACGCAGAGCCCGACCTGCCGCTCGTGCTCAACGGCGTCATCGGTCCACGAGGGGACGGGTACACGGCCGAGGCCACCATGTCGGCCGAGGATGCCGCTGCCTATCACCGCCCGCAGATCGAGGTCTTCCAGAACAGCGAAGCCGATATGGTGAGTGCCCACACCCTCACCTTCGTCGATGAGGCCATCGGCATTGCGATGGCGGCCAGGGACGCGAAGATGCCGCTGGCGATCTCCTTCACGCTGGAGACGGACGGGCATCTGCCTTCAGGCCAAACCCTCGGCTCGGCGATCGAGGAGACGGACGCCGCTACGGGCGCCTACCCGGCCTACTACATGATCGGCTGCACGCATCCGCTGCACTTCGAACCCGCTCTGACCCGGGATGCCAGCTGGCTCGCACGCATTCGCGGAGTACGGGCGAACGCCTCCACGAAAAGCCACGCCGACCTTGATGGAGCGTCCGATCTCGACAGCGGCGACCCGCAGGATCTCGGCCACCGCTACGCGACCCTGCGTGGCCGATTGCCCAACCTGAATGTGCTCGGTGGTTGCTGCGGGACGGACCACCGGCACATCGAGGCGATCTGCGAAGCCTGCCTGTGACCAGCAGCAGGTCGACCCAGAGCATTGTCATCCACCTATTGCGTGATCGCGTTGTGTGCTCGCGGCTTCCTCACCGGAATTTTGCTGTCGGTTCGAGATTGCCGAACGAGGCGGCAGGCGATGACGTAGACGTGTTGTGGCCTCCCGTAAGCGTGAGGCGCCCTGTTCGATGATCCAGTCCGAATGATTGGAGGCCGGCCGCGCTATGCGCCCAGGTTCTTCGGTTCCGGCTCAGCCCCGACATGTCGTCGCGCGTGATCTCCAAGGCCAAGCGCGTCCAATCGCCCGCCGGCAAGGTCCAGAATGAACCGCCCCGTGTGTGGATGCCCCCATGAATGCAAGCAGATTTTTGGTCTGGTAACGGCTGTGCAGTGAGGTGCGGTCGTGTATCCGGCCTGTCGGTGCGGCCATCCCGTGCCGCTGGCCTGTATGGAGATGTGCGGATCGCGTCCCTCTCGGATTTGCGCGCTCGAAGCGCTCGGGGCGGTACAGGTTTAAGCAATCCCGTCTCTTCGACTGCTGCCCTTACCCTCTCTCTGCCCTGCCTGCACTCCCCGGGGCGCCGGAGCCTGGCGGCTGATCAGGCTGCCAGGACCGGTTTCCGGTACACCTCGCCGCGGACGGCCAGCGCCCAGATCGTCCGCGCCATCTTGTTGGCGAGTGCAACCACCACCAGCATGTGGGGCTTTCGCGCCATCATTTGCAGTAGTCAGGACTTGATCTGACGGACGGTGTCGCGAAGCTGAGGCGCGAGCCGAGGCCGGGCGCGGAGTGGTCGGGATGCGCAGCGCCCGGCCTCGGCGTTCGAGAGGACACCGGCCCTGACGAAGGAGCAGAAGCTCATCCGGGCCAAGCTCGGCCTGCTGGAACTGGCCAAGCAGCTCGGCAACGTGAGCCAAGCCTGCAAGCTGATGGGCTACTCGCGTGACAGCTTCTACCGCTTCCGCGAGCTCTACGAGACCGGCGGCGAGGTGGCGCTGCAGGAGTTAAGCCGACGCAAGCCCCTCCTGAAGAACCGCACCGCGCCGGAGGTGGAGGCGCTGACCGTCGAGCTCGCGCTGGAGCAGCCGGCCTTCGGGCAGATCCGGGTCGCCAACGCGGTGCGCGCGCGCGGCCATTCGATCTCGCCAGCGGGGGTGCGCGGGGTCTGGCAGCGCCACGATCTGGAGACGATGAAGAAGCGGCTCCAGGCGCTCGAGGCCAAGGTCGCCCAGGAAGGGCTGGTCCTCACCGAGGGCCAACTGGCCGCCCTGGAGAAGGCCAAGGCCGAAAAGGAGACCCACGGTGAGTTCGAGAGCGCGTGCCCGGGCTACTGCGGGGCGCAGGACACCTTCTACGTCGGCACGATGAGGGAGGTCGGGCGCCTCGACCAGCAGACCTTCATCGACACCGACACCAAGGTGGCCTTTGCCAAGCTCTACGACCGCAAGACGGCCCTGACCGCGGCCGACCTGCTCAACGACCGCGTGCTGCCGTTCTTCGACGAGCACGCGGTGAAGCTGTGCCGGGTGCTGACCGACCGCGGCACCGAATATTGTGGCAACCCAGAGCACCACGAGTACGAACTCTACCTGGCGGTCGAGGACGTGGACCATTCGCGCACCAAGGCCAAGAACCCGCAGACGAACGGGATCGTCGAGCGCTTCCACAAGACGGTGCTGAACGAGTTCTACCGCGTGGCCTTCCGCAAGCGGATCTACGGCTCGCTGGCCGAGCTGCAGGCAGATCTGGATGCCTGGATGCGCAGCTACAACGAGGAGCGCCCGCACCAGGGCCGCTGGTGCTTCGGCAAGACGCCGATGCAGACCTTCCTTGACGCTGTCCCACTTGCTCGGGAGAAGATGATCGCGGCCTGATCGGGATCAGGCAGACGAGACCGACCACATCCAGACATCGTCTGTCAGGTCAAATTCCAGCTACTACAGTATCCACGAGGACGGCATCGCCGGGCCGCGCCACCAGGCGCAGCGCGATGTCGATGGCGTGCTGGGCGCCGTTGCACAGGAACAGCCGCGCCGGGTCCACGATGAACGAGCCGCCGGAGACGGAGGCGGCAATGATCTCGCGATGCTGCCGGATACCGCCGTGGGGATGGTAGCTCAGGAGGGGCGCGAGCTCGCGCCCCTGCGACACCTCGGCCAACAGCCCTGATAGGATCTCGATCTCGCGCCCATCAGCCGGCACGTTCAACGCCAGGTTCACGGGCTCGCGCGCAGCGGACGCCTCGTCGCGGCCCGGGGCGGGCCGGCGCACAAAGGTGCCTTGCCCCACATGGCCGCTGACGATGCCGCGCTGCTCGGCCTCCTGATAGGCCTTGCTCACGGTGCCAACGGACAGGCCAAGTTGCTGCGCCAACTCCCGGTGGGGGGGCAGGCGGAAACCGTCAGTCAACCGGCCTTCGGTGACATCCTGTTCCAGGGCGTTCACCAGAGCCAGATAACGCGGCCCGGAGGGTGACAACTGCCTGGGCAACCATCCGGCGAACTTCGTCCTGTCCATGCCCATCAGCTGATATTTCCTTTCCCGGCCCGTTTCACTTCGGGCCGCTATATCTGAAGGTGGCCGACGTATTTCTTGACCGTATAGGCCTCAAGTCCCTCGATGCCACCTTCGCGGCCCCAGCCGCTGTCGCCAATGCCGCCGAAGGGCGTTTCCGGGATCGTGACGACCATCTGATTGATGCCGATGGTCCCGACCGCAAGCTCCTCCGCGATACGATTGACGGTCGCGGCGGAGCCGGTGAAGGCATATCCGGCCAGCCCATAGGACAGCGCATTCGCCCGTGCCAGCGCTTGGTCGATCTCATCAACAGGTTGCACCAGCGCAAGCGGGCCAAACGGTTCGTGCGTCATGGCCTTCGCGTGGTTGGGCATGTCCGCCAAGATGGTCGGCCTGTACATCAGGCCTGTCCCCTTGAGGCGTTCACCGCCGGCGATAAGCCGGGAGCGTTAGCACGGTCGCGATGTGGTCGAGCCGCTCGCGCATCAGGTTTGCGGCGCGACGCAGGATCTCGCCCCGCTCGTAGGGCGAAGTACGCTTCCAGCCCTCGAAGGCCCGGCTCGCCGCCATCAGTGCGCGGTCAAGTTCTGCCGTACCGGCGTGAGCGAGCGCGCCAAGAGGCTGTTCCGTAGCAGGGTTGAGAACGATCTCGCTCCCTGCTTCAGTTCCTTCGATCCATTCGCCGCCGATGCGGAGAGCCAGTTTCGTGTACATGTTGCATTCCTTGGACAGTGGAAGGTGCACTCAGACGCCAGTCAGTCGGAAGCCCGCTGGGAGCGGGTCCTCCGGGTCGAGGTTAGAACGCATGGGGACCCCTCCCCTCAGGCCTTGGCCCACCGGGCGAGGCCGGCATCGGCAATGATCTTGGCGATGGCGGCCTTTTGTTCGTCTGCCAGCGGCAGCAGCGGCAGGCGCGGGCCGCCGGCGTCGCGCCCAAGCTGGCTCATGGTCTCCTTGATGGCCGCGTAATAGGACCCGGACTGGAAGCAGCGATACAAGGCGCAGACATCGCGACCGAGGTCCTCCAGGGCCTTGTCCCCGCTGAGCGCCTTGTCCCAGTAGGCGCGGATCAAGGGGCCGGCGATCTGGTGCGCCATGGCGATGACCCCATGGGCGCCCACGGCCCGGGCGGGAACGATCATGGTCTCGTAGCCGACGAAGACGCGGAGGTTGTCACCCACGCGCTGCACGAGCTCGCTCACCTGGGTGATGTCGCCGGAGCTGTCCTTGATGGCAACCACGGTCCGCAGCGCGGAGAGCTGCTCCACCAGCGCCGGGGTGAGCTCGATTTTCGCCCGGCGCGGGCTGTTGTAGAGCATCAGCGGCAGCGGGGTGTTGCGCGAGATGTGCGCGAAGAAGGCCACGACCTCACGCGGGCTCGGCATGGCGTAGATCGGCGGCAGGATCAGGCCGCCCGCGCAGCCCGCCGCGACCGCGGACTGGCACGCTTCCAGGACATCCTCCACCCGGAGGTCGGCGACACCGGCCAGCACGGGCACGCGGCGCGCCGCGTGGTCAACGGCCAGCTTGAACAGGCGCGCGCGTTCGGCTTTGGTGAGGGCATAGAACTCGCCGGTGCTGCCGGCGGCCACCACGCCCTGCGCGCCATTGGCGATCGCGTCGTCGATGAGCGCCTTGTACCGGATCTCGTTGATGGAGCCATCGGCTCCGAAGGGGGTGACGAGAACGGGGAAGATGCCACCCCAGTCTGCACGGGCCATGCTTTACTGTCCTTGTGTGGCAGATGTGGTCGAGGGTGCGCCCGCCGCGGCCGCGAGAGGACCGAGACGGCGGGCCTGTTCCGTGAAGCGGCCGACGAAGGCCGCGAGCCGCGGGTTGGCGCCCGACAGGGGGTGTGCCGCTTTGGGGTTACGGTGCCTTCACGGAAAGATCGAGTTGCGCTGTTTAGAGTGCTGCCTCGATATCGGAACACACGAGCGGCACCTTTGGATCCAGCTGCTCATTGTTCTGCTCGATGGACCGGAGAAACTCTTCGTCGTACATGTTCACGTAGTTGGACTTCCCGACTAGGGCGTCCGACATCACCGGATTTGCCATCAGGTCCACTACCGTGCGCGGCTCCATCCGCAGAATCCCATTCTGAAGAACGGCTTTGTATTCATCATCGAGATTGGAGTTTGTGATCACGACGAACGACGATGGTTCGCGTGCGTGCCCAAACTCTTCCGGGCGCATGAACTCGACTTTTTTGTCAGTCACGCGACGGAGACGTTTGCGAGCGTTCTTCGGATCCCGCGTCACCATTGTCGTGGAACGGAAAAGCTCTCCCACACCACTCTTGATCAGGTCGACACACAGGTCACTTGCCCCGGTCAGGTAAAGGTGGTCGAGAGGCTCGCCATTCTGATATTGATCAGCCATGATGTCTCGGACGAACTGATCGTAGGTGAACGATGCGTTGAACAGATGTCTCTCGCGTACGGTCAGACCAATATCAATCCCCAGTCGTGCGATCCGGGCGATCGGAAGGTTTGGGTCAAGACGTTTGTAAGCGCCCTCGAGCTGCTGGATGATGTTCCTCTCGCCGAGGATCGGGGAACGAACGCCGGATGCAATCTCGGCGACACGTTGCGCAATCTCGTGCTCACCTTCAATGCGTCTGAAGTCAAAGTCAGCAAATACCTCGCTCGGGATGTTTCTGAGTGCGGGCGCCTCACCATAGAACTCAACACGCGAGCATGTCGGGACCAGGAGAACTCCGCTTGCTGCAAGGTCGTCTGCCATTGACTTGATCTTCTCAGAATACTGCGCGATTGCTGAAGGCCCCGACGTCCGGTGATCGACGTAAAGGCCGAGAAACATCAGGGGCATGGAGGGGACTCCAGGTGAAGAGTTCACGGTGCTCGTCGCTTGTCCACTTTTTCGTGAAGCATGCAAAGGGGGTCAGAAAAAATATGACCCTCTATATTGCTGATGAAATCCTATATTATAGAATATTCCGCTACCACGCAGATGGATATATAATATACTAGAGAATATAGGAGTTCCTATATCCTAAAATATATTCTCTGCACGACTTAGAAATTGGTATTGCCTACGCCCCTTGCGCGGCATGGATTTCGCTGATCCCCTTGAGGGATGGGCCGCAGCGAACTTGAGCGCCTGAGCAAACAGGAGCTGATCGAGCTGGTGCTGCGGTTGCAGCGCCCGGACAAGACCTCGCGCACCTCCTCCAAGCCGCCCTCGAGCGATCGCAAGCAGCGCCGCGCGCAGGCCAAACCTGGCGGCGCCAAGCCGGGTCACGAGAGGCATAGCCGGACGCTCACCCCGATCCCGACGAGGTCGTCGCCCACCGCCCGGGTCAGTGCCCTGCTGTGGCGGCGCCCTGGCTCCGGACCTGCCGGCCGAGCTCGTCAGCTCGTCCGAGCGGATTGGGCTGCCCGAGGTCGCGCCAGTCGTCACCCGACACCAGCGACTGGCCGTGCGCTGTCTAAGAGCCCGTTTGAGAATGTAGCTTGAGCACAATACCTCGCAGCTCGCAGAGGAGGCGAGCTACGACCCCTTGTGAGTCACATGCATTATCAAACAGCACTAACTCAGACCACTAGAGACACTCGGCGTTTCTCCCCAAACTCTACCCTATTCAGGCTCAGCTCCGGACCGCGCCGAGGGCGCGGTTGTTTCCTTCTTTGACCGACTCGGCCAGGAGAGCGATCTTTTGATCGAACAGCACGGTCAGAATCTCGATCGCCGCAGTGCGATCGCCAGCGGCAAGCAGTTTGACCAAGCAGATCATGCCCTCGACGATTGTCCCTCGGCCTTCGGTTTGTTCGAGACCAAGCTCGCGAATGTATCTCGTATGGTCAATAAAGCGTCCGATTAGCGACATGACCTCGGAATTTTCGGACATGGCCGCAATCCTCCCATAGAGGCTCTCAATGTCCCGGGCATGGGAGGGTGTTGTTTCGGCTTCTCCGGTCGGTGCGGGTTCGCCGAACAAATAAGACGGGCAGGGCTCTTCGGTCGTAAAGGACGAAGGACCCGACTGGATTGCGTACTTCAGGAGAACTAATGCCGCATCATAGTGTTGAGTGAACCTGAGGACCGTCATGGGCTTGGTGAAATAGCCCTTATAAGGAATATATTCGATCAACCCTTCGGTCGCCAGTTTGATCAACGCGTCGCGGACGGGTGTATCACCGAAGCCGTACTTGTCAGAAAGCTCTTTAAGTTTGAGCTGACTGCGTGGGGCGAACTGATTGTAGACGACATCCTTCTTTATCTTTAGATAAACCCCTGTTTCCTCGTCTCGATCGTTATGCTTGTGTCCGGCCATATCGTTTCGTGCGCTCATTTGGTTATTCCCGCTTTTCGTGCGTTTGACCCACCGGTCGAGGAAACCCGCTCGCGGGGACAGTTCGATGGATTCGTAGCCCAGTCCCGCCCGTCATCAGTCGATGGCGCACCCGTCTCGGCGCGGTCCATCTTTTCGCGATCTGCGCAGGTCCTAGACACCGGCACCTCGTGAGCCGAGGCAGGACCGCACGACAAGCGGATGGCATTTCCGGCGGGCTTCATGCCGATCTGTGGTCATGGGAGGAGGCCCTCATTGACGACGGTTGGAAGTGCCACCCCTATGAAAATTCTGCAAGGAGGATTGACATTTTCTTTCAAAAACTATCATACTGCGACTGCGAGAGAATGAAATAAACTGCCAAACAGGAGAGTTAGGTGCCCCGCCCTACCATCGCCGATGTGGCCAAGGCCGCCGATGTCAGCGTGTCAACGGTCGATCGTGTCCTGAGCGGCCGCCATCCCGTGCGGCAGGCAACCGCCGAACGGGTGCAACGTGCCGCGGAGGCCGTCGGCTATCATCTCGCTGGGACGATCCGTCACCGCCTCGGACAGGATCGGCCTGCCCGCACCCTCGGCTTCCTCCTCCAGCAGCGGCAACAATCGCTTTACGAGATGCTCGGGGCGGACCTGCAAGAGGCAACGGCTGCCTCGAAGACCATCAGGGGCCAGGCGGTGGTGAGGTTCCGGGACTACCAGGAGGAGGAGGTCGCCGCGGAACGCCTCCTCCAGCTTGGGCGGGAATGCAATGCCGTGGCGGTCGTCGCTGCAGATCACCCCAAGGTGACGCAGGCGATCGACATTCTGCACGAGGAAGGCGTGCCTGTATTCGCGCTCATTTCCGATCTCACGGCGGTGAACCGTGCCGGCTACGTAGGGCTGGACAACTGGACGGTCGGCGGCACCGCGGCCTGGTTCATCTCCAACATGTGCAGGAAGTCGGGACAGATCGGCGTCTATGTGGGGAGCCACCGCTTCCAGTCCCAAGATGCCAGCGAAATGCGCTTCCGTTCGTACTTCCGCGAACGTGCACCAGAGTTTCAGTTGCTCGATTCCGTGTCAACTTTCGAGGACGCGCACAACGCCTATGAAATCACCCTGGACTTGTTGCGGCGGGCACGTGATCTGGTTGGCATTTACGTCGCCGGTGGCGGCATCACCGGCGTCATCCGAGCCTTGCGTGAGGACCCGAGCGCCTTATCCCGAAACCTCGTGGTTATCGGACGGGAAGTGACACCTGATACCCAGAAAGCGCTCTTCGACGGTGTGATCAAGGTTGTCCTGACGCATCCGAGGAGATTGTTGGCCGACACGCTGGTCGAGGTGATGGCGCAATCAACGATCAGCAACCAAGGCAGCAGAATCGTGCACCCTGCCATTCCCCTCGTTATCTGCACGCCTGAAGATGTTCATCTGTACACCTGAAAAGTGTTCGGTCATTCCCTTTGAAATCTACACGGCCGAAAATGTTTGAGCCGGGGCAGCCATGGCGGCCGAACATAGCACGGAGCCGGACATTGAGTGGCGTGCGGAGGGCGCATAAATGAGCGAACCCTCATGATCTTTACGCAAGCAGTGTAACATAGGGCTGTGTCGGTCATTGTGAGGAGGTGCGCCATGGAGGACAACGTCTGGCGTCCGGCGCATCTGAGTGCCCGTTTGAGAATGGGCATGGCGGTTTGAACGCGACGAATTCAGTAGCCATCTCAAGGGGTGTGGACAGCCGAACACCGTGCGCGCCAAGCCGCTTTCGAGACGCGGCGGCGTTACCCGAGCGACTTGACCGATGCGGAATGGCAGCAGATCGCACCCCTTCTGCCCAAGCCCGCCGCACGCGGACGCAAACCCAAGGTGGATCTGCGCGAGATCCTCTAGGCCCTGCGCTACCTCGCCCGCGCCGGCTGCTCGTGGCGCATGCTGCCGACCCACGTCGCTCTCTGGCAGACCGTGTCCTGGTGGGTCCGCCGCTTCGTCCGCCGCCTGCTGGTCCGCACCCTGCACGATGGCGCCCTGCTGCTCGATCGTGACCGCGCCGGACGCGAGGCGAGCCCGTCGGCCGGCGTGCTCGACAGCCAGAGCGTGAAGGCGCCCGGCGCTCCCCACGGGGGCGGCTACGATGCCGGCAAGCGCATCAAAGGGCCGCAAGCGCCACGTGGCGGTGGAGACGGACGGGCGCCTGCTGATGGTGCACCTCACGCCGGCCGACGGGCAGGATGCGGCCGGCGCCGAGGCGATCATCGCGGCCCTCCGTCGCCGCCCCTGGCTCAAGCACCTGTTTGCTGACGGGGCTTACGACCGCGGTCAGGTGATGAGCGCGGCGGCCTACCGCGACTTCGTGATCGAGATCGTGCGCAAGCGTGAGGGCCAGCAAGGGTTTCAGGTTCTGCCGCGGCGTTGGGTGGTCGAACGGTCCCGAGGCTGGCTGGTGCGCGACCATGAGGAGCGCTGTGACGGGTCCGAGGCCATGATCTATCTCGCCATGGGAAGCCTGCTCAGCCGCCGCATCTCCCACCCATAGCCATTCTCAAACAGGCACTAACCTGTGGTGCACGGGTTGTCGCTCCGGTGCCGCAGGCGGCGCCCGGCACGCCGTTCGGTCCGCGCCTGCACGCGGTGGCGACCGACCTCAAGACCTTGCAGGCGCTCTCCTCCGAGCGGCTGCAGGCCGCATTGATGCTCCTCTAATCGTCAAGTGGGATTTGTAACGGCTGCGGCAGGCCGGAGATGGCCACAGAGGTGGGTGTAGACCTCGCGCGCGACGAACCGCTTCAGACCGCGGATGATCTCCCGCTTCGTCAGGCCCTCGGTCAAGCGCCTCTGCATGGAGGCCAGCGTCGGCGAGTGGCTGCGCAGGCGGAGGATCACGACCGACCTCGTGCGGCTGGCCGAGAGCCCGCGGGCGCTATTTGGCTCACTGGACCGGGAGCGCGGCGGCGCGTTGATGGCGGCGATGGATGCCTGCAACCGGCGTTTCGGGCGCGGCACCGTGGTGCCGGCGCGGGCGGGCCTGGAGGCGAAGCGGAGGTGGGCGACCAAGTTCGAGCTGCGCACGCCGCGCTATACGACGCGGCTCGCCGAGGTGCCGGTCGTGACAGCGATGGCGGCTCCCAGACCCGAGATCCGCCCCTCCTCGTCGTAGGTGCGGCGCGGGCTGCGGCGGCCCATCAATGAGCGACGCCGTAGAAGATGATGCGTTGGAGAGCCTCCTCGAAGTCGGGGTGCGTTCCCTCAATGGGCACGTAGAGGCCCTTCGCCCAGCGCTCGGCGGTGAACCACTCCCGCATCGGTTCGCCCAGCTCGGCCGCTTGCCAGCGCCGCACGCGGCCGATCACGTCCTCTCGGCCGCGGTAGACCTGCTTCACGCGGGTGTGGCCATCGACGGCGGGGAGCCACACGTCGTCGAAATAGATCGGCATCGGCAAGCCTCACGGTCGCATCGACCCAGCATACCTCATGCCGGCCGCGCCGGTAGGCTCGCACTGCGGAGAAACTTCTCCCGCACGGTGGCTTCGTAAGGGCTATGGGTTCGCCGGCCCACGGACCGTGCGCGAGCAGAACTGCTCCTCGCCTCCTGCTTCGGGGCCCCCCGTCGCGAACAAAGCGTGAAAGCGGGGACGGGTAGCCCCTTCTGCGACCCGGTCTCGAGTTTGCTACAAGCCCTGATCCGCTACCTCGCCAGCCTGGAGCGGTGAGGCTCATGCCGCCGCGAGATCCTCCAAGCGCCTCGGGTTCAGCACCTGGATGCCATTCCGCACAACGAGAATCACCTTGTCGCCGGCGAGCTTTGAGAAGGTGCGGCTCACCGTCTCCAGCGTGAGGCCGAGATAGTCGGCGATGTCCTGGCGCGTCATCGGCAGGTGCAGCATCACGGTGCTGCGTCCGAGGTGTCCGAGGCGCTTGCGCAGGCCGAGCAGGAAGGCCGCGACCTTTTCCTCGGCGGTGCGGCGACCGAGGAGCACCATGTGATCCTGCGCTAGGGTGAGTTCGTGCGTCGCGGCCTCGTGCAGGCGCCGCAGCAGGTGAGGCATCCGGTCAACGAGCCCCGAGAAGGCGGAGCGCCCGAAGCGGCAGGCCGCCACCGGCTCGACCGCGTCCGCCGAGAAGGCGTAGTGCTCCGAGAGCGACAGTCCGATAAAGTCACCGGGCAGCAGGAAGCGGACGATCTGGCACCGCCCGTCTGGCAGCAGCCGGTAGAGCCGGGCCGTGCCCTCGGTGATGGTGTAGACGGCGTCCGCTGGATCGCCCTGCATCAGCATCGTCGTCTTGCCGGCGAAAACCGCGTTCTCGGCGAGGGCTTCGAGGCGGTCGAGTTCGGAGCGGTCGAGGGCGGCGCAGACGCTGACGCTGCGCACGCGGCAGACTGAGCAGCGCCCTTGTGGGCAGTGGGTCGGATCCCGGCTTTCCGGTAGCATGGGTCGCTCCCGCTATTCGCATTATCACCCAGCAGCTGCTTGTCGTAGAGCGGCTGCGCGCAGGTGGTCACGAGACGCAGGAAGCCGAACGTCTCTCACCATGATGAAGGGGACGCTCGCCACCTTCCGCGAGCACCACCGGCAGGCCATGGAGATGATCGAGCAGATCGACGCCGGTCTCGCTTAGGGCGCATCGCCTAGCCCGCTGTCATGTCCTTTGTCAAAGGATATGCCCATGCGGATGTCCCGTGGAGCCCGACCGGCATCATCCGCAAGGGTTGTCTTTGGTCGCCAGCCGGCCATCAACCTGCCAAGCGTCGCCGCCAGGGGCGATGCGGAGGCGGCTCGGGCGGGCGTGTCGCGGCTGCATGCCAGCGGTCGC
The DNA here is from genome assembly GCF_000022085.1 of Methylobacterium nodulans ORS 2060. Lineage (NCBI taxonomy): Bacteria > Pseudomonadati > Pseudomonadota > Alphaproteobacteria > Hyphomicrobiales > Methylobacteriaceae > Methylobacterium > Methylobacterium nodulans. The sequence continues at coordinate 5,104,360 of NC_011894.1, forward strand.
GGTCTCTCTTGGCCATGTCGAGGGCTGCCTGGAGGGCATCGAGCTGGACCTTGAACACGTCCCCTTCGACGGCAACGGTGTCGCGATCGGCAGCTCGGTTCAGCGCGGCCTCAAGCTGTCCTTCCAGGCGCTCGATGTGCCGCGTGAGCACCCCGACAACGGGGAGGACGTCGGGGGTGTCGTCGGGCTGGACGTCCTGATGGACGACGGCGGCCTTGTCGGGTGTCAGCCGCTCGACGGGGACGGCGATGAGGGTGCGGCCGTCGTTCCCCGGCTTCCTGGGCCACCGTCGGCGAGCCACGAGGGGCGGGCGCTGTCCGGCGCGATCCCGAGTGCCGCGGCCAACTCGTCGTAGGTCACCCAGCGGGTTTCATCGCCTATGACGTCATGCCCGACGCCCATCCAGATGGCCGCCCGGACGTCAGCGGTGACGTCGAGCATGACCGTGAGCGGGTGATGGTTAAGGCTTTGCTAACGGATCGAGCACCAGCGTGGGCTGGGCCGTGTTGCCAGACTCGCTACGGCGGTCCGCCATGGCCAGCGGAGCCGCATCTCCGGCGCCCAGGAGATCGGAGGACGAGTAGAGCCTGAAACGCAAGAACCCGCCGGTGAGGGCGGGTCCAAGGTCCCGATGCAAGGCACCGGAAGATCGATGTAGCGATCTGATCCTCCTTCAGCCCGCCCCCCTGTCAACATGCGATTTGCGCGAATGCAAACGCATGCGCGAACGCCGGCTTGGGCGGGGCTTGATGGGGTGGACGGCCCCTGCTCACGGCATCGCTGTGCCAGGATGAGGCCGCTGGTTCTCATCATCAGGAGCCGTCCATGGCACAGGTCAGCACCATCGGCCTCGATCTGGCGAAGACCGTCTTCCAGGTCCACGGCATCGACGCTCAAGGCGAGGTCATCGTGCGCCGACCTTTGCGTCGAGCCGAGGTCCTGCCTTTCTTTGCCAAGCTTTCACCTGGCCTGGTCGGCATGGAGGCTTGTGGACCGGCACACGACTGGGCTCGCCAACTGATTAAGCTCGGGCATATCGTGAGGCTCATGCCGCCAGCCTCCGTAAAGCCGTACGTCAAGCGTGGCAAATCCGATGCGGCCGATGCCGAGGCCATTGCAGAAGCCGTGCGCCGCCCGACCATGCGCTGTGTCGCCGTCAAGACCGTCGATCAGCAGGCCGTGCTCATGCTGCACAAGGGGCGCGATCTGCTCGTCCGGCAGCGCACCCTGCTGATCAACGCCTTGCGGGGGCATCTGGCCGAGTTCGGGATCGTGGCGGCGCAGGGGCCCGCCGGCGTGAAGAGCGCCATCGCGCAGTTCAGGACCGATCAGGCCAGCCTGCCGGAGTTGGCCCGATCGGCGATCCGCCGCCTCATCGGCCAGAGCGAGGAGGTCGCCGAGCAGCTGAGAAGCGCCGAGACCGAGATCGTCGCCTGGTGCCGCAGCGACGCTGCGAGCCGCCGTCTGCTGACCATCCCCGGCATCGGCCCGATCACCGCCAGCGCGATCGCGGCGGCCGTGCCCGACCCCACCCTCTTCCGGTCCGGCCGGCAGTTCGCAGCCTGGCTCGGCCTCACGCCTCGACCGCAGAGCAGCGGTGGCAAGGATCGGCTCGGGGGCATCAGCAAGCAGGGCGACGGAACGATCCGCCGGCTGCTCGTCGGGGGGGCCACGGCGGTGATCCGAGTGGCGCGCCAAGACAACCCCGGTCGAGCCTGGGCCAAGCGGCTCTTGGAGCGCAAGCCCGCGCGGGTCGTGTCCGTCGCCTTGGCCAACAAGACCGCCCGGATTGCCTGGGCGGTGATGACGCGCGGCGACGTCTACAGAGCGCCCGCCGTCTGACAAGATCCCGTCTGCCGGCTCTCTCGCCGGCGACGGGGGTGCAAGCTGCTGAGAGGTGATGACGAACCGGTCGAGCCGGGATTGAGGGGAGCCCGCTTTGCGACATGCGCGTCACAGCGCGCTGGCTTGATGGGGACCTCGATCGCGGACTTCATCAGGGCCAGCGGCCATGAGCGCCGCGTCGACAGGCCGGACACATGACTGCACCCCGACTGGGCAGCATCCCTTTCCACTTGCACCGCAGGGGCCGTCCACACATGTCGCAAACGCGAACGGGCCCGCGTTCACGGGTCGTTAGGCATACCCGGCCAGCTTGCCGCCTCCGCTCGGAGCCGGCCCATGATCCTGAACGCCCTTACCCTCAAGCTGAAGAGACAGGCCCGCGACGCCTTCAAGGGCCGGCATTTCGAGGCGACGCTGATCGTGCAGGCCGTCTCCTGGTTCCTGCGCGACGCGCTGAGCTACCGCGACATCGAGGAGATGCTCCTGGAGCGCGGCTTGGAGGTCGACCACTCCACCCTCAACCGCTGGGTGCTCGCCTACGCGCCCGCCATCGAGCGTCGCCTGCGCCGGTTCCGCAAGCCGCACTGCGGGTCGGTCCGCGTGGACGAGACGTACATCCGCGTCCGGGGTCAGTGGCGCTCCCTGGACCGGGCCATCGACAAGCATGGCGAGGTGGTCGACTTCCTGCTCACCGCCAACCGCGACCTGGGTGCGGCCAAGCGCTTCTTCCGCAAGATGCTCTCGGCCGAGCCGCTGCTCGCCCCGGATCGGATCGGCACCGACGGCGCTGGTCCTTACCCGCCAGCTATCGCCGAGAGCCGCAAGGAGGGCCTGCTGCCGCGCGCTCCGACCCACCACGTCACCAAGCACCTGCAGCAGGGGATTGTGAGTGACCACTTCCGGGTGAAGAGGCCGATGCCCCGCGTGGGCGGGTTCCGGTCGTTCAAGACGGCCCGGCGCACAATCCAGGGCTTCGAGGCGATGCTGTGGCTTCGCAAGGGCTTCGGGTTCTCAGGCGCATGGACCATGCGCGAGCAGAACCAGCTGCTGGCCTCCTGCTTCGGGCTTCCCGTCGCGAACACAGCGTGAAAGCGGGGACGGGTAGCTCCTTCTGCGTCCCGGTCCCGAGTTTGCGACACGCCCGCCGCTGCTTGCGATCCGTGGACGGCGGCTTGGAGGAGGTGCGCGAGGTCTTGTCCGGGCGCTGCAGCCGCAGCACCAGCTCGATCAGCTCCTGCTTGCTCAGGCGCTCAAGTTCGCTGCGGCCCATCCCACGAGGGGATCAGCGAAATCCACGCCGCGCAAGGGGCATGGGCAATAACGATTTCTTTGTCGTGCAGAGAATATATTTTAGGATATAGGATCGCCTATATTCTCCGATATATTAGATGTTCATCTGCGTGGTAGCGGTACATGCTATAATATGGGATTACATCAGCAATATAGAGGGTCATATATTTTCTGACCCCATTTGCATGCTTCACGAAAAAGGGCATAAGCGCCGAACGCCGTGACCACTTCACCTGGAGACCCCTCCATGCCCCTGACAGAACGGCTGATCGGCGACCCCGCCGCGGAGATCCGCGTCCAGACCTATCTAAAGGGCACGCCGATCGCGGCCCTGGCGCAAGGCTGCGTCCATGTGGTCGTGTTCTGGGAGACCTCGTGCGGTCCGTGCACGGCGAGCATCCCGCGCCTGACCGAGCTGCAGCGGCGGTATCCCGACGTGGTCTTCCTCGGCGTCGCCGTCAACTGGACGGATTTCGGCGAGCTGGAGGCCTTCGTGCGCGATCAGGGCGACGCGATCGGCTACCGGATCGCGGCCGATCTGCCGCTCTCGCCCGGCGAGCGTCAGGGCACGATGTACCGGACCTGGTACAAGGCAGCCTATGAGACCGGTGTACCGAGCGCCTTCATCATCGATCGCGACGGCCGGATCGCCTGGATCGGCCCTCCCTGGGACATCGACGACCCGCTCGCGGCGGTGGTCGAGGGGCGCTGGGACCTCGCGGCGGCCCGGGAGGAGCAGGAGGCGACCCTGCGGCGCGACAAGGTGCGGGAGCTCTGGAGCCTGGAGGAGACCGTCGAGCGCCACCTCGCCGCGGGAGACCGCACCGGCCTCCTGCAGGCTTACGACACGGCGTTCGCGGCCGATCCCGGCCTCGAGCCGCTCCACGGTCTGCACAAGTTCGCGCTGCTGCTGCTGTCCGCCCGCGATGAGGCGGCCCTGGATTACGCGCGGCACCTGATCGGGGCGGTCGTCGCAGACCAGATCGATCCGCTCATCCAGCTCGGCCTCATGCTGGCCGGGGCGGCCGAGCAGGGCACGGAGGCGCCGGACTGGCCTCCGGCCGCCACGGTCAGGATCGGCGATCTGCTCATCTACCTCCTCAGCACCATGCCGGCGAAGGCGGTCGAGCAGGGCACGGAGGCGCCGGACTGGCCTCCGGCCGCCGCGAACCTGGCGCTGACGGCGATCACTCAGGCGGAGGCCTTGTTCAACGAAGAGACTCACCCCCGCCTGCGGATGATGCTCGCGGAGGCCGCCGCCCGGGCCCTGCTCGTCGTCGGCCGGACCGGCGAGGCCGCCGACCGCGCCCGGGCGGCCCGTGCCCTCGCGCCCGCCTTCGCCCTCGCGTCCGACACAGAGCTGGCGGCGATCATCTCCCAACTCGACCAGTTCGTCGCGCACTGCGATGCGGCCGCCGGGCGCGGCGACTGAGCCGCAGAGACCTGCCGGCGCGACAAGGCGTGACCCGCGGGCGGGAAGGCGACGCGCCTTCCACAATTACATGGCTGTCGGACATTGTCAGATTCCCGACAGCCGAGTGAAGTTTCCGCCAATCACCGGCGGTTCCATTAACGTACTGAGCTCAATAGCAAAACTGCTCCAGAAGCATTTGGCACCTCGCTTGCGCAGAGGTCCGGCAGCGGCCGATGTCGCCGACGGCGGTGACATCGGGAGCGATGTCGCCATCAACCCAGCGGGGTCTGACCATGACTGATCTGCGCCAAGTACCGTCCGCAGAAACCCGCTCGGAGACAGCATCGATGCCCACGCACTTCAATTTCGCCTGGGAAGCGCTGGCCGCACATTTCGGCCCCGAGCAGATCAACGGGATCGTCAGCTCGCGACGCGAGTTCGGCGCGCATCTGCTTCTTGACCTGCAATATGCCATTACGGTGCGACTCGCCCCATTCAAGACCACCCTGCTGGGCGTGCACCAAGTCGATGACAGTGATCCGCTCTCGATCTCCAGCCTCCTGGTCCACGGTGACCAGCACCAGATCGCCGTCTCGCTGCGTCAGTACTGGGACATGGATGTCGGGGGGGGCAAAACCCTTCGTCGCGCTAAACAACGGATTGTGGCTGTTTCGGGCAGAGGGCCGCCCCGTGGCCGTTCTACTATCGCAGTACACCGATTGGAACGCAGGGATTCCGTTCACCCAAGTCGAGGTCGCGACGCTGGACGATCCGACTTCGGTGGAGTTCGCTCGAAGCTTCCTGGCCGCGGTGCAGGCGGTCGGCGCGACTTCGACCCTCTATCGCGGCAAAGCTATCTCCGAGATGGGCTCCAGCTATTCAGGCCGGCGCGCCGCCATGCGGGCCCACAAGCTGCCGGCCGTCGCCCCCGATGCCCTCATCTTGGACGAGGCGACGATGGATCGGCTCGACCGCGGCAGCTTCTTGCGCGACCGTCTTCGAGCGCTTCTTCGAGCGCGTCGTCTTTGAGTGCGGCCGTCTTCGGGAGGAGCTGAAGCAGCCCGGCCAGTCCACCCGCAAGGACCTGCTGCTCTATGGGCCGCTCGGATCTCCGCGTGCCATGGCGGGGTTTTCCGTGGATTCCTTAACGCCCGGTCGCGCGCATGCTACCGGACGCCTCGTCGGCGGGTCGACCGGAACGATCTAGGCTGCCCGGCACCCGTCCCCCGCTTCCTCCTGACCGGTTCTCGTTGCTGATGTCCTCCGTCGTCACGCGCTTCGCCCCGTCGCCCACGGGCTTCCTCCACATCGGCGGAGGCCGCACGGCGCTGTTCAACTGGCTCTACGCCCGCAAGACTGGCGGCCGGATGCTGCTGCGCATCGAGGACACGGACCGCGAACGCTCGACGCAGGCCGCCATCGACGCGATCCTCGACGGCCTGTCCTGGCTCGGCCTCGATTGGGATGGGGAGGTCGTCTACCAGTTCGCCCGCGCCGCCCGGCACCAGGAGGTGGCCGAGAGCCTCCTGGCCTCGGGCCGGGCCTATCGCTGCTACGCCACGCCGGAGGAACTCGCCGAGATGCGGGAGGCCGCCCGGCGCGAGGGCCGGCCCCTGCGCTACGACGGGCGCTGGCGCGACCGCGACCCCTCCGAGGCGCCTCCCGGGGCCAAGCCGGTGATCCGTCTGCGCGCGCCCACCGAGGGCGAGACGGTGGTGGAGGACGAGGTCCAGGGCCGGGTGGTCTGGCAGAACAAGGATCTCGACGACCTCGTGCTGCTGCGCTCGGACGGCACGCCGACCTACATGCTCGCCGTCGTGGTGGACGACCACGACATGGGCGTCACGCACGTGATCCGCGGTGGCGAGCACCTCACCAATGCGGCGCGCCAGACCCAGATCTACGAGGCGCTGGGCTGGGCGGTGCCCAGCATGGCGCATGTCCCGCTCATCCACGGGCCGGACGGCGCGAAGCTCTCCAAGCGCCACGGGGCGCGCGGCGTCGATGCCTACCGGGATCTCGGCTACCTGCCGGGCGCCCTGCGCAACTACCTCGTGCGCCTCGGCTGGAGCCACGGCGACCAGGAGATCTTCTCCACCGAGGAGATGATCCGGGCCTTCGACCTGAAGCAGATCGGCCGCTCGCCCGCCCGCTTCGACTTCGCCAAGCTCGAGAACCTGAACGGTCACTACATCCGCAGCACGGCGGACGAGGAGCTGGTGGCGGCCATCGAGGCGATCCTGCCGACGCAGGGCCCCCCGCGCGGGCTGCCCACCCGGCTCGATCCGGCGCTGCGCCAGCGCTTCCTCGCCGCCATGCCGGGGCTGAAGGAGCGGGCGAAGACCCTGGTCGAGCTGCTCGACAGCGCCTACTACCTCTATGCCCCGCGCCCCCTGGCCCTCGACGACCGGGCCGTGGGCCTGCTCGGCAATGGCGGGCGCGAGCGGCTCGCGGGCGTGCTGCCGCGCCTCGAAGCCCTCTCCGACTGGAGCGCCGCCTCGACCGAGCAGGCCGTGCGCGACTTCGCCGAGGCGGCGAGCGTGAAGCTCGGGCAGGTGGCGCAGCCGCTCCGGGCGGCGCTGACCGGCCGCGCCACCTCGCCCGGCCTCTTCGACGTGATGGCGGTGCTCGGCCGCGAGGAGAGCCTCGGGCGCCTGCGCGACCAAGCGCGCGCGGCCTGATTTATGCTTGATCGGGCGGGCCGGCCCGCGGCCGCGCCGGCCGGCCCGCCCGGATCCACCGCGCATCGCGGGCGGGCTGAAGGGACTAGCTGTCTGGATGCGAAACCTCCTTGGCAGCCGCCACAACCTTGAGCGCTTTGGGGAGCGCGTCCGGATCAGGCGGCTTCGCGGCGGGCTTGGCCAATGCAGGGTTCGCCTTCAGTCGCTCACGCAACACCATGTCGGGTGAGCGGCCCTTCAGGGCCCGCTAACGACGGCCATTGTAGGCCGTGTTGAAGCCGGCCCGCACGGTCTCAAGAGCACGGTGATTATAGATCGTGATGCCCAACACTTCGCGCTGCACACGCCCGTTGAAGCGCTCGACCAATCCGTTGGTGCGTGGCGTATAGGGCCGAGTTGTGCGATGCTCAATCTTGTGCTGCCGGCAGGATTTCTCAAAGTTATCCGAAGTGAAGCAGGAGCCCCGGTCGGTCAGGATGTGCGTAACCCGAAACGGCAGGGCCGCGAGCGCCGCCTCCAGGAAGGCCACAGCGGACGCGGCGGTCTCGTCATCTTTGACGGCCAGGTGCACGTAGCGCGAGGCACGGTCGATCGCGACGTTCAGGTAGCGCTTTCGCGTGACGCCGTCCTTGTCGCGCAGCTTGGGCAGGTGCTTCACGTCCAGGTGCACGAAGCCGACCTCGTCCTCCTTGAAGGAGTTGTGGGGCTTGCGCGCACGCTCGGCGGGGGTGAGGCGGTTGAGACCCTCGGCCTTGAGGATGCGGTAGACCGCGTCCCGGTTCAGGTGAGGTAGGAAGTGGCTGACGATGAAGGTGAGATCATCGAGTGGAAAGCCGGTGGCGCGGCGGAGCGCGCTCACGATGGCGCGCTCCTCATCGCTGGCTTTCCAGGGCAGTTTGTGGGGCCTTGCGGAGCGATCCTGGCAGTCATCCGGCCCGCGTTTGCGCCATTTGCGGATGGTCTCGGTGGAGACACCGTAGCGCTTCGCGAGCACGCCGGAGGGCTCGGCGGAGCGGGCGATTTCGGCGCGCACGGCTGGGGTGGTGCGGGCATTGGGATGGATTGCGAGCATCAGCGCGCCCACCTGGAGGAGGAGCGCTGGGAGGGCTCGAAGCGCCAGGCCTACCCCTCAATTGCCCAACGCACCTGATCCCAACAATGTTCCGCGACCAAACAGCTAGTTCAACCGGACATCCCTGATGCGATCGGCGAGCGACCGGATCGCATCCACCGTCTGCCGGCGCTCCTCGTGGATCTCCTCCCGGTGCCGCTTCCGCATCGCCATCTCGGCTTCGCGGACGAGCGTGCATCGATCGTAGGAGGCGGCGACCGCATGAAGCCCATCGATCAGCTCTCGGGCCGTCCGCTCGCCCATCACCATGCCGCCGATCTGCGCCAATCCCTCGCCTCCAACCGAGGGCGGAGCAAGGTGCGGCTTCTCGGCCCGCGCCTTCAGCCAACCGAACATCGCCAGGATAATGCCGCCCGCTGCGCCGGGGCCGGCGAAGGCCAGCAGGTAATCGAACAGCTCCTTCGCCTCTGGCGACATCAGCGCCCCCGCATCGAGAAAGCGCCTGCCTTCTGCATGTCGTAGCCGGCCGCAGCGAGGCACCATCCCTCGAACCCGAAGAAGACGATGTAGAAGTACACCCCCGGCGGAAGGCCCAGACCCGACTTGCGCGCTGCTGCGAACTGCAGGATGCACAGAGACAACCAGAAGAAGCCGGACGCGTAGGAGCCCAATGCGCGCAGGATGGGTGACCGCCTCCACCAGCCGTTTACTGCGAGCCCGAGGCAGCGCAAGCAGCCGATCAGGATGGCAAGAGCCCCCCACGTGGTCTCGCGCATGATGAGCCCGAGCATCTGGTCCGAGGAGATCTCGAACAACTCGCCGGGCTGGAGGATGGCGCAGCCCCACGCGATGGCGCAGCACGCCAGCAGCCATTCCGTCGAGCGGGTCTTGTTGAGGGAGGTCATCCCGACATTGCTGGTGGGCATGCTGGCCTCCTGGCTCCTTCGATCGCCGTCAGCGCTTCACCACGCTCGGCAGGATGGCGCTGAGTTGCGCGTCCTTCTGCTGGCTGGAGCGCGAGGAGCCGAGCCAGAAGGCGATGGCGGTGCCCAGCGCAAGGTTGGCTGCGCCATAGGCTTGGCTCAAGAGCTGGTAGACCCGCTCGGGGATCTCGCCCTGGATCAAGTAGAGCGCGCTGGTCAGCAGCGCCCAGGCGGCGAGGATCGCGAGCGTGACGATCGCCGGCATGGAAGCGGTCCAGTGACTGGCCTGCGCCAGCCCGAGCTGCATCTGCCGGGCGTTGGCGAGGTCGGCCAATTCGGCCAGTTGCTCCTTCGCCGCGGCGTCGATCTCGGCGAGCTTGAGCTGCGCGCCGGTCGGGTCGGCCTGCACCGCCTGACTGATCGCCTGCGGGGTGGCCGGCACGCCCAGCGCCGCGCCGATCGCGGCGGCCGCGCCCTTGCCGAGGGCGCCGCCGATGCCGCCGCCGAGCGGCCCGGCAAGCGTCGTGCCGATGAGCGTGCCGAGAGAGGGTAGCCCGACCTGCGCGAGCTGCCCGGCTAACTGAAGCCAATCCATGTGAGGAGGTCTCCACCCCTCTCCTGTTCCAGAGAGGGGGCGTGCGCGCGGCGGGCCCGGCCGGCTCGGGGGGAACTGTCCGGAACGGTTCAGGCAGCCTTGCCGCGCCACAGGCGCTTGAGCGCCTGTGGCAGGCCGCCTGTCTGCACCGTGCCCGCCTTCGGCGGCGCACCGCCTGCAGGCCGCACCATGGTGGTCGCGGTCACGACGACCGGTGCCGTGACCAGGGCGAGTGCTTCCGTCCGCACGCCGGCCACCCGCTTCGTCCAGCCCTTTCCGAAGACCGGCCAGCTCTTCGTCAGCGACTTCATGAAGACCAAGCGGCTGTCGCAGAGTGCGTTGACCAGCCAGCGCTGATCCGTCCGCGCGACCGCCGCCAGGGTCACCGCGCCGATCACGCCGTCATCCGCCACGCCGACCAGGCGCTGCAGCGCGATGGCCGCCCGGGCCGGCCCGCTGTTCACCGCGAAGTCGAATACGGCGTAGTCGACGCCGGCCGGCAGCTCGTCGCCGCGCACCGCGTCCCAATAGCGGGTGCGGTAGATCGGGGCCACTTTGGCAGGCGTGAGCGCCCGAACGTCAGCGCGGGTGGCGGGCCGCCCAAGCACTGCCGAGAGCGTGCCGAGGGTCACCCCGAGGTTGGTCGGCCCGCCAGGGTCGTCGGGGCGATCGACGTAGCCGCCCTCGTGCGCAAGGACGAGCTTCAGCGCCCGGTCGTAGGACGACGCGGCCATGGGGGATCTCCGATTGTCAGGGGGGAGCGGAAGGGCTGGGGGCGGACGGATCAGGCGGCACGCGGCGCTCTCGCCGTGATCCTGAGCCCCGGATCAGGGGACCGGCGGCGCCGGGCTTAGGCGAGCGGGATGCCGCGCTTCTTGAGCGCCGCCAGGACGCCCTGATGGTCGGTGGCGGCGTAGACCTCCTGCGCGCAGGCGACACGCGCCAGCTCGATCTGCTCGGCCGTGCTGGCTGCGGCATCGACCTGCCGGGCCAGCTGCGCAACCGTGAGGCCGCGGATCCGGGCTTCCTCCTCCAGCATCACCGAGCGCACGCCCGAAGAGAGGAAGGCGCGGGCCTGGGCCGCCTTGTTGGTGTCCATGGCGCGCTGCACCGCCGAGCGCTCTTTCTGGCCGATCTCGGCGTAGAAGCGCATCAGGGCGGCGTAGGCCAGGTCCTGGAACTGCGCCAGGCTCGGGCCGAGGATCAGGCTCATGGGGCAGACGGCTCCGTGACGGTGAGGGTGAAGACACGCCGCCGATACGGGAACGGCTCGGTCGCGACGCGGTAAGTGCCCGGCACCACGAAGCCGATCACGAGGTCGCCGCCCGGGTGCGGGGTCTGGCCGGGCCCGAGCGGGCCCTCTTCGACCACGATGCTGCAGGCCGGCACGCCGGGCAGCGTCGCCTGCTCGAACGGCTTGAGGGTAGTCTTGTCGAACTCGCCCGCCAGCTCCGGGCGCCGCTTCAGGGCCGGCGTGCCGCTGCTCAGGTCCACGTAGGTGTCGGTCATGTCCTGGCCGACCTCCACGAAGGTCTGCCCGGCCTCGCGCAGCAGGTCGGCGTAGCCGGGTTGGCTCTGGCCCACCATCTGGGTGATGCGGCCCGCGTCGTTGTAGATGAAGAACACGTCAGTCTCCTCTGCCCAGCACCCAGAACTTGAGGGTGCCGGCCGTGATCATCCCTGTGCCGGAGGTGCCGCCGCCCTGGACAGACCAGTCGATGGCAAAGCGCCCGTCGCCGAGCGGGGTCAGGGTGTACTGGCAGACCCAGTAGGCCTGGGCGACGCCTTGCGCGTTGGTGATGACGAGCGCCCCCATCGGGAAGATGGTCCCGTCATTGTTGATGTAGGTCCCACAGATCCACGGGAAGGTATAGTATGCGCGGGCGGTCTCGACCCGGGGACGCCACGCCTGTGTCATATCTGCAGGCGAGCCTAAGATGAACTCCTCGGCCACGGCCGGCGGGTACTGAGCCGAGAAGATCAGGGCCGGGTCGAGCGGATCGCCCGGCGCGCCACCGCCGTGGTTCCAGATCTTCAGCGGATCGCCGTTGACATTGAACTGAGCGTTGAAGGCCATGGGGTCTCACGAGAAGGTCTGGCGGCGATAGACGAGGTACATGATCTTGTCCGGCAGCTCGGTGTAGGTGCCGCCAGCGCCGAAGCACGAGATCACGAACTGGTTCGTCGCGATCCGGAGCTTCATGGTGTGGCGCGGGACCACTGAGTTGAAGGCACTTCCGCTCGACTGGAGGGCCACCGGCGGCCACTGGACCGTGCCGTTCGGGCGCACCGCGATCGGGATCACGTCCGGGGTGACGCCGTAGGGCCCGATGCCGACCGTGGCCTGCTTCGCCCCTGACGAGGTCGGGTGAGCCCCGAGGGTGACGATGCCGTGCTCCAGGAGCTGACCCGACCGGACGAACAGGTCCAGCAGGATCCCGTCCCAGGACGGGGTGAAGACATCAAAGCCGGGGCGCATCACCCGGAAGGCCCCAGGTCCGATATGAGTTCGCCAGGTCATGAGCTATGCCTTGATCGGCAAGGTGAGGACCACGTACCGGAAATAACCCGGCACGGCGTTGGGATCCAAGTCCGGCCGCAGCTTCGCGATCCTGAATTGGGCTCGGTTCAGGTACTGGAATTGGAAGCGCGGGAAGCCGTAGTTGCCTCCATACACGGCCTCTTCTTGGGCGAGCTGTCCGGCGGAGGGGTCGTAGCGGTCGAAGTAGTACCAGGGGTAGTAGCCGATGTCCGGGATGGTGACGACCTGATCGAGATTGCTCGTCCCCGCCTGGAGGATGTTCGCCATCCGGCCCGCAGCGGAGGAGAACATCCACTGCGAGTGGTTGGTCGGGTCGCAGGCCAGTGCGTCGTAGCCGGGCTTCGAGACGAACAGCCCCTGATGCCCGGTCGGGTGCTGCCCGATGAGGGTGCGCCAAACCACGGTCAGCCCCAGATGAGGATGCGCTTGTTGGTGAGGTCGACCTGCATCTGCCCATCGCCGCTCTGAAGCAGGCCGGCGGTCATCGTGCCGACGTTGGCGGTGATGGCGGAGAGCTGCGTCACCGAGAGCTTGTCGGCGGCGATCGAGCTGACCCAGATGCCGCCGCCGTTCACGCCGTCCGGGCCGAGGATGTAGGTGTTGTCGTTCCCCCACATCGCGATGCCCCAGTCGCCACCGCGCGGGGTAAAGCCGTTCGTCTGGCCAATCAGCACCCGCAGGTTGCCGCCGCCGTCGCGCACGAACATGCGCGGGGCGCCGCCGTTGGCCTGGAGGACGAACTGCGTGTTCCCGACGAAGATGTCCCCCGCCGTGATGGTGCCGGCCCCGATCTTGTCCGCAGTGACCTGCCCGGCGCCGATCTTCTCCGCAGTGATCTGTCCGGCCGCGATGTGGCTGGCCTGGATGGCGTTGGCCGCGATCTGGTTGGCGGTGATCGTGCCGGTGTTGATCCGGGATCCGTCGATGATCGTGCCGCCGCCGAAGTTGTTGATCCCAGCGTACCCATCATACGACGCCAGCAGCACCGCGTTCTTGTCGCTGAAGATGTCGGGCCAGTTGTCCCTGGCGGCATACAGTTGGCCCGGCGTGGTTTTGTTCCACCAGACATAGGTGTAGCCGCCGCCCGTGTTGAAGCTGCCGGCTGCGACCTGATCGGCCCGGTTGGCACCCGTGTCATCGATCCACAGGACGTAGCCTGCGGTCCACGAGAGGACGCGCGTGGTCTTGTCGACCGAGAAATCGAGGCTCACCGTGCGGACGCCGCGCAGGCCGACGACCAGGGAGTTGACCAGGATCGAGTTGGCCTGAATGGCGCCGCCGTTGATCTTGGTGGTGTCCGAACCCATCCACGAGGTGAGCGCCTGCCCACCGCCGATCGCGATCTTGTCCGCATAGATCGAGTTCGCCGCCACGTGCCAGCCGGTGAGGGTGTTGGCGGCGATCCGGCCGCCGGTAATGGCGTTCGCGGCGATCCGGTCGGCCGTGATCGTCCCGGCGGTGATCCGGTTGGCATGGATGGTGCCGGTGGCGATGGTATCGCCCCAGATCACGGTCGAGGAGCCCGGCGCCCAGTCCGAGTATTGGGTCTGGTTGGCCTTCGCCTGGGCGAAGTAAATGCCACTCCAGAAGTTGTAGGGTCCGTTGCCGCCGTTGAAGGCCATGCGCAACGAGACGGTCGCCGTCGCGGCGTCACCCGGCGCGGTGCCCATGCCGGTGCAGCGTGCCCAGGCGTTCAGGTTGCCGCTCGACTGCTGGTTCTCAACGACGGTCGTCGTCGTAGCCCCGAGATAGATGCCGCCCGCGTCGAACCACGACACCACCATGTAGGCCTGCGAGCGGTGGGCGCTCACATAGCCGGACACCTCATACCGCTTGCCCCCGACAACCGGGAACTTGGTCTCCCACGCACCGTCCTGGCGCGGGTAGGCCAGATACGCATCCAGGATCTGGCCCGCCGGCGGCGTGCCGGCGCACGACATCTGGAGCGAGCCCATGCCGGTCGGCTGCCAGCCGGGGCCCGATTGGTTGAGCCCGACATACGGGGCGCTGACCGTGACGCTCGATCCCCAGCCGGTAACGCCCGGCGGCATCGCATTGGCCGCGCCCGCCTTGAAGTCCGAGTTGTAGAGCAGGTTGGTCGAGTTGAGCCCGACGCCGATCTTGTCGGCCGTGATCGCGCCCGCCGCGAGCTGATCGACGCCGATGGCGCCGGCCTGGATTTCGCCCGCCGTGATCGAGTTGGCGACGAGCTTGTCCGCCGAGATCGTGCGGCCGGCGATGTTCCAGCCGAGGATGGTCTGGCCGGCGATCTGGTTTGCCGTGATGGTGTTGCCGGCGATCTCCCAGGCCGTGATGGTCTGGCCGGCAATATTGGCCGCGGTGATGGTGCGGACCTGGATCTTGTCTCCGGTGATGGTCGACCCGGCGATGCGGTCGCCCGTGATGGTCGAGCCGGCGATCTCGGTTGCCGTGATCGCGCCGACCGCGATCTGCCCGGCGGTGATCGACCGTGCGACGAGTCGGTCCGCCGCGAGCGTGTGCGTCATGACGGTGCCGCCGTCGATCAGCGTGACCCCGGGTGGGGTGTAGGGCGAACACTCCGTCTGATCGGCGCGGGCGCCCGCATACATCATGCCGGCGAGCATCACGATCGGGTTGTCACCCGTGATGTTGACGCCCCGATACATGACTCGGAACTGGGTTGCGTTGCTCGGAGCCTGGGCGATGAACCCGAGGCGGGGGTAGTCCTTCAGGGCGCCGCCGGCCACGCCCTGGTTGGGGGCACCGACCACGCCGCCCGCGTAGGCGACATGGTTCCCGGCCGCGTCGAGGAACTGGACATACATCTGGGGCGCGCAGCGGTGCCCCGTCGCGTAGACGCTGAACTCGTAGAAGGATCCGCCCACGCAGGGGTAGAAGGCCCAGAGGCCGGTGGCGGTGGCGCGGCCGTGCAACAGCTCGAAGTAGCCGCCTGCCGGGACGGCCGCCGCCGCGACGTCGCAGGTGAGCCGGAGGCCCGTCGCGCCGGCCGGCACCCAAAGGGTTTCCTGCCAGATCAGGGGCATGTTCGCACCCCAGCTCGTGCCGGAGATGCTCCAGCCCCGGGTGCTCTGCGCCAGCTCCGTGTTGTAGGCGACGTTGTAGCTGGAGACCGCGAGCTTCGAGGTGGTGACGGAGCCGGCCGCGAGTTCGCGCGCGGTCAGGCTGCCCGCCTGGATGTTGCCGCCCGTGATGGTGTTGCCGGCGATCCGATCCCCGGTGATCGTGGATCCGGCAATCTCGGTCGCCGTGATGGTGCCGGTGGCGATCTGGCCTGCGGTGATCGACTTCGCGATGATCTTGTCGGCGGCAACCGAGCCGGTGCGGATCGAGGCGCCGTTGATGGTGGTGAGGCCGGCCGGCGAGAAGGGCGAGACCTCCGTCTGCCCTGCCACTGCGACCGCCAGCATCACACCGCTGATGAAGCAGTAGGGCGGTGCAGGGTCTGACGGATACCATGTGATCCCATAGCGGACGTAAGGCCGGCAGTAGACTGCACCGGCTGGGGCGATGACGATCAGCTTCGAGCGGCCAAACTGCTCCCAATCCGCCTGGGAGTTGTAGATGCTGCCGCCCCAGTTGACGATCTGACTGCCCCAGGTCTCGCCGATATAGGCTTGGTTGGCGTCATACCAGACCAACCCGACATAGGCGGTGCAGCGGTGGGCACTGAGGTAGGCCGAGACCTCGTAAGTCGTGCCGGCGCGCACCGAGAAGGGATAGAGAGTGCCGTCCGTCTCGACCCGGCTCAACCAGACCTGCCCGATCGAGCCCTGGTTGGTCGGAACCGCGGTGGCGGCGACCTTCATGGCCCGCAGGCCGGCCGGGC
This sequence comes from Methylobacterium nodulans ORS 2060, assembly GCF_000022085.1. Classification (NCBI taxonomy): domain Bacteria; kingdom Pseudomonadati; phylum Pseudomonadota; class Alphaproteobacteria; order Hyphomicrobiales; family Methylobacteriaceae; genus Methylobacterium; species Methylobacterium nodulans. Next base: position 5,120,551 of record NC_011894.1, read on the forward strand.
AGTAGAGGTAGTCGACCCCGCTGGGGAGCATGGTGGCGCCGGCAAGGCCGGAGCTGTCGCTGCTCCAGGCGGCCGGATTGCCCAGCGTGTTCAGGTTGCCCATGTCGCCGTTGATGGCGAGGTTCAGGCTGGCGACCGCGAGCTTCGAGGTGGTCACCGAGCCCGCCGCCAGCTCGGTGGCGGTGAGCGTCCCGGTCGCGATCTGCGAGGCCGTGATGGTGCGGCCGGCGATCTTGTCGGCCGTGATGGTCGAGCCGGCGATCTCCGTGGCCGTGATTGTTCCCGTGGCGATCTGCCCTGCGGTGATGGTGCGGGCAACAAGCCGGTCGCCGTAGATCGAGCCCGTGCGGATGTTCCTGCCCTCGATCATGGTGACGCCCGCGTCGGAATACGGGCTCGGCTCGGTTTGGCCCGCGACCGCCTGGGCGAACAGCAGCCCGCCGGCCATGCAGTAGGGCTGGATGCCGAAGCCGGTCCAGCGGATACGGATGTCTGCGAAGGCGGCGTTGGCCGGCGCGGTGGCGATCACCCAGGAGCGGGCGAACTTGTCCCAGTCCGCCAGGGAGGAGCCGGAGGCGAGCTGCGTCGCGACGATGCTGTTGCCGGTGGCTTCCGTGATGTAGGTACCGGCGGCGTCCCACCAGATGATCGACACGTAAGCCGAGCAGCGGTGGGCCGAGATGTAGGCCGAGACCTCGTAGAGCGCGCCGCCCGTAACTCGGATGCGCTGCCCGGCCCCGCTCGCATCCGGGTTGGAGTAGATGAATTCGGCGTAGGTCCCCGTGGTCGGGGCCGTATCGTAGCGGGCCGAGAGCACCCGCATGCCGGCCGGCGCGTAGTCGGTGCGGATGCCCTCCACGATCGGGTTGACGCCCGTGTTACCCGGGCCAGCGACCCAGCCGGAGGAACCCTGCTGGAGGCCGCCGTTGGTCGCGAGGTTCAGGCTCGCCACGGCGAGCTTCGAGGCCGTGACTGCCCAGGCGGCGAGCTTCGCGGTCGAGACCGCACCCGCGTTGAGCTGGGGCGTGTCGATGGCGCTGTCCGCGATCTGCGTCCGGCCGATCTGCCCGGTGATCTGGGCAGCCGTCAGTGAGGTGATCTGGGCCGCTGTGAGCTGCCCCGTGATCTGCGCGGCGGTCAGCGAGGCGATCTGGCTCGCGACCACCTGTCCGACGAGCTTGGAGGCGCTGATGCCTGCAAGCTGGGCGTCGGAGAGTTGCCCTGCGACCTTGGCGGCCGAGAGCTGGGCGATCTGCGCATCCGAAATCGTGCCGGTGAGCTGGGAGGTGGCGAGCGAGGCGATCTGCGAAGCGACCACCTGCCCGACCAGCTTCGAGGCGCTGATGGCGGCGAGCTGGCTGTCCGACAGAGTGCCGGAGATCTGGGTGGCTGCCAGCGAGACGATCTGCGAGGCCGTGAGCTGCCCGCTGATCTGAGCCGCCGTGATGCTTTCGATCTGCGCGGCGACGATCTGGCCGACGACCGAGGCCGCGTTGATGCTCGCGATCTGCTCCTTCGTGAGCTGGCCGGCGACCGCCGCCGCATTGACGCTGGCGATCTGGGCCGCGGTCAGGCCCGGTCCGACATCGACCGCCGCAACCGCCGCCGTCCAGGCGCCGTTCACGAGCCGGTAGAGCTTGCCGTCCGTCGCGTTGTAGGCGAGCTTCGGGCCGGTCCAGGTCGCCGGATCCGGCAGGCTGGTGACCACGGCCGGCGCCACGATGGATGAGGCGATCTTGGTGGCGTCGATGGTCTCGTTCTGGAGCGCCGCCGCCGGGAGAGCCGCCGTGGTCGCCGTCTTCGGGCCGACGAAGTCGCCGGCCGCGCCCGAGCTGTTGACCGGCCGCACCCAGTATTTGCGGGTCTGTACGATCTCCAGGGTGGTGTCGCTGAAGAAGTTGAGCGGGACCGGCACCTTGGCGAACAGGGTGGCGTCCGCCCCGTCGTCGCGCGTCCCGATCCACACCTCGATCGCGGCAAGGTCCGGGTCGCTCGGATTGGTCCACGACAGGCTTGCCGTCCGGTAGGCGGCGTCCACGGTGAAGTTGGTGATGGCGCCGGGCTTGTTGGTGTTCTTGGCCGCGGTGATGGTGGCGATCGGGGACCAGCCCGAGACCGCCTCGCGGGTCTTGTTCACCGAGCGAACACGAACCGCATAGAGCTGCCCCGGCTTCAGGTTGCGCCACGTGAACTTGGGCTGGCCCGCATCGGCGGCGTCGCGGGTCCACGAAGGGTTCGTGACGCCGTCGCCCTCCGTCATCTCAAACTCGAAATACCCCATGTTGGTGGAGCCAACCGGGTTCCAGACGGCGTCGATGCGCGAGCTGGCAACGCCGGTCGCCGAGACCTCGAGTGCGGTCGCGAGCGTCAGCCCGCTCGGGATGTCGGGCGCCTGGACGTCGATGATGAGGTCGTTCGTGCGGACCGCAATCTCGCCCGAGATGTTCAGCTCGGCCGGGTTCTTGCCGAAGTCATCGTAGAGCGCGACCCGGACGTAGTACCACGTGTCCGGATCGGCCGTGAAGAACTGGAGCGTGTTCGGCCCATCGTAGACCGGCGCCGTCGTCAGCGGGTTGAAGCCGGACGTCCTGCTGACCCAGATGAGGGCGCCCCGGAGATCCGGGTCGCCCGGCGGGGTGTACTGGACCGCGATGCTCTCCGTCGTCCAGGTGGCGGTGGGGACCACCACGCCGGGCGGCGGGTTGGAGACGACGAGCACCGCGGGCTGGCTCTCGCGGCCGATCGCGTCGCGCGCGGCGACCGACACGCGGAAGCGCCGCCGCGGCCCGCCCTCGTTGAGGTTCTCCTCGTAGTCGTAGGTCGCCTGCGCGGCGGTGATGATCTCGGTGTGGAGGAGCGCGGTGGTGTCCGCGTCGAAGACCCGGAAGGCGTAGCCGACCTCGTAGGGCCTCACGTCCGCCGGCCAGGTCAGGCCCCACTCCAGGGTGCAGCTCCGCCCCGTGAAGACGCTGCCGCCGCCCTTGACCTGCAGGCCGGTGACGGTCGGCCCCTGCAGGCCTTCCCAGCCCTGGACCGTGTAGATGATCTGGGCAGCTTCCGAGAGGCGGCCGTTCAACCCCTCCGCCTGGACGATGAAGGTCCACTCGCCCGTGGCCGCGTCGTCAAAGTCCGCCGAGGTGGTGCTGCGCTTCGGTAGGGTCACCAGCGAGCCGTTCGGCTTCACCGCGGTGACGTAGTAGGCAACCGAGTTGAAGGGCTGGCCGGCCGTCCAGCTGAGGAGAAGGCTCTGCCGCGGCAGGTTGTTCTCGAAATAGGTGCTCTCCCTCACCGACAGGTTCGTCGGGGCGAGAACGACGTTCGGGAACTCGCCGATGGTCAGCGGCTCGAAGGCCGCCCCGTCGTCTACGGCCGCATAGATCGAGGGCTCGTGCTGGAGCGCCTGGATCTCGTAGATGTGCGGCTCGACCTCCTTGATCCCGACGATCCGGAACAGCTGCGGCACCACCTCGCCGGCGATCTGCCACACCGCCGCGGCGTCCGGCACGGCCGGCAGCGCGGGCGAGACGTTGACCTCGGTGAGGTCGACGCCGGCCAGGGTCGCGATCTGCCGCTCCGCCACGCTGCCGTCCGGCAGGGTGACGGAGATCTCGTAGGGCACGCCGCTCTTCAGGGTGACCGGGCGGTCGAGGAGGAGGGTCGAGGCCGTCGAGCCGGCCTTCAGGCGCCCGCCGGCGTCGATGGTGCTGATCTGCGGGTCGGCGATCGCGATGATGTCGCCGGGGCGGCGCACGGCATGGTCGAGGCCCGCCCGGTAGGTCGCGGTCTGCGTGGCGTAGTTCTCGACCAGAAGGCGCCACAGGCCCTCGCGGTGGGCTTGGCCCCGGCTGGTGCAGCCGAGCAGGTCGATCTTGGTCGGATTGTAGCCGTAGCGGGCAATGCCCTCGCCGTGCTCGACCACCTCGATCTGCGGCTTGAACAGATTGTCCGGGTCGGTCCAGCTGACCAGCGCCACGGTGTGGCGGGCCTTGCGCCCCGAGGAGCTGTAGGTGATCAGCCCCTCGATGACGTTGGCCGGCGTGACCAGCTGGCGGACGTCGTCGGGCCGGTCCTGGGTGGCCGTGACCGCGCCCGAGGACCAGTAGGCCATGCCGCGCCAGATCGCGCTGATCTGCTGCAGCAGATCGAAGGCATCCTGCTGGGTGCTGATCTGGGCGTTGAAGCGGAAGCGCGGCTCCTGCCCGCCGCGGCCGTCCGCGACCGGCACGTCGCAGTAGCGGCCGATCTCGTACAGCGTCCACTTGTCGATGCTCTCGACGCTGATGAACTCGCCGAGCCCGTAACGGTCGTTCCACAGCACGTCGAAGAACACCCAGGCCGGGTTGTCGGTCCACTCCTCCTTGAACGTGCCGTCCCAGATGCCGGAATAAGTGCGCGCGATCGGGTCGTAGTTCGACGGCACCTTGATGAGCAGGCCGTCGACCAGATACGTCCGGGCCGGGACGGAGGAGCCGAAGTTGCTCGCGTCCGCGGTCAGGCCGACCAGGGCCGAATGCGGATAGCTGAACTTGGCGTCCTGGATCGCGGTGAGCGAATAGAAGACGAGGTCGCTCTGGCTGGTCCACTTGTCCTGGCTGGTGTTGAAGCCGTCGGTGTCGTCGGTCAGGCGGGTGACCCGCACCTGCCAGGGCGGGCTCGACCCGGCCGGATTGCGCGGCAGGGCAACCTCGTAGGACACGAAGTAGGGCGAGGTGTTCTTGCCGGTGATGGTGAGGTCGCCGAGCTGGTTCACCCACGGCCCGCCGCTGTAGCGGGCCTCGATGCGGAAGCTGACGCTGTTCTGGCGGACCGAGCCGTCGTTCTTGGCCAGGAACAGCGCCGGCAGCTCGATGATGACGCGGGCCCGGTCGGCCTCGCCGTCGCTGATCGAGGCGGTGACCGGCGTCGCCTTGGTGACCTTGACCCCGACCTCCCGCGGCGTCTCCACCTCGGGATAGCCGGGCATGTAGGACTGATCCGGCGTGCCGGTGCGGAAGTCGGCCGAGAGGCCCTTGAAGTTGAAGGTGCCGTCCGCGTTCTGGACCGGCACGTCGTTGAAGTAGACGCCCTTCAGGCCGCCGACGACGCCCGTGATCTCGCCCTCGCCGAGCAGGTCCACCAGGCGGACCGTGGCGTTCGAGAATAGGGTGTCGGGCGCGGTCGAGCCCGAGCCGCCGGTCTTGCCGCGGCCGGAGGAGGACTTCCTGCCCCGGATCGGAGCGTCCTGGCGCACGCTGTCCTCCGGCGCGGGGGCCGGATCGAAATCGATGCGGTCCATGATGTCCTTACGCGGTCGGCAGGCCGGTGCTGTTGGCCGTGGTCACGCCAGCAGAGATCGTGATCGGGTTCACCATGGCGCGCCCGTAAATGAGCGGCACGGGGATGCCCTGTTCCGAGACGTTGTCGGCGCCCTGGAACATGTAGGACTTCTTCTGCTTCTCGGTCTTCTTCTTGGGGGACAGCAGGGAGGACACGCCCTGGAGGGCAACCATGGCGCCCATGCTGATCAGCCACGCCGGGCCGCCCATCCACCAGGTGGCGACCGCAATCAGCGTGCCGACGATGATCTTGCCGATCGACATGCCGGACTTGCGGGCGCGGATCACCGGCACGATGTGCAGGTCGCCCTCGGGCAGCCCGAAGCTGATCAGATCCTTGTCCAGCTGCCAGCCGGTGCGCCGGCTCCGGCCGAGGGTGACCCGGAACCGGCCTTCCTCGATCGCCTGCCGGAATCCCGGCAGTTGCGCGCCGAGCGCGCGGCAGGCCTCCGCCAGCGAGCGCACGTCGAGGCGGAAGGAGGAGCCGAACTGCTCGGCCAGGGAGCCGTAGAGGCGCACGGTCCGCATCATGCCGGAGGCCTCCAGTCGTCGGGCAGATCCGTGTGGCGCACCAGGAAGTCGAGCTTGCTCCGCCAGACCGAGGCGGGGTCGCGACCGGACAGCTGGTGCGCGAGGTGGTGCAGGATGAGGCCGCCCCCGATGTAGATCCCGCCGTGGTTCAGCACGGGGGAGCGGACGCGGCACAGGAAGCAGTCGCCCGGCAGCGGGCCCTCGGGGCCGCGCTCGACGCGCCGGAAGCCCGCCCGCTCGAAGCCGTCGCGGTAGAGATCGAGTTGGGGCTGGCCGTCCCGCGGCTGCCACCAGTCCGGGTCGCGCACGACGTCGGGGATCTCGATCCCGGCCACCTCGCGGTGCCAGTCGCGCCCTAGGCTATAGCAGTCGTTGACCCCGTGCCGGAACGGGCGGCCGAGCAGCGGCGGGCGCGGCACCTGATCCCCGAACCAGAACGGGTCGGCGCAGCCGGTCGAGAGGCAGAGCGAGATGCCCCACGGCACCGCCGTCGCCATCTGGGCCTCCATGTCGGCGCCCGAGGGGCAGTCCGGCGGCGGGGTGACCTTGCCGGTCGCGGGCTCCTCGACCGAGCAGTGCGAGTGCAGCACCGCGAGGTAGCGGTGCCCGCTCACCGCCTCGACCTCGGCCGGATCGGTCTCGAACTCCGTCAACGGCTCGCCGGCGATGTTGCGCAGCGGGGCATAGGAGCCGTCCGCGAGGATCAGGCCGCCGGCCTCGCGCGGCCATTGCGCGTGCGCGTGGCGCTTGTGAGCGTCCACCGCGGCGCTCCAGCGGGTGGTGAGGCCGTCGTCAAACGCGAACGCGAGCGACACCGGGGAAGCCTCCGAAGGGCAGTGGCGCGGCGGCGGCGAAGCGGACCTTGCAGCAGGTGGTGACGTGCCGGCTGGGCTCGTCCTTGTCGGGCGTGGTGGGGTTGCCGAACCGGTCGTAGGCCTGAGGGCCCGTGTAGGGGCACGTCACGTGGGAATAGTCCCAGTCCCCCTTCTCAGCGTCCCAGCGCCGGTACCGCCACAGGCAGATGTCGCGGACGATCAGCCGGGCGGGCAGCTCGCGGCCCTCCTGATCCATGTCGGCCGCGAGGGTCCAGACGATCTGGTGCTTCGAGTGCTCGACCTTCTGCTCGAAGCGGTAGAGGTCCTGCGCGTAGGCCGCCTCGGGATCGGGCGTCTCCCCGCCGTCCAGGAACTGCGCATAGGTGCGCGTCCGGATGAGCCGGGCGCCGATCAGGTCCTGGTAGAGCAGGGTCGCGGAACTCATCAGCCGGGTGGCGTTCGAGACGCTGATCTTCGGCTGGGGCATCTGCCCGTGGCCGGTCATCTCGAAGCCCTCGGCCTTCACGTCGAGCGGCGTGTAGGTCACGCCCCGGAACGTCAGCGGGCCGCGCGCCCGGTCCGCCTCGGACGTGAACGCGAACTGCTGGTTCACCCGGATCGGCGACAGGTCGATGATGAACAGCGCGACGAGATCGCCCGGCGTGAGGCTCTGGCCCGCGCGGATGAGCGCGGTATTCGGAGAGGTCACGGATCGAAGTTCTCCTTGAACGTCGCCGTCAGCGTGCTCTGGAGCCGGTCCGAATAGTCGGTGGTCCAGGTGTCGCAGATGAACTGCCGGGGCGCCGGTTCGTACGGGACCTGGAACAGGAAGGGCAGGTAGCCCTTGCGGCTGACCAGGAAGGCCTCCAGCGCTTCGATCTTGTCAGCTGCGAGCGGGACGGAGCGGTAGTTGAAGTCCCGGGTCAGCGGATTGATGCCGTCGCCCGTGCGCTGGCTGTAGCGGTCGCCGAAGGTGGCGGTGAGCACCGCCATCCTGGAGCTCCGCGACGAGCCCGTCGTGACCGGCCCGTAGGAGCCGATCCCGAGCGTGGGGAAGGTCGGGTAGGCCAAGGCCAGCCCTTATGCCGACAGCGTGGGAACCGGGTAGCCCGGCCCGGCCATGGGCGTGGGCGACTGCATCGGGACCGTCACCATCAGCACGGTGTAGGGCTCCAGCGGGTAGAGCGCCTCGCGGCCGTACTCCTTCTCCAGCGCATCAAACAGCGCCGCGTCCGGTGCGAAGTAGCCCGGCGTCGCCGCGGCCGCGGGCGCGGCATACACGTTCTGCCCGACGAAGCGCTGGCAGAGATTGAAGAAGCGCCCGACCTCGGTGGAGACGATCACGCCCTGCACGGAGGTGCCGTTCGCGCCCTGGATCTGGACGGGACCTCGCATCGCGAAGGCATCGAAGCCGCGGCGGAAGACCGCCACGGGCGTGCCGCGCTGGACCGCGGTCGCGTTGAGGTCGAGCTGTAGGGTCTGATCTGCCATCGATCTGCTCCTGGCCTGTCAGGCTTTCAGTGCTGCCCCAGCGGGGTCATGAAGCGGCGGGCGCTGTCGCTGAGCTGCTCGACCCGCTCGGGCGCGAGGGTGACGCTGCGCAGGGCGCCCTTCTCGACCTGGACCGGGCTGTTGGTGAGCTGGATCCAGAACATCAGGGCGATCTCGATCACGTCGCCCGTGGTGATGCCGGCGCCCGGCTTGAAGACGCAGGGCGGGTTGTTCTCGACCGTGGGCATCGGCACGTCGCCGGAGGCCTGGGGGGCGGCCTCGGGCGCCGGCGGAGGCACAGGCGGCACCTGGGCGTCCGGGGCGGTGCGGTCGATCGGGGGCTTCGGGTTGGATCGGGACAAGGGGTGCTCCTTGGATGAGCGGCCGTGATCCCCGGGCCGCGCAGGGTGCAGCGCCTGTCAGGCGCCGAAGCTGAGAGCGCCGATCAGGCGGTCCTGACCGGTGCAGAAGGGATCGATCGAGGTCTCGAAGAGGTGGCCGGGGGTGATCGAGCCGCAGGTGATCCGGTCGGCTCGGATTGAGCCGCAGGTGATCCGGTCCCCCTCGATGACGGTGTCAGAGTGACCGGGCGCCCACCCGGCCACCGTCAGGTTCTGGATGCTGGCTGCGGAGCTGATCAGCACGTTCTCGTGGACGGCCTGCTTGGCGGCGGCCAGGGCGAGGGGGGCGGCCACGGGCGCGAGCCCGAGCATCGCCAGCAGCGAGCGACGATTCATGGGGTGATCCTGTGTGAGTGGACGTAGAGTTAGGCCGGGGAGCTTGCTTTGCTCACCCGGCCCTTTCACCATCGGAGGCGCCAACCAAGCCGATGGAGAAATCATAGTGGCGGAAAAGAGCGAACACCACTTGAGGATGATGTGCCTGGGAAGTGTAACTCACAACAACAGTGACACGCTGATATTTGCAGAATTCGATGACGGGACGACCGGTACGATCCGCTTGCCAGTCGCACTAGGTGGCCAGCTTATTCATAAAATCCAGGAAACATATTTCGCCGGACCGCACGCGCTACCAGAGCTGACTGCTCTGCGGTATGAAGCGGCATGGAGCCCAGATGGACAGCTCATTCTGAAGATTGATACGGCCGAGGCGCACGCCATATCCTTTGCCTCCAGCCGCGAGATCGCCGAAGAGCTTCGAGATCTCGCATCAGAATTAGAGCGGCTTCCTGTTTTGAAAGATGCACCGGAGAACTGATTACGTTCTGCAGATCCGCGCGCGGCTGTGCCATATGGATCACCTTGCCTCGCTGCGCATCAAATGCTTGCTGCGGTGATGCCGGAGTAATCCGGCGCTGCCGCAGCGGCCCTCGCTTCAGCAGCGGCTGTCACCAGTCGAGCAGCGACAGCCTCTGCCTCATCGGGGGTGTAGGTCTCCCAGCCGCCGCCAATGTGGATGGAGCCGTCGCGCAGCGGGCCGATGTACATGGTGACTGAGCCCTTGGCCGCCGTTATCGAGGTCTCTGTCGCTGTTTCATAACGCGATGTCCTGACGCTCCTCTTGATCATGCCCTTCGAGGTCTCTTCGATCCCGAGCGTCTCAACCGTCTCGCTGTCCATCATATGTCTCCTCAACTTGCCCTTCTCGCCCCAGCGGCGTGCAGCGTCCCGCCCGGCCGCATCTCGCGCTGCGCCATTGCCATCCACATCCGCTCATATTCGGCCCGCATCGCCTTGGCGTTCGCGTCGGCGTTGCGCTGGTCGGCCTCCGGGTCGCCCGTCGACTGCGTGTTGATGGTGGCGTTGAAGACCGGTCCCTGCTGGGCCGCGTTGGCGTTTGCGGCTTGCTGCATGGCCGCCGAAACCGCGGCGCCGGCCGGCGCCACATAGCCGCCAGCGGCATAGCCCCGGAGGTTCGCTCGGAGGGTGTCCAGGGCCGACACTCCAATCCGCGACGTCGTCGCCGCGTCGAATACATACTCGCCGCGGTGGACGATGCCGGCCGGCTCGAAACGACCGCCAGCGCCGGTGTAGCCGCCGTCGGCGAAGCCGCCGCTGAAGATCTTGCTGGCTGCGGCGATCATGGTGCCGAAGCCGCCCGAGCCGCTGGAGCCGCTGGAGCCGCCGCCGATGCCGTCGAACAAGCCGCTGATCAGGGCATCGATGCCCTTGTTCATCAGCTTGTCGATGATGCGGTCGAAGACGTTCTTGAGCGCCTCGGCCGCGGAGACACCGCGGCGGAGATCCGAGGCGAGGCCGGAGAAGGCGTCCTTGGCGATGTCCTTCGCTTCCTTCAGGGTGTCGACCATCCGCATCCCCTCGGCCTCCGGACTGTCCATGCCGAGGCCGGTGCCGCGCAGGCGGGAGGCGATCCGCTGCTCGCTGTCGGTGCGTCCGAGCTGCTCGGTCTCGAACCTCACCTCGCGCATCAGGGCGCTGTTCTGGACCTGGGCGTTGCGCTTGGCCCAGGCGTCGGCGCTCTCCAGCAGGGCCTGCGCCTCCCCACGGGCGCCCTCCGAGACCTTGCCCAGGCCGTCGTTGATGAGCTTCTGGGCGTTCTGGTACTCCAGTCCGAGCCGGGTGCCCTTCTCGACCGCCTCGTTGAGGAGCTCCTGCGCCTTCTCGCGCCGGGCCGCCTCATAGGTGGTCTCGTCCGTCGTCCTCACCTGGGCCCCGAGGATGTCCGCCTGCCGCCGCGTCGCGACGTTGCCCTGCGTGTTCCGGTTGATGACCCGGTCGGCCCAGTCGAGGAACTGCCCGACCGTCCGGCCAGCGATGATGCCCGGGTTGGCGTTGATCGCCTTCTGGGAGAAGTAGGCGGACGCCGCCTCGTTCGGATCGGCGTTCAACAGCCGGGTGGCACGGTCGGCGCCGGCGAACCACGCGACGTACTGGTTCCGGTTGGTGGTCGGCAGGTTGGCCTTCTCCAGCGCCCGGCGGTTCTCCTCGGCGAGGACGCGGATCAGCGTGATGCTGTCCTCACGGTCGGTGCGCCGGCCGAGGATCTCGTCGCGGCTCATGTTGGCCGCGCGGTCGGGGAAGGCCTTCCGGAACAGCCGCTCCCAGGTCTCCTCGATGAACTGGCCGAGGCCCGTCGCGGTCGAGCGCGGGTTCTTGGCGAAACGATCGCCGCGGCTCTCCGCGTTGACCATCGCCGCGATGAAGTCCTGGCTGACCACGGTCCGCTTGGCGGCTTCCTCGGCTTCCTTCCGGATCCGGTCCGTGTCGGCCCGAGCGGCCTCGATCAGCCCCTCACGCTGGGCGATCAGGTTGAGGCGGGTGTCCCGCTCCCGCTGCAGCGTGGCGAGGTCGCGGGCGTCCAGGTTGTCGTTCGCGGCGCGCGCGGTGAACTGCCGGTTCACCTCGTCCCGGGTCGGCAGCTGGTCGAGACCCCGCTTCCGCAGCTCCTCCTGCAGGCCCTGGTTCCGCTCGGTGATCGCCCGGCTGACCGGGTCGAGCCCGACATTGGCGTTCGCGTTCTGGGCCGCACGCACGGACGCGGAGATGTCGAGGGAGCCGAAGCGCTCCATGTCCTCCCGCATCGAGCGGGTCAGGTTCTGGAGGCGTTCGAACTGCGCGCTGACCTGCGCCAGCTGAGCGCCGTCCAGGCCGAACCGGATCGGGTCGGCGATCGCCTTGCGGAGCTTTTCCGCCTGATTGCTGAGGGTCTGCAGCTGGCCCTGCGCCGGGTCGAGCTGGCGCACCAGGTCCATGATCTCGCGATTGTTGCGGGCGACCTGGACCCGACCGCTCTGCTCCTGGCGCTGTGCCTGCTCGGCCCGCAGCCGGGCGAGATCCCCGCGCAGGGCGCGCTCGCGCGCGTCCGCATCGGAGGGCGACAGACCGAACGGGCGGCCGCGCTGGTTGGCCACCTGCTGCAGCTGCCGCTCGAGGGTGGCGATCTGCTCCTCGAGGGTGCCGCCGGTCACGACCCGGTCGATCGCCTGGCCGATGCGGTCCCAGAGGGTGGAGACGCGGTTGCCCAGGGTCTCCATCATATGGCCCCAGCCCGACATCAGCTCGGAGGACCGGGCGACGTTCCGGTTCAGGGCCTCGAAGAGGGCGCGCTGCGCGCCGAGCCGATCGCCCTGCTCCTGCAGGTTCCGGATGGTCTGGGCGGTGCGGTCGTTCAGGCCGCCGAGCCGCTCGTCCAGGATCTGGACGCCCCGGCTCGGGTCGGCGAAGGCCTGCGCCAGCTCCTTCGCGGCGTCGGGCAATTCCTGGCCGGTGGTGGCGGCGTAGTCGCGCGTGCGGGAGATCAGGTCGGCGTACATGGAGGCGCCGATCCGACCGGTGCTGGCGAAGGTGGCGGCCATGGAGCGGGCCTCGCGCACCGAGACGCCGCCGGCCTCCGCCGAGGCGCTGGCGATCCGGTTGATCTGGTCGACGCTGGTGCCGGCCCCGCGGCCGAGGCCGACCAGGGCCTGCTGCACCTCCCGCTGCGTGCTCGCGTAGGAGCGCCATGCGATCAGGCCCGTGAGGGCGGTTGCGGTGAGGCCGCCGATCGCGCCGCCAACGAGGCCGATCCCGCGCACCATGCTGAGAGCGGCGTCTCGGACCGCCTGCAGGCCTCCCGTGAGACCGCCCTGAGAGCCGGCCAGGATCTGATAGATCTGCGGCCCCTGCTGGGCCAGGGTCTGCATCGGCGAGATGCCGGAAGCCAGTGACGAGAACACGTCGTTGGCCTGATAGCCGAGGTTCTGGAGATCGAAGGCGGTCAGCCGCGCGCCCTGGCCGGCCGCCTCGGTGTTGCGGATGAAGGTCTGGATCGCGCGCTCCTGCGCGATGTACATGGCGGTCGTCTGGGCGAGCGAGCGGGCGTGCTGCTCCTCGGTGAGGGCGCCGGACTTGAGCGCCGCATTGGCCTTGGCGATGAGCTCGTCGCGCCGCTGCTGGGCCGCGGTCAGCGGGTCGAGCTCGGCAGCCAGCGCGCGTTGCTGCACGTCGTTCATGAACGAGCCATTGGAGTAGCTCAGTGAGCCCATCCGGTGGCTCGCCTGGACGTTCGCATAGGTGCCCGCTCCGAGCCCGCGCCATCCCGCGCCCGCGGCGGCCCGCTCGGCCGCGGCGACCCCGCGCAGGGTCGCGATCCGCTTCTCATACGCGGCCGTCGCATCCTGGACCGCCCGGCCGTAGAGCGCCTCGGAGATCGCGCCGCGGTCCCGCAGCCCCTGCAGGCGCGCGATTTCCTGCTTCAGGCGCTGGGTGGCGTCGTATTCCTTGTCGAGGGCGCGCGTGGCCGCCTCGCGCTCGGCGTCGCTGGCGATCGTGCCCTGCGCGTAGCTGAGCGAGCCCATCCGGCGGCTGGCGTCGCGCACGTGGTTGTCGGCGCTGATGGCGGCGAGCTGGCCCTTGCCTTGCTCGCTGAGGGCGGCCCACTGGCGCTGCATGCGCGCGGCGCGATCGAGGGCCTCGCTGTACTTCAGGATCTTCTGGGTCGCGAGCTCCCAGATCTGGTTGGCGCGCTGCTGCGTGGTCGTCCCGCTCGCGACGGCAAGCGAGAGGGTGCGCGAGATCCGGCTGAGCTGATCGTGGGCCCGGTAGAGCGGGTCGAAGGACCGCTCGAGGCGATCCATGGCGCCCGCCATGGTGCCGATCGAGCCGCTGGTGCTCTCGATCTTGCGCTGCGCCTCCGCGAAGCCCTGCGTGCGGGCCTGGATGGTCAGCTGGCGGATGCTCTCGATGGAGGCCATCGGGGAACCTGGGCTAGGGCGCCGGGAACGCGACGGAGCCGGTGTGCGTGAACACCACCGGCGAGCAGAAGACGAGCATCACCCCGCGCCGGGGTTAGGCGGCTTGGGAACCGACGCGCGGAGGTGTTCGAGCCACCTCCGATCGAGGGCCATGACCAGGCGCTTGAGGCGCGCGAACTGGTCCCCGCAGCGGATCCCGTGCCGATCGGCCCAGGCGGCGATCGTGGACCAGGGGATCGCGCCGACGGCGCCGAAGCCGAGCGGTCTCTCCGCGGTCAGGTCCCAGAACGCATCCCAGGCGACCTGGGCCAGCTCGGGGAGCTCGGGCCGGGCGAGCAGTGCTGCGGGCGGCGGCAGGCCCGCGGCCGCGTTCTCCTCGGCGAGGTCGAGGAGAAACTGGACCTGATCGCCCCACTCGAGATGCCACTCCAGGGCGGCGATTACTTTCCCTCGGCGTCCTTCAGATCGGCCTCGCTCTCGTCGGCGACGAGGTTCGCGGCCCACAGGACGGCCCGATAGAAGCGGGCATAGTCGGGGTTGGTGAGGAGTTCCTTCGCCAGCTCGGGGCTGTACGGGATCTTCACCTGCTCCGCGTCATCCTCGTAGAGGTTGTCCCAGTCGAGGAGGATGGTCTGTGCCATCGCCTCGCCGGTCACCCGGTCGCGCTCGCGCGGATCGATGCCGCGCAGGCGCTTCTCGCGCGGGATGGCGTCGACCAGCCGGTCGAGGAGGGTGCGGTAATCGACGTTGCCGAGCCCGCGGACCCGCAGGCGGAGGTTGCCGCTCTCCGGGATGTCATCGACCCAGCGCCCCTGCTCGAGCAGCGCCGAATTGGTCTTGAAGGCCTTGAGCTTCACGCGGGGGTGTCCTTCGCTGCCGGGGTACGCGGTGCTGCATCGGCCGGCTTCTCCGATTCCGGGGCCGCCCTGGCGGAGGTCACCTCCTGGGCGTGCCCCTTGCCGACGATCAGGTCGGCAAACTCGTTGGAGACCGCGACCTCCTGCCCGGCGACGTAGCGCACCGGCGTCTTGCCGGGCCAACCCTCAAAGGTCTCCAGGATCTTCACCGTCTTCATCGGCCGCCTCCTCACGCCACACCACGGGTGATCTGGATGGAGGCGCCGATGCCGCTGTCGAAGCGGGCGCGGAACGGAATGGTCACCATCACGTCATCCGTGTTGCCGCCCGGCTGGCGTTCACCGTTCAGGAACACCGCATTCGGCATCGAGACGGTGTACTTCTCATTGGCGACCGTCCCGACCGTGAAGGAGATCGCGCCACCCTCGTGGTTGAGGACGCGCTGGTAGAGCGTGTTGGTCTCGAAGTAGACCTGCAGCGAGCCGGTCACGTCGGCGCGGCCGAGGCCGATGCTGTCGGTGTACAGCGAGCCGACCAGCGGGCGATTGCGGCCGTTGTTGGCGACCGCGAGGCTCAGCTGGCGCACCTTGGAGGTCGCCCCGCCGACAGTCAGCCCCGCGACGCTGCCACTCGCCGACTGGATCGGCTTGGTGTTCGCGGCCGTGTAGGTCGCGCCCGCAATGATCGCGCTGTCGAGCGCCTCGCTGCGGCCCAGCAGGTCGAAGGAGCCGGTGATCAGGGCGCGCGAGTTGGTCGCCAGAGCGAAGGTGTTGACCACGCACCCGCTGAAGCGGCTGAAGCTGAAGCTGCCCCCGCCGAGGTCGAGCCGCTCCTCGAAGGTCAGCGAGCGCTGAACCGTCCCGTTCTTCAGGACATTCCCGGCCCAGGTGCCGCACAGCGCGGCCTCCAGGATGTCGTCCAGCGAGCCGTAGCTGAGCTCGAAGTTGTAGCCGCCGGTGACGTCCTGGCCGAGCTGCTGCTCGTCCGAGACGTTGCGGTCGGCGCGGATCTCGTCCGAGACCGCGGTCGCCTTGTCGGTGCGCGGCCCGCCGCCGGTCGAGCGCAGCACCGTGAAGGTAGGCGTGGCCGGCACCTCTCCGTAGGCGGTCTCGAGGACGTAGGCGATCTGACGCCCACTGCCTGCTGCAATGGCCATGTGTCGCTCCAAAGTGGTGGGCGGAAGGTCAGCCGACGGAATCGGCCTGGTACGGCACCGAGATCGACAGCGCGTAGTAGTTGCCGAGGTCGTTCCGGTCGTCGTGGGCGGGGGACGTCGGGCCGTAGCAGCGGAAATGGCCGACGGTCAGGCCCCGGAAGTGCGCGGCCAGCTCGTCCATCCAGGCCGCGCCTTCATCAACCCCCACGCCACGTTCGACGTGCAGGACGAGGCGGAAGGTGCCGGTCTCGCGGTACAAGGTGCTGCCCGGTGAGCCGACGGTGATGGGCTGGGAGCTGGCCAGGGGGTAGGAGACCGCGAGGTAGCGCGAGCCGTCCTTTGGCGTGTTGCCCTTCGTGTTCGGGTACACGACGGGGCAGCGGGTCCAGGTCTCGTCCAGGCGCGCCTTCACGGCCGCCATGACGGTGCTCAGGGCCATGTCAGCCGCCTCGGCCCGGATCGATGTAGATGGCCGGCTGACGGGTCAGCCACTCCTCGTGGAGCTTCGGGTTGCCGCCGCGGACCTCGCGTGCCAGCTGCGCGGCGCTCGCGGACTGCGCCCACGCGCCGATCGCGCCGGCCGGGAACGAGCGGAAGGTGAAGCCCACGTAGGCCACATTGCCGAAGCGCCGCTTTGCGAGCGCCGCCACGCCCTCGTACACGCCGTCGGGCGCCTGCCGGGACCAGCCGCGCTCGATCCTCCTGGCGTACGGCTGAGTGTTCAGCACGACGTAGGCCTTGGCCGGCGGGATCTGGGTAATGTCGAAGGGCTGGTCGTCGGCGAACCACTGGTGGCTGGCCTGATACCGCCCGCTCAAGACCGGCGAGTGCAGCTGCAGCATGCCGTCCACCCACTCGATCACGTCCGTGAGCAGGTGGAACTCGTAGATGATGCGGCTCGACGCCCGGACCGTGCTCAGATCTTCGCGCTGGCCGCCGTCCACGAAGAGGTCGTGCTCCGGCACATAGCCGAGTGCGCGCTCGTTCTGGAACTGCGCCCGCTGGAACTCCTCGTGGGCGAACTCGCGCAGGTGCTGAGCCTGCACCTCGGGCGACAGCCCCTCATCAATGAGAAGCTGCAGGTCCCGCTGGAGCGGCGTGATGCGGTCGCGCGCCATCAGCCCCTCACCAGCAGGTCGTAGCGGACCACGGCGTCGCCGAGCTCGACCGGAGTGGCGTATTCGACATTCCGCACCCGGCCACTGATCACCAGGGTGTCGAGCCGCTCCGGGGCCTCATCCGCCGGAAAGCCGGCGGCGGCCAGCTCGGTCGGGCTGAGCACCACCTTGGAGTCGCCCTGCTGGATGCCATTGCCGATCTCGCGCGGGCTGTACCCGCGCACGAAGGCGCGCAGCGGGTAGGACACTCCGTCGTGCTGGAGCGTCACGGTCTGGCCGTTCTCGGCGATCTGGCGGTCGAGCATGGCGAGGGCGTCGGCCGGGCTCATGCGAAGGTCACCCGCCGATAGGGCTTGAGGGCCTCTTCGGCCTCGGGCAGCGGCAAGGCCGCGCTCGCGCCCTGCACGTACCAGTCCCGCTGACCGATGCCCTCGACCTGCTCGCTCTTGAGCATCGGGTCGCGCGTGCTGGTCGAGATGGCGGACCCGACCAGGAGGATCACGGCCCGCTCGATCTCTGCGGGCAGCGGCTCGGCCCGGCCGGGCGCTGCGGCCGGATCTTCGCCCGGCAGCACCCACCCGGCCTCGTAGACCACGTCCAGCTCGCGCCCCGGCCACGGGCTGCGCCGCCCGGCGCTCAGCAGGAACAGCGAGAGGCCGTCGGTCTCGTACTGCCCCGGATCGAGGAGCGCGCCGTCCTGCGTGACGCTCACGATCCGGGCCACCGGCGAGCGGCCCAGCACGACGCTCTCCCCGCGGCCGGCATCCGGAAGGGAAATCCTCTCGCGGACGGTATGCCGCCCGAACACGCGGTTGCAGTAGGACGCTGCGCGTGAGGATGCCGCTGCGATGTGGCGCTCGATCTGCGCGTCTGCCGGGGCCGATCCGAGCCCGAGGTCGCGGCGCACGTTCTCGACCGTGGTGAGCCGCCGCGAGGCCGGCGGGGTGAGGACGATCACGCTCATCGGCGCCTCACCACTTGCTGCCGTCAGGGCCGAGCTGGGTCAGATCGCGACCGGGTGGCCCTTCCTTGCCCTGGGGCCCGGGGGCACCGTCCTTGCCATCACGCCCATCGCGCCCGCGCTTGACCGCGAGGCGCCAGCCCTCGCCGCTGTCGGGCTTCGAACTCGTCTCGGCCTGGGCGATCCAGAACGAGCCCGCCCAGGTGACGCCGTCGCCCGGCTGGTAGATCTGGCCCGCCTTGTAGACGCCGCGATCGATCACCGTCGGGACGCGGTGGCGGAACTCCTTCACCTCCTCGCCGCGGCGGTAGCGCCGCACAAGGGTGCGGCCGTCCTCGGCGAGCTCCTCCTCCATGTGCTCGAAGCCGAAGCCGTCGGCGCCGCGCTCACCCGGGTCGCCCTTCTCGCCCCGTTCGCCGCGTTCTCCGGCGGCCCCAGGAGCGCCGTCCTCTCCGTCGCGGCCCGGGTCGCCCTTCTCACCGCGCTCTCCAGGGGGGCCCTGCTCGCCGGGAGGACCCTGCTCGCCCTTCTCCCCGGGCGGGCCCTGCTCGCCGCACTCGCCCCGCTCACCGGGCGGCCCCTGTTCTCCGCGCTCGCCCCGCGGACCCTGCTCACCGCGCTCGCCAGGAGGGCCTTGCTCGCCGGGCTCGCCCCGCTCACCGGGAGGGCCCGGCTCGCCGGCGGGACCCGGTTCGCCCCGCTCGCCCGGCGGCCCCGGCTCGCCGGGCTCTCCACGCTCCCCACGCTCGCCGGGCGGTCCCTGTTCGCCGCGCCCACCGGGCGGACCCTGCTCACCCGGAGCGCCGGGCTCGCCGGCAGGTCCCTGCTCACCCGGCGGGCCTTGCTCGCCAGCGGGGCCCTGCTCACCGGGCTCGCCTTTCTCGCCTCGCTCGCCCTGCGGACCGGGCGGGCCCTGCTCACCCCGCTCACCCTGCGGGCCCGGCTCTCCCCGCTCGCCCGGCGCACCATCCTTGCCGTCGCTGCCGTCCCGGCCGACCACGACGCCGAGCTGCTTGGTCTCGCCGTTCGACAGCGTGACGACGAGATTGCCGGAGCGATCGATCAGAGCATCGGCGAGGCCAACGCCGTCCTTGCCGTCCACGCCGTCTCGACCGTCCCGGCCGGGCGCCCCGTCCTTCGGGAGCGGGATCTGGCTGACGGCCGTCGTGACCGCCTCCTCGACGGCGGTCCGTAGAACTTCCGGGTCGACGTCCTTTCCGTCGCGGCCGTCGCGCCCCGGCGCGCCATCCTGCGGCTTCGGGAGAGCGTCGACGGCACTGGCGACCGCCTCCGCAACAGCAGCGCGCAGCAGGTCCGGATCGACGTCCTGACCGTCGCGACCGTCGGTGCCATCCTTCCCATCGCGGCCTGGCTCTCCTTGTTCGCCACGCTCACCAGGAGCGCCGTCGCGGCCGTCGGCACCGTCCTTTCCGTCCCGGCCGACCACCAGGCCGAGATCCCGGACCTCGCCATTCGACAGCGTCAGGATGAGCTTGCCGCTCCGGTCGATCAGGGCGTCTGCAACACCGACCCCATCTGCGCCGTCCCGGCTGGGCGCGCCGTCCCTCGGAACAGGGATCTGATCGACTGCCTGCGTGACGGCTCGCTCGACAGCGGCCGCGAGCACCTCGGGATCGAAGTCCTGGCCGTCCCTCCCATCTCGCCCGGGCGCCCCGTCCTTCGGCTGCGGGATGGCTGCGACCACTCTGGAGACCGCCTCGGCAACCGCGGAACGCAGCAGGTCCGGGTCAAAGTCCTGGCCGTCGCGGCCATCCCGACCATCGGCCCCGTCCTTACCGTCTCGACCCGGCTCTCCTCGCTCGCCACGAGCGCCAGGAGCGCCATCTTGGCCGTCCCGGCCGGCCACGCTGCCGAGATCGCGGGTCTCACCGTTCGACAGGGTAAGGACGAGATGGCCGCTGCGGTCGATGAGGGCGCCCGCGACACCGACGCCGTCCCGGCCGGGCGCTCCGTCCTTCGGGACCGGGATTTGGCTGACGGCCCGCGTGACCGCCTCCTCGACCGCGGCCGTCATGGCGGCGGGGTCGACATCCTGGCCGTCCCGACCGTCGCGCCCTGGCGCGCCATCCTGCGGCTTCGGGATGGCCTCCACCGCCCGGGTCACCTCTTCGACCACCGCGGTGCGGAGAAGCTCCGGATCGAAGTCGCGGCCGTCCCGACCATCAGTCCCATCCTTGCCATCGCGGCCCGGCTCGCCCGGCGCGCCGTCGACACCGTCGCGACCATCCTGGCCCGGGCGTCCGTCGGCCCCGTCCTTGCCGTCCCGGCCTCGCACGCGGCCGACCCTGCGCTCCTCGCCGGTCGTCATCGTCAGGACGAGAATGCCGTCCTCGGTGATGAGGGCCTCCGCGATGCCGCGGCCCGGCATCCCGGGTTCACCTCGCTCACCGCGCTCCGGCTGCCGCTTCTCCAGCGCCTCGAGCCGGGCGAGCAGGGGCGCAAGGGTCTTGGCCAGATAGCCCTCGACAGACTTGAAGACCGCCTCTGCCAGAAGCTCAGCATCACGCATGCGCAGGCGCCTCGGCGAACTTGAGCCGCAGCGCTGTCGCGAAGCGGCTGACCTCCTCTGTCGCGTCTGGCGGCGCAAGCTCCGGAGGGGATGCTGCCGGAGCGGGATTGAACGGGTCGGCCTGGGCGTCGCGCTTGGCCAGCGCCGCGAGGCTGTAGTTCTGCTGCTGCAGGTAGACGGCATTGCCGCCGGTCACCGGCGGCAGCCCGAGCTTCGCCCGGCCCTCGTCCGGCTTCATCAGGCCGCCCTTCACGCCCTCGGCGTAGGTCCGGATCTGGGTCGCGGTATCCATGCGCAGGAGGGCGTCGAGCTCGAACTCGGTCCCATAGGGTGCCGGCAGAGTAAGCCCCTCATCGAGGCACAGCTCGATGCTCTCGATGTGGATCTGCAGGCACTGCGCATAGTATTGCGCGTCCAAGGCCTCGATGTTGGTGTAGGCGGGCGGCGCGCCGACCCCGATCTTGTAGGCCGGCACCCCGAACACCGAGCAGACCGTCTCGGCGCTCCACTTCAGCTGCTCGATCAGCTGGGCATCGCTGGCCTTCACGGCCATGGGCTCGTAGCGCAGGCCATCACCCAGCACCGCCACCCGGCCGACGTTCTGACCCGTGAAGTTCTGCTCCCAATGCGCCTTCAGGCGCTTGGCGTTCTCCTCCGAGACCGGGCCGGGCGCCACCAGGATCCCGCTCGGCTGCGAGCCGTTGCCGAAGAAGTGCGCGCTGTTGGTCTGGATCCGGATGCCCTGCACCGCGGCGAGACCACAGGCATAAATGGGCGAGGTGCCGACCAGCGGGTGATGGAGCGTGTTCCAGCGGTCGTGGATGATCTCGCTGGCCGGCACCAGCACGGCGGCATCCAGGTCGCTGACCCCGGCCAGATCGTCGCGGGAGAGCTGGTAGAAGACCTCGCCGTCGGGGGCGACCAGCGGCTTCACGCGGGTAGGGTCGAGCACGGAGAGGGCGACCACCACGCGACGGCTGTCGCGCTCCTTGAGCACGTAGGTGTTGCCATGGACCAGCTTCGACTCCACCCAGCTCGTGATGAACTGGATCCGGTTCTGGAACCGGTTCGGCTTGCGCAGGACCGGCGAGAAGGACGGGCTGCTGGTCTCGGTCCAGATCCCGTCCGCATCCTGCTGCACGAGCCGCAGGCGCATCTTGGCGATGTCAGACGAGATTAGGGAGACGCAGCGGAACACGGCGCTATAGGTCAGCACCGTGTCGAGCCTCACCTCGACACTCTTCTGCCACGCGCCCGTGAAGGCCTCCCGGACAATGCCCCACCAGCCGCCGCGGGTGTCGACCGGAGAGGCAGTCGGGGCCGCCTTCTCGCGGGTGATCGTCAGCCCGAAGAAGCGCACGCTCAGTCCTCGGGGCGCAGGTCGCGACGCGAGTAGGTCTGGTTCGCGGATGCCGCCGAGGCGATTGCCGTCTCCAGGCGCGAGATGCCCCAGCGCAGGTCGGGATCCTCACCCGTCACCGCCCGGTACTGGCTCCGCAAGGCTTCAAGCCGCTCGACTCTCTCCTGCTCCGCGTTCTTCGGCTCGGCCGGCCGTGGCGCTTCGGCCTCCTGCCGCTCCGGCTCCGAGAGCTCAGGCTCAGCGATGGCCGGGTTCTCAACGGTCGCCGGTTCGGGTTCCTTGGCCTTGCCGATGGCCGCGAGCGTTCGCGCATCGCGGCGCGATGCCCGGAAGGACTCGCCCGGCTTCAAGGCTCGGCCGCCGTAGCGCATCGCCGTCGTGGCGATCAGATCAACCTTCATCTCCGCCTCCGACCTGGGCGGCCCGCCACCAGGGCGGGCCGTCACTGTGCTGGTTTTGCTTAGGCGGAGCCGTAGTTGGCCGCGTCGATGTACTGCACGGCGCCATCCCGGCGCTTGCTCCAGTTGATGAACCGCTCCGCCTTGAGACCCACCAGGTTGTTCTGCCAGAGCGACACCAGCACGGTGCTGGCGCTCGGCGGGTTGTCGGGCGCGCTGTCCATCTGCAGGGAGGCCTCGCGGCTGGCATCGAGCACCACCTCGCCGTCGTCGGCCAGCAGGATCTCGCTCGCCTTGGCCAGGATCAGGCGCGAGCCCGCGCCGGTCACGGGGGTGCCCGAACCGGGGTTGGCCGGGATGTTCTCGGACAGGATCACCGGCAGGCCGAAGAAGGTGCCGCCGCTGTTGCCGTTCACCACCAGGCCCGGGAATTCCGGCTGGCCGAGCGGGTTCAGCATCAGCGCCAGGCCGAGCGCCTGCATCTCGGTCATCATCCAGACGGCCCCGGCCAGCGACATGTTGGCGCTGATGAACCTGCCCATCACGGCGCGCACGTCGGCCCGCACCGCATCCGCGTCGGTGCCGCTGGCGGTCACTGGCGTGACGCCATGGGTCACGGAGGCCGGCGACACGTCGGCCACCGCCGTCACGCTCGGATCGACGAACTGCTGGTCGAGGAACTGCGCGGTCTGGTCGATCATGTCCTGGCGGACGATCGCCTCGGCCGAGGGGTTGGAGGAGCGCACCAGCTCGTCCGACATCACCACGATGCCGGCCGTCTTGGCCATGCCGAGCGTGATCTGGTCGAACGAGAGCTTGCCGACCGGCTTCGGCGCCCCCTGGCCGACCCAGCCGATGGTCGAGCCGCCGGTCTGGCGCGGCACCTTGATGTTGAACGGCACCCGGCGCAGGCCCGGGATGCGGCCGAGGATGGTGGCCGGGCGGAGCAGCTCCGCGAACTCGGAGGCCATGGTCTGGTACTCGACCAGCGGCTTGGCCCAGGCGGTGTCCGTGGTCGTGCCGGCCGCCACCGCCGCCTTGAGCACGGTCTCCACCTCGGGCGTGCTGTCGTGCCAGCCCTTGGCGATCTGCTCGGCCTGCATCAGGTTGCCCTTGGCCCGCATCAGCGCCATGGCGTAGCGGGTGAAGGCGGTGCCTTTCGGCAGGGTGGGGCCCTTCACCTCGATGCGCACGCCCGCGCGCAGCTGCGAGCCGGTCTCGGCGCTGCGCACACCCTCGACTGGCACGGCCGCGGCGCGGTTGGCCTTCTCGAGATCCGCGAGGCGCACGAGATGCGCGTCGATCGCCTTCACCTCCTCGGCGAGGCTGTCGTACTCCTCGGTCTCCGCCGCATCGAGGGTGACCCCGTTCTCGGCCGCCTGGTTCATCAGCTCGGTCATCCGGGCCGACTTGGCCTGGCGCGTCGCCTCGAACGCGGCAATCTGTTCGGCAATGGTCTTCGGCATGATGCATGCCCCTTTCGGCAAGCTCTGGTGTGGTTGGGATCCCGAAGCGCCGGGGGGTGAGGGCCGATCATCCGCCCGCGGCTCCTTGCCGGACGCGGCGAGCAGCGGGCGATCGATCGACTTGATCAGGGAGATCCTGGCGTCCGCATTGGCCGGCACGGTCACAAGACTGAGCTCCAGCACCTCGGTCTTGAGATAGCGGATGCCGCCGTCCTGCATGATCTCGTAGCCGTCCGGCAGGGTGCGGAAGCCGATCGAGACGGCACGCACCAGGCCGGCCTTGACCTCGCCCCAGGCGGTCTCGACCCGGTCCTTGAGCGGGCCGGGCTCCGCGATCTTCGGAAGTCGCGCCTCGAAGGTGATGCCGTCCTTGGTCGGCTTGTCGAAGCGCACCGTGCCGACGGGCCGATCCGCATCGTGCTGGTGCAGCAGCGGCATCGGATTGGTGAACCTGACCCCGAGCGGCTCGACGATGTCGCCGACCCGATCCGGAGACGGCGTGGTCGCCACACCCCGGATGACGCGCTGCTCGTCCTCGACCGCTTTCACGGTCAGGATGGAATAAGCTCGGTTCATTCTCGATCTCGGGATGCGCCTAGGCGAAATACATGGCGTATTCCGGCTCGCGGTGAGCCTCGGGGGTGCGCGCCATCAGCACCACCGCGTTGAACAGCGCCATGGCCAGGTCGATCTTGGCGTCGCCGGCATTCTGCTTGGTGGCCCGGATCGCGGTCGCGGTCGGCTCGATCTTGAGATTGGCCACGCACCACGCCGCCAGGGCAGAGCCGGCATGCCGGAGCGTGCCGTTGGCGAGCTTGCGCTCGGCGGTCTTGATGCCGGTCATCAGCCCGTAGCCCTGCGGCACGCCGACCAGCAGGCCGGCCTCCTGCGTCACCCCGATCTCCGCAAAGGCCTCGATCAGCTCGCCGAGCCCGGCCGGATCGACCCCGACCCCGCCCAGCAGGCCCCGCTCCTTCACCGCCGCGACCAGGCCGACGATCGCCGAGATGTCGGCCAGCTCGTCGCCCACGATGGTGAGCTCGCCCGCCGCCTGGAAATCCCGCAGCCGCGAGGCGATCGCCGGCCGGCGCTCCAGCACGCCCGCATGGCACCAGCCGTGGCTCCAGGCGAGCCAGTCGCGGCTCGCCCGCTCGCGGCCGAGCACGCACAAGCCGAACAGGTCGTCCAGGCCGCCCCCGTCGATGCCGACCACCACCACCTCGCAGCGCTCGAGCAGGGCCTGCAGACCCGCCCGCGGATCCTCGACAGGTGAGGCCAGAGCAGGATCGGCGCGGCGGGCCCAGAACTCGGCGCCCGGCCAGCGGTCCGCCCGCAGCCCCAGGCCGATCTCGACATTGAGGTGCTTGGCCGCAAACCCCGCCAGCGAGGCCGGCCCGGCATTCCGCGCCTCCTCCAACTTCTCGCTGAGCCACTCCGGGTCGACCGACAGGCCCAGGTTCGGGTTGGTGAGGCGAAAGCTCGCCGGAGCGAGATGCTCGCCGCGCTCCACCATCGCCCGGGGATGCTCGTAGAGCACGCCGAGACTGCGCGGATCCGTGATCCGCCCGTCCCGCACGGCGCGGAAGTAGGCCAGCTTCTGCTTGAACACGCCCGCGGGCGGCTCGTCGGCATGCGTCGAGACGTAGATCACGAAGCCCTCGGGCCGCGAGACCAGGCCGCCGGTCGCCTCGCGCAGCATGTTCTCGGCCTGCGGCCGCTTGCCAAACAGCCACAGCTCGTCGACCAGCACGCTGGTCGCCTTCTTGCCCGACACGCTCTCGGTGTCGGCCGCGACCACCTTCAGCGCCGCGCCGGTGTGGCGGTGGGTGATGGTGCGATAGTGGTCCTGCACGTGCAGCAGGGCGCGCAGCTCGTCATCGGCCTTGACCATGTCGCGCGCCGGCTGGAAGGCGTTGTTGGCCACCTCGATGGTCGGAGCCAGGATCAGGAACTCGGCCGAGCGCCGCCAGTTGCGGATCAGGGCGGTGAGCATGAGGCCGGCCGCCAGCGTCGACTTGCCGTTCTTCTTGGCGATGCAGAGGAAGAACTCGCGGATCAGCCGCCGCCCGCTGGCGTGATCGTAGGCGCCGAAGATCACCTCGGCGAACTCGGTGACCCAGGGCCGGCAGACCTCGCCGAGGGTGGGGCTGCCGAGCGCGTCCACGATCCGCAGCGCGCGGAAGACCTCCATGGCTGCGGCCGCCTCGGCCGGGAAGAGCGGCCCGCAGGGCAGCAGCGAGCGCCCGGCCAGGATGCGCTCCTCCCAATCCGGGCAGGCGGTGCTCCACTCCCTCACGGGGTACCGACCTTCGTCACGGGTTGCTCACCACCAGCTTGGGCGGGGCGGGGGCGGCGAAGCGGCCGCCGCCCTGCGCCAGCTTGGCTGCCGTATCGGCCTGCTGCGCCTTCTTGCCTTCGGGCGCGCCCGCTTCCGCAAAGGTCTTGGCCGCGAGCGCCAGGGCCTTCAGCGTGCCCGCCCGCGCCGGCAGGCTCACCGCTTTCAGCAGCGCCTCGCGCCGCCGGCCGCTGTCATCGTCCGTCGTCTCCTCGACGATCGCGGCCTCGATCTCGCCGAGATGGGCGGTGGTGGCCTCGAGCTCGTCGAGCATGCGCAGCACGAGGCCGCGGCCGCGCCCGAGAATGGCCTCCGGCCTGGCCATCTCCGGCGGCACCGGGCCCACCCGCAGCGGGGCCGGCGCCGCGGGTGCGCCCATCGGGGCCGGCCTGCGCACATCGGCCTGCGCACGCCGCGTCCACTGGTGGCGCTTCGCGCGTGCCCGGATGCCGCTCTCGGCGACCCGGTGCCATCGGGCCAAGTCCCTGATCGGCGTCGCGGTTTCGCGGTACTCGCGTTCGATCTCGGCCCAGTCGATCGGCCGTCGCTTGCCTGCCATCGCACCCGTGCGCGGATGTGCGCACCCTGGTTTTGCTCGGAGGGAATTTTTTGTCCGGATGAGACCCTGTGCGGTTCACCGCCCCTGACCCGCCAGACTCTCGACCACCCCCCGGGGGGTCAGCCGTGGCCCGGCTCGGCCGCCGCGCTCCGCGCCGCCATCCGCCGCGCCCGCTCGGCCGCCGTCTTCCTGGTGTGACAGGATCCGCATAGACACCTGCCGTTGTTCGGATCCGTGAGCTCACCGCCGTCCTGGCGCTCGATCACGTGATCGGCGAAGAGGCGGACGCCGCCGCGCCCGCCCTGAGCGCCGCAATCCTCACAGCGCCAGCCGGCCCGCTGCAGCACGGCCAGGCGCCAGGCCCGGTGCTCCGGGGTCTGCAGCTCGGCATCGGCGGCCTTGGGCATGGGTCGGGCCGTCCGTGGGTCGAGCGTCGCGAGGCGGGGCTTGAGGATGGAGAGGCGGGCCATGGCTGCTTCCCGCTACTGTAGTGATTTACAAAAACCGCAGCGGAATATGCATGCGACGATGAATGCTGCCTGTCTGTTTGCGGGCCGGTCAGTGGGGCGAGCAGTATCGCTAGCACGACCGGCCAGCACTTGTTTCGCCTGGTGTTAGATCCGCCCCATCAGCAGCAGAATGATCACGATGAGCAGCACCACACCGAGGCCGCCCGACGGGCCATAGCCCCATCCTGCGTTGTAGGCGCCGGCACGGGGAAAGGCGCCAAGCAGCAGCAGGATGAGGACGATAATGAGGATGGTGCCGAGCATCGCAGACGGTCCTTGTCTCGGCCGCTGGATTACGACCGCGGGCGTAAACGTCACAGATGCCGAAACGCTGCAGCGAATTGCGGACACGAGCCGCCCTACTCGGCACATCCCGCTTTTCGAGATGGCCCGGGCCAGCAGCCGCAACCTTCTACCCGGAGGGAGGTCGCAGGGCGGGTCGTCCGACAACGGCCGCGAGCGGCCGTGCGCTTTCGTGTACGTTCGCGGATGTCCCAGAGTCAAGACCATCTCAGAGCTTCTCCACCTGCGTCGGCTCCAGAGTCACCGGAGTCGAGCGCCCAAATATGCTCACGCTGACCTTCAGGTTCTGTGACTCAGCGTCAATTTCTTCGACGAGACCACTGAACGAGGCGAAGGGCCCATCGGCCACACGCACCGCTTCACCGATCTCGAAGTCTTCCACGGTCAGAGCAGCGCCGGTCCGGCGCTCGGCGGGCGGAACATCCCCTCCCAGCACGCCCGTGAACTGGTCCAGCTCGCGACCCGGCACGAGCATGAATTTCTCGTCGCGGAATCGCACACCCTTGATCTCGCGATCGTACTTGTCCCGCAGCCAGTGCGCGTCCTCCGAGTGCGGGTCGAGGCCGACGAACAGCAGGCGGCCGAACAGGGGCATGCGGGTCCGGATCGGCCTACCGGAGCGGACCCGGACCACCTCCTCGGACAGGCGGAGCGCCGGAATCGCGCCTGCGGCCAAGGCATCGGCGAACTGGCGCGCCTTTCCGGCCCGGCAATCGACGAGGTGCCACCGCACTGCGGCCATGTGCTTGTCCTCGGCCTTCTTTGCGGCTTCACGCCGGGCGGCGCGCTCCTGGGCCGTTCGCTCGCGCTCGCCGCGGGCCTGGAACTCCGCGGAGCGTCGCCGCTTCTCGCGGCGGCGACGCTTCGGGTTGAGACGGAGCTTGGCCTGCTTGCTCGCCATGCTGAACTCCACGCGGGGTCAAGCCGGCACCGCAGCGCCGGCCGAGAGCATCACGCCACCGCGGCGAGCTGCGGCTTCCGGCCCAGCCCCGCGGCCTTGGCGAGCTCGGACCGATGCGCCGCATAGTTCGCCGCCACCATCGGGTAATCGACCGGCAGGCCCCACTTCGCCCGGTACTGCTCGGGCGTCAGGCCGCGCGTCGTCAGGTGCCGCTTGAGCGACTTGTAGGGCTTGCCGTCCTCCAGGCTGATGATCGCGTCCGGCGTGACGGTCTTGCGGATCGGCACCGGCGGGACGAGCGCCGGCGCCTCGGGCTCAGCCGGCCGGCCCAGAGCAGCCAGCGCGCCATGCACCGCCGCGATCAGGCCGGGCAGTTCGGCGGTCGGGACGGCGTTGTGGGCGACGTAGGCGCCGACGATGCGGCCGGTGAGGCCGGCGAGGTCGGGGGACTGGGGGTCGATGTCGGGCATCGGGATCTCCTCTATGTCTCTGAACTACCTACTGTTCTTCATCTGGAGCGGCGGTGGCGCACCAGTCCGGTCCTGGGGTTTCGGTGGGGTTTTGGGGGGTTAGGGTGGGGTTTTTTTTCGAGAAACCCCACACCAAAATCTGCTGATCTGTCAGAGACTTAGAGGTGTTTTGGGGGTTATTGGGGTTTGTTTCTCAATCTTATGCGTGCGCAGGAAAGGTCGCGCGTGAAGATTGACGAAAAAACCCCGAAAACCCCCAAATCGGCCATAAACCCCTGTCCCACCGTCAGATTTTCCGTGGGGTTTCCGGTGGGGTTACATTTTTCGAAACCCCACAAACCCCACGAGAAACCCCACTCGCGCGTGCTCACCTCCCTTCCTCCGGCGCCTTGCAGAGCGCGTAACGGTTGCCCCGCTTCTCGTCGGCGACCATCTCGATGCGCATCCCAACCACGACCCGGCCGCGGATTCCGGTGAGCCAGCGACCCAGGCTGCGGGTCGAGATCGCGGATCCCTTGCCGGCCTGGCGCATCAGCACCTCGCGCAGCGATGGCCGCAGCGGCTGCCCGTCGGTGCCGGTCTCCTGCGCGGCCGCGGCGATGTCGCCGGTGGCGTAGTAGGCGCCCTCGATGAGGTGCTCGCCCCAGGCCGTGATCAGCTCCGACAGCGCGGCGCGCTCGGGATCCTCGCCGCGCGCGATGTCCATGCTCGCGACCGGGTCGGCCTCGCCGAGCCACACCAGCGCGGCGCGGACCGTGTCCGACCACGCCCCGTAGGAGCCGATCGGGCCGCAGACCCGCGGCGCGCCGGCGGCGCGGTAGGCCCGGGCGATGGTGAGGGCGGCGGCCACGTAGGCGCCGCGGTCGGCCATGACGGCCTGCATCGGGTTCGACGCGAACTCCCGCTGCTCCGGCCGCTCCACGCCGGCGTCGAGCCGGCACAGCACGGCCCGCCGCGTCATGTCGCCGACGAGCGTCAAGTTGTTGCCGGTGGCGAACACGGCCGCCCGGCACTCGATCTCGGGCACCTCGGACCGGCCCAGAATGCGGACCCTGACCACCGGCCGTTCCGTGACCTGGCAGAGCGCGTCACCGCCGAGTTCGCCGTTGACGTTGTCGAGCGAGATCAGGGGCGTACCGCTGAGAAGGAGCGCGCCGAGACGCTTCTCGGTCTCCTCCTCGGTGCGCCCGATCGCCATGACGGCACAGGGCCGTCCCGTGACGATGGCGGCGATCAGATCGACGAGATACGACTTGCCGGTGCCCGCGGAGGAGGCCCGGATCCCGTGACAGGGCGCCGAGGGCAGCGTGGGCCGCAGCACGGCGGTCAGGATGCCGGACAGCGCCACGGCGCGGTCGACGGGGCCGACGAACGGGAATTCCTGCAGCGGCTCCAGCAGGAGCGCGAGCGCGGCCTGCGCCTCGGCGCGACTCGGCCGCTCCGGGAGCGTCGGCATGACCACGGCCTCGTCCGGCATCAGGAAGAGCCGGGTCGCGGGGTCGTAGCCGGGCTCGTCGAGGAGCGAGCCGTCGGGCCGCAGGGTCGGAATCGTGGTGATGCCGGAGATCGGCGGCAGCCGCCACCGCCCCTCGCGCGACAGGAGGATCGCCACGGCCTTGTCGGGCGGATCGATGTTCACCCAGCGCTGGGCGCGGCCGTCGAAGCGCTGGAACTTGGCGACCTGGGCCAGGATGTCGGCCAGGGAATCTGCGGTGAGGGGCTTCAGCTTGGCGACGAGGGCGAGGCCGCCGTTGGCGGTCGGGGTCGGCTCCACGACCGGCCGCACCAGCGCGCCGGCGCGGGCGAACACCGCCGCCCCGCTCTCGATCAGGGCCTCCTCGGCCTCGTCGACGACCCGCGGCAGCTCGGACGCCACCACCTTGATCACCGGCAGAAGGTCCGACGATCCTGACGCGCCGCCGGCACCCTGGGCACCGGCATCACGAAGCCGTTTAGCCCGGCGGGCCTGATCGAGGTCGATCGGCGCCGTCATCATGGTGCCTCGACCAGGATGCGGGGCATCCTGACCGTCCTGAGCATCGCCTCCACGGCCTCGCCGTGCGCAATGTCCTGCGTCAGCAGCGTGCCGGCTCCCAGGAGCGCAGGCCGGGCAAGGGCGTCGTTGATCACCACCACGCCGCGCCAGCCCGCCGCGAGCCAGCCGACGGGGTCGCGGTGCACCACGAGCGGCTCCTTGTCCGCGAGCGGGCGCCACAGGCTGTCCTCGCCGAGCATGCCGACCGCGCCGAGCCACGTCGCGAGGCGGCCGGCGGCGGGATCCCAGGCCACGACGTCGACCAGCGCTCCGCCGGCGTCCCGGGCCGGGATCGTGTAAGCCTCGACCGCACCCGGCCCTTCGCCGCCGTCGTGCCGCGCGAAGCCGAAGCGCTGTCGCTTCCCGAACACCACGAGGTCGCGCAGCAGCAGGTCGCAGCCGTGGCGAGCACAGGCCAGATGCCGGCCCTCGACGCCGCGGCGCCGGAGCGCCGCGAAGTCGGCGCGTCCCAGCGGCAGCCCACGGGCCTGCTCCCGTTCCGGGTCGAGGGC
The DNA here is from genome assembly GCF_000022085.1 of Methylobacterium nodulans ORS 2060. Taxonomy (NCBI): domain Bacteria; kingdom Pseudomonadati; phylum Pseudomonadota; class Alphaproteobacteria; order Hyphomicrobiales; family Methylobacteriaceae; genus Methylobacterium; species Methylobacterium nodulans. The sequence goes on from NC_011894.1 coordinate 5,151,826, forward strand.
GCGGCGCGCCCTCATGACAGCACCACCGTCACGGCATCGGCCGCGCGCGTGAGCCCCGTGTAGAGCCAGCGCCGTGCGGTCTCGCGAAAGGCGCAGCTCTCGTCGAAGAGCACGACCCGGTCCCATTGCGACCCTTGAGCCTTGTGCACGGTGAGCGCGTAGCCGTACGTGAACTCGTCGAAGCCTCTGCGCTGCTTCGGGCTCAGCGCCTCTTCCTGGCCGTGGAAGAACTCGCTCCGTACCTCCACCGGGACCGGCACGGCGTCCGGGTCGTGGTCCGGCACGACCTCAAGTTCGACGGTGGCGCCGTCGTTCTGCGCGACGTCGGCGACCTCCCAGAGCCCGCCGTTGAGCAGGCCCTTGTCCTTGTTGTTGCGCAGGCAAACGAGCCGGTCGCCGATCTCCGGGCCGGCCGGGTCGCGGCCGTAGAGCTGTCGCACCTTCGCGTTCAGCCCGCGCCGGGTCTGGTTGCGGCCGACCAGGATCTGATCCGCGCAGAGCACGACGCGCTGGCCGAGCGCCGCGCGCTGCATGACGCGGCTCTCGCCGTAGACGCCGGCGTCGAGCCGCCCGCCCTGGCGCACCCGCATCGACAGCGCGATGATCGGGTTGTCCGCGGCCTGCCGATGCACCTCGGTGAGCATGAAATCGGGGTCGCCGCTTGTGAAGTAGCCAGCGCCGTCGACGGGCGGCAGCTGCGCGGGGTCGCCGAGCACGAGCACCTTGCTGCCGAAGCTCATCAGGTCTCGGCCAAGTTCGGGACCGACCATCGAGCACTCGTCGACGATGACGAGCGCGGCCGATGCGACGGGGCTGTCCTCGTTCAGCACGAAGGTCACGCTGCCGTCGCGCCGCGGCTTCGGCCGGTAGATCAGCGAGTGGATCGTGCTGGCGCCGGTGCAGCCCTTCGCTCGCATGACGAGCGCAGCCTTGCCGGTGAAGGCGGCGAAGAGCACATCGCCTTTGACGCCCTCGGCAAGATGCCGGGCGAGCGTCGTCTTGCCGGTCCCGGCGTAGCCGCCGAGGTAGAACGGCGCCCGGCCCGGGCTCTTGAGCCAGGCCTTGACGGCGCGCAGGGCCTGATCCTGCTGGGGCGACCACGCCGTCATGCGCGTTGCCCCGTTCGCTCGTAGGCCGCCAGGATCCGCTCCCGCTGGCGCGCCGGCAGTCCTTCCAGGATCCGCAGCGCGCGGGCGCGCCGCGCCGGGATGGATGGATCGCCCAGCGCCACAGCGGCCGGATAGGCGTCCGGCACGCCGGCGAGCGCTCCGGAGAGGCGCACCGCGTCCGCCCCGCGCGTGTGGACGCCGACGAGGCCAGGACGGAAGACGGGCAGGGAGCGGAAGCCCGCCATGGCGTCACTCCGCGGCCTGCAGGACGGGCGCGTCGAAGCGCCCGGCCTCATCGCCCCAGGTCGCCCATTCGGCTCGCGACTGACGGCTGAAGAGCTCACAGCGGTAGGCCGCCGGCACGAGCCGCTCCGCGATTCCGTAAGCCTCCTCCGGCTTGCGACTATGCTGGCGCGCGCCACCGCGGATGATGTTCGGAATGCTGCGCCCGTCGAACACGGGGCGCCCCATCGTGCCGATCAGGAACGGCTCGGCCACGGAGCGCATGATGTAGCCCGTGCCCCAGCGCTGCTTGTCCCAGGCCCCGAAGGTCCGGTACCGGAAGCCCCAGGCCGTCATGACGCGCAGCGCGACGTCGAGCTTCGGGCCGGTGGCCCAGAGCCACAGCACGGCATCGCCGCGGGCGAGCTGCCCGACCGGCAGCGCGCAGATCGCCTCGTCGGACATGCACGCGTACTGCGCCATGGCCGACTTCTTCATGCCCTTCTCGGACCAGAGGTCGTAGGACCACGGCGGGTCGGCCATGATCAGCCCGAAGGACAAGGGCGGGAGCGGGTCGAAGGGCCACGTCATCGGCACCCCATCAGGGTCTTGATCCGCTCGAAGGCGCGCGGCGGATCGCCGGGTACGCCGTCGTTGAAGGGCTCCAGGCCGTTTCGCTCGCGCATCAGGGCGATGCGCCGCCCGATCAGGCTGAGGAGATCGTGGCGGGCGTCGGCGTCCATCTCCTGGATCCACGACGCCGCGGCCTCGACGCGGGCGATCAGGGCCGGCCCGTCGGCGAGGCCCAGCCGGCGCATGAACCGATCGAGGTCATGGATCTCCTCGCTGTGAGGGCCGGCGAGCAGCGCCTCGAGCTTCTGCCGCTTCCAGGCCCGGTACTGCTTCGAGAGCTGCTCGTCTGCACGCAGCCGCTTCTCGGCCTCCAGACCGGAGAGGCGCATCTGCGCCGGGCCGCGGCTGCGGCGGCCCTCGGAATGGGACTGGAGCGCCGCCACGGTCAGAACTCCGTCGCCGGCTCGGGCGCCGGACGCGGCCGCGCCGGGGCTGGCGGCAGCCCGAAGGCCGCGCCGGCCGCGAGCGCGTCCTCGACGCTGTCCACCACGTGCACCGGAAAGCCGCGCTCCCGCAGGCCGGGAAGGAAGGCGCGCTGGCTCGCGCTGAGGCTCCCGCCGGGCGCCTTGACCTCGATGAGGAAGCACCGGCCGCCCCGGCCGTACACGATCAGGTCGGGGTGCCCCGCCTCGACGCCCATCTCCTTGAACGCCACGCCCTCGAGCTTGCCGCGGCGCCCGCCGTTCGGCACGTGCACGCACCGGCAGTCGAACCGCCGGTGCATCGCCACGACGATCTTGGTCTGGATCACCTGCTCGGGGCGGGCGCGGGTCATCGCTGACCTCCCGCGCGGCCATCGGTCGGCGCCGGCCGGCCCGCCTCCGGCGGCGTGAACTCGGAGGGACTGAAATAGATGAAGCCCGTCATCGTCGGTCACGCTTCGCGCGCTTCCGAAGCAAGACGGCGAAGCGTACGCGCCGCCTTCCACGCCTCATCTGCCGTAGACCGGAGCTGCTCAAGATCTTCGCTGCCTGAAGCAGGAGATGCTTGGGCAACCAGGCGCTCAAGGCGTTGAGCCAACGCCGCAGCTTTCTGAACTTCGGTCCGAAGCTCGCCGGCGCGGCGGGCATGCGCGGCCCGGATGGCGTCCATCTCGGCGGCGTCGATCCGGCGAGCCTCGCGCCGCCAGATATCCTCGGCACGGCCATAGCTCATCGGCTCCTGAAGAACGGCAGAGACCGCGCGCGCGGCGCGCGTGATGGCAGCTTTCACGGTGTCGCCGACCGGCCGCGGTTCGGCGAGTTCCCGCAGAAGCTGTGAGGCTTGATCGACCGTCGTCATGCGACCGCCCTCGGAATACTTTTCCGAGCCCTCGGTATGTTTTCCCGGCACGTCGGAAGTCTCCTGTGGTTCAACGGTGTCGAACCAGGGAGCGCTTCGAGATGCAGGAGGTGGACAGGGATACGCAGCACAACGAGCGCGCGACCGACGATGCTTGCCGGCGAGCGGTCACGCGAAACCAGGAACAGGGGAGCGCCCGCGCGGTCAGCGATGCGAGAGACCTTGATTGCGCGGGCGCACGCGCCGCCGCATGCGGCACGTCGGAATTGCGGCCCCAAAAAGCCCCCCTCTCCGCACCGGGAGAGGGGGCCAGTCCGGGAGGAAACGCCCACGATGGGCAGTGCTCCAGCCGGGAACGCCACCGCCGGCCGGGGCCTCGAAGCGCGGGCCGGGCGGCCGGCGCGAACAGAATTGCTGAGCTGAGCGACGCGAAGAGGGTTGCGCCCGGTCCGGAACGGACAGGGGCCGGTCATTGCCGGACCGGGCGCGCCGCCGGCTGGGCCAGGCTTGCTGGACCGGCGGGTCTCGGGGGCGGACGCGGAGCGCATGACGCCTCACGCTTCGCCGCGACTGGACGAGTGAAGACGCTGGGCTGGTGCGGGGCTGGTGCCGCCGCTGAGCGCATCGCCGGCCTTCTCGTACACGGGTCGGTCGCCGTCGGCGCTGAGGCCGCGGACGAGGCGCAGGCCGGGCGGGCCGCTCCTTGCCGGTGCGGCAACGTCACCCGGCCGCTGACCGAGCCAGCGCTCCAGCGCGAGGTCCTGTTCGGGTGTGAGCAGCACCGTCGCGGCTGGGCCGGCTTCGGGGATGGCGAGCAGAAATCGGTTGCCGATCCTCGCGACCCGCAGCGGACCAATCATCTGAGGAGCGGGCCGGATCATGCGGCAGCTCCCTTGCGGAAGGCGCAAGATGACGCGAGCATGCCGTGGTGAGGGGCCGGGTAGCGGCCCGGCCCCTCGCGCAACCGCCCATGCCGCTGGAGGCATCCATGAGCGACCGCAACGTGGATCCGGAGATGGCGCGCGGATCGCTGATCGCGATCCGCAGCATTCTCACGGTGATCCTGACCGACATCGGCCGCGAGCAGGGCGAGACGGCCCTGAGGCGCCTGCACATCGCTGCGGACGAGCGTGTGGAAGCTGCGATTCATCGGATGTCCTCCGAGGATCGCGACAGGCAGGACGCCGAGGTGATCAAGCAGGTGTCATCGGACGCCGAAGGCTTCCTCGACGACACATTCGGCCCTGCGTTCGACTCCTTGCTGTAGCGGCGCGGACCGAGGTCGCGAATCCGTCCGGTCTCAAGGCACGTGCCCGGCCGGCCACCAGCCGCCGTGATGGCATCAATCTCGGCCACCCGCGCCGAGCGGCGCGCATCTGCAGCGGCGCGCTGCGCGGCCTCGCGCGCCTCGATCCGCGCATCGATGCGCCGGTCCAGCCAGGAGAGGAGGAGGCGGATCATGCCGCCGCTCCCTGCTCTACGGGTGGAGTGGGGCTGTTGGGAGGGGTTGCCGCCGAGACTGCTGCGGGCCCGTCTGATTGAGCGCTCTCAGGAGCACCGCTGGTTGCAGGTTGCGCAATCACCACTGCGCGTGTCGCCACATTCTGTACGGCGAAAGCTGCGATATGCGCGGGCACCATTCTATCGACCCCCAATCCGCACCAAGAAGATTGCGTGCTCTCAACCACTGGCGTCGAACATAAATTAGGTACATTCAAGCCTGTATCGAGTGTTTGCGCCCCTCTTCAGCTGGCCAAATCCGCTCTAGTAACGGTTGTGATTAAATGATCACCGGCAGGCTACATTTTGAAATACATCACAATGTTGCTACAGCGTCTGGCGCAGCAGCCACGCATACCGGGAGAGACTCGTTATTATGGACGGGAAGGAAGTCTTCAGCGGTCATAGGCACATTCAGCCGACGAGCCATATTGAGCAGCCGGACGTGGTGGCGCTGCGGTACGTTCCCACCCGTCGCAGCTCTGTGCCGCTCGCGGGGCTGCGCCCACGCCCAGACACGGCTCCGGTGCACGTCGCACTCCTCGGCTACGGGATCTATCCCCCCGAGCTTCAGGATGATGGATCGGGCCGGCTCACAGCGGAGCGAGGCGGGGCGGGTGCGGCTCGTCATGCCCTCAGAAATCGTGATATTCACAAGCCGTGTCAAGCCATATCGCGATTTTGTCTACGGCCCTCGCCCACCACCGTTGGGAAATGGTCGAATGACATCCGTGCCTAGGGTGCCAGAAAGGCGCCGGAGAGTAGCATCCAACGGGGATCGGGAATTGTTGCGAGAATGGATCGCTGGGCAATTGCGCGATCGACGGATCCCGCAGAAAGCCCTCTCGTCCGCGATCGGCCTCAGCGAGGACGCGGTCAGTCGGATGCTGTCTGGCAAGCGCACGATCAAAGCCGACGAACTCAAGCGCATTTGCGCGTTCTTAGGTGCTAGCCCACCATTGACAGCACAACTCCCCGCGCGCGATGTGTCTTACGTTAAGGTCGTGGGGGAGGTCGCGGCAGGCGCCTTCATAGACATGCAGTATGTCGATTTCGTAGACTACGACATCCCCTACGTCGCTGATCCGCGTTGGCCTAAAGAAGCCATAACCGCGTACATAGTACGTGGGGAGAGCATTAACCGTCAGGCCCGTGACGGGGATCACATCATCGTACTTGACGCAAGTGCAGCGCCGCGCCCGTACCAGTCGGGCGACTGGGTCGTCGTTGAGCAGCGGTGCGGCGACCTCGTCGAGACAACCGTAAAACAGGTGCGGGGCAGTGAGGGCGCATGGGAGTTGTGGCCTGACAGCAACGACGACCGTTTTCAGCGCCCACTCGTCGTTGCAGGTAACGGCGGAGACAACGTCCGCGTGATCGGCTTTGTCCTGGACTTCATCCGATCGGGGACTCGCTTCTGAGACAATCGACAAAAGCGCGATTTTCTCGTTGACCAAATCGCGAAAACAGCGATTATGGGGTCATCCACCACGGATGCCCCGCCATGCTCACCCGCCCCCAACCCGACCTGATCGCATCCGCGCCGCGACCTGCTGCGCCGCACTTCCCAGCCGAGACCTTCCCCGCCTTCGAGCCGCCGCTGTTCCTGCGCGAGCCGCTTACCGACGATGAGCCGCAGCGCGAGCCCGCGAACCGCGACTGGCTCGCGACCGGCCTCGTCATCGTCGCGGTGGCGATCCTCATCGCGCTGGCCCTGAGCGGCGGCGCCCTGGTCAACGCGGTACGCGGGGTCGTGCTGTGAGCGGCACTGTCCTCGCTCGTCCCGGCGCTTCCAATGCCGCCCGCGCCATTGCCGCGGCCCGCCTCAGCTCCGCGCTTGAGACGCTTCTCTGCGCCGAGCGCTACCGCGCCGAGGTGACCGTCGCGCTCCACAGCGGCGACACCGGGCTGTCCCGGGCCGGCGCCTCGGACGATGCCGTGACCCGCGAGGCCCGCGAGCGCGTCTACGCGATGCGCAGCGAGGTGGACGAGATCTGCCTCGAGCTGCTCGCGCCCGAGGAGCACGCGCTCACCCCGAACGACGAGGACGACATGGCGACGGCGCTGCAGCTGCGGCTGCGCGCCAACGAGGAGGCCGAGGTGGCCCCAGGCGAACTCTCCTACCTTGAGGAGAGCCGCCGCGAATACGTCCTCCAGGTGCACGGGCGGCGGTGCTGATGAGCGCGCCCTACAGTCTTCCCTGGTCGCTCGGCTCGGTCGAGCACGTCAACGGCGAGCCCGTCACTGACACCGCAGTCATCTATCTGTCGGGCAGCGGGGTGATCGAGGTCAATGAGACCGAGAATGCGGGGCAGGTCGCGAACCTGATTCTGGCGGCGCCTGATCTGCTTGATGGGCTGAGGCGCGCGGTTGACGCTCTCGCAGAGCAGAAGACCGAGCGGGGCTGCGTCTCCGGCCTTCTGGCCGTCATCGCCAAGGCGGAGGGCCGGTCATGCTGACCGCCGACCGCCCCACCGCCCCCGTCGTGGACCTGCGCACCGGGCGGGTCTTCGATCCGCTCCACATCGCCGCCATCGCACGGTTCGATGCTCAGCGCCGCGCCCATGCGGCGGCGCGTACCGACATCGCCGCCGAGCGCCTCTCTGCGCTGGTGCTGGTCGGTCATCACCTGCTGCAGGCCTCGCGCCTGCTCGAGCGCACGGACTTCGAGGCGCGCATCGCGGCGGACCTGCAGTTCCGTGCGGCTCTCCAGGTGGTGAGCGCCCAGCTTCGCGCTGCGGCCGAGGAGCGGAGGGCGCAGCTGTGACGCCCCCCACCCCTCAGAATCAGGCTGCCGCCTCCCTCGCGGGCCTCGGCGCCCCGGCGCCGTGGGCTCCGCTCACCGCCAGCGGCCGCCAAATCGTCGACGCGACGGGGCGCATCGCGCTCCTCATCATTCCGACTGGAAATGCCGCCCGGGACCACGAGCTCGCGGCCGCGGTGGCGAAGGCCATCAACGCGGCGGCCGGCGCCGATGACGCTGCGCCCTGCCACGAGGCGGTGTCGGCCCAGACCACCCACGTCCTGCGGCGCGTCGGCGCCGTGACGGCGGAGTGATCATCATGAAGATGATCGATGAGGACGGTACCGCCGCTCCGACCATCCCGCCAGCACCCTTCGAGGATGGCATCTACTTCGGCCTGGAGGAGGATCGCTATCACGCGGATGCGGCGCTCGGTTCCTCCGACCTGAAGCGCCTCGCGGCCGAGCCGGCCGACTACTGGTTCGGCTCGGTGCTCAACCCGAACCGCCCAGCCGAGGATTCCACGCCTTCGCAGATCGTCGGCATGGCGGTGCACAAGCTGGTGCTCGAAGGCCAGCCGTCCTTCGCCGCGCGCTTCGTGCGCCGCCCCGACGACCTCGCGCGCCTCGACGCCACGGCCCGCGCCAAGCTGGCGCCGAACGGCGAGGAGGTGCTCGCCGGCGACGACTTCGACCGGGTCCAGCAGGCCTCCGCTGCGGTGCTGGCCAACCCGCACCTCGCCACCTCCTTCACCGGCGGCATGTCCGAGGTGTCGATTTTCTGGACCGCCGAGGTGGACGGCGAGCCGGTGCGCCGCAAGGCGCGGTTCGACTACCTGAAGCCGCGCGCGATCGTCGACCTCAAGAGCACGCGGCCGAGCCGCCCGACCTCGTTCAAGGCGAACTGCCTGCGCGCCATGGCCGAATACGGCTACCCGGTGCAGGCCGCCGCCTACCTGCAGGCCCGCGCGCAGCTCGCGCGGCTCGCCGCCGAGGGCCAGGTCTTCGGTGACCATGATCCGGCCTGGCTCGCGCGTGTCGCCGCAGCGCCGGCTTTCGCTTTCGTCTTCGTCTTCTGGAGCACGGGCGACGCGCCACTGACCTGGGGCGTCGCGCTCTCGCCCGGCAACGAGGTGCTCGGCATCGCCGAGAAGACCATCGACCTCGCCCTCTGGAACTACGTCGCGGCCCGCCGCGCGCACGGCCTCGACGCGCCGTGGGTCGCGCACACCCCGCTCGACGAGATCGAGCTCTCCGACCTGCCCGCGTGGTGGTCCCGCTGAACCCCGACAGGAGAACGTCCATGGCTGCATCCACGGCCGTCGCCGAGCGCAATCCGGCCGCCAATCCGCTCGTGCTGGTGCGCGAGCAGATCCAGAGCCGCGAGGCCGAGTTCGCCGCGGCGCTGCCCGCCCACATCCCGGTCGAGCGCTTCAAGCGGATCCTGCTGACGGCGGTCCAGAACAACCCGGACCTTCTGAAGCTGGAGCGGCGCTCCTTCTTCAACGCCGCGATGCGGGCCGCCCAGGATGGCCTGCTGCCGGACGGGCGCGAGGGCGCGATCGTCGAGTTCAACGGCCGCGCGCAGTGGATGCCGATGATCGCCGGCATCCGGAAGAAGGTGCGCAACTCGGGCGAGGTCTCGACCTGGGAGGCGAACGTCGTCTTCGAGAACGACGAGTTCGAGTACCAGCTCGGCGACGATCCGAAGATCATCCATCGGCCCGCCCTCGTGAACCGCGGCAAGCCGATCGCCGCCTACTCGATCGCGGTGCTCAAGAGCGGCGAGCGCTCCCGCGAGGTCATGACCGTCGAGGAAATCGAGAAGGTCCGGAAGGTCAGCCGGGCGCGGAACGGCGGCCCCTGGTCGCAGTGGTGGGAGGAGATGGCGCGCAAGACGGTGGCGCGCCGCCACAGCAAGGTGCTGCCGCTCTCGTCGGACCTCGACGACCTGCTCCGCCGCGACGACGAGCTCTACGCCTTCGGCCGCAAGCCGGGCCAGGACGGGCAGATCACGGGCCTGTTCCAGCCGGTCGTCAACCCGCTGTCTGACACGATCGAGCACCAGCCCGAGACCGCGGCAGGCGCCGACCCGTCGGATGCTGGTGAGGACGAGACCGAGACGGGCGCGCAGAGGGCAGAGGTCGGCGAGAGCGGCGACTGTCACGACCCGGCCGAGGGGAGCGGCGCCGCAGACGATTTCCCGGGCAACGACGCCTTGAGCGACATGCGCACGGGCCGCCGCTCGTCCAGACGGGAGGGCTGACCGATGCGCGTCCTCCCCATCACGATCACCGCCGACGACTCGGGGCACTTCAACCTCTCCGTCGGGAACGGCGAGAACATCCAGCACGCCACGGGCCTCGCGTGGGACGAGTTCCTCGGCATGGTGGGTGTGCTCACCCACCCCGAGATCCGGTCTGCGCCCTACGGCATCAGCAAGGTGCGCGCGGCGGCTGGTGCCAAGCGGGGCGATGCGGGGTCGGACGCGACGCCGTGCGTTCCGCGGCGTGGCGAGCCGTGGGCGCCGCAGTCTGCCGAGCCTGCCCTCACGCTCTCGCTCAGCATCCCTGCAGCCGAGCGCGTCGCCGAGGAGATGGCCGACCTGCTGTGCTGGTGCCGCGGCTTCGCCGCCGGCGCGGGTCCGCACGGGATCGAAGGCCCCCGCGGCGTCGATGCGACCAGCGATTTCCGGATGACACTCGTCAGCGCGATTTGCGCCGCCACGGGCCGGCCGGATCCCGCCGACATCCCCTTCTGAGGGCGCTGCGATGCTCGGCACCACCGCGCCCCAGCAGGTCCGCCACAATATTCGCTCGCGCCGTGCCCATGCGGCACGCGAGGCGGTGGAGCGGCCAGTCCTGCCGCTGCCGACGATCATCATCGTGGAGGCCTGCGGCTACGACACCGCGCTCGCCAACCCCGGCGCCGTGGTGCTGGACCGGGCCTACCGCTGCCTTCGGTGCGGCCGGCATCGCCTCGACCTCCGTCAGGTCGGCACGTTCGAGCTGCTTGCCTTCCTGTTCAGCGAGCGGGTCGGGCTGGCGGTGAGCCGCGCCGAGGCCATGGCTGCGGCCCGCCCCGGCAAGCCGATGAGCGACGCCTGGCAAGCCCAGCTCGTGCGCCGCGCCAACGCGGTGCTCGCCCGTCTGCACCTGCACATCGAAACGATCTGGGGCGGCTCCCTCCGCCTCGTCGCCATCCCGGGAGACGCCTGACCATGCGCGCCGCTGATCTCCGCGAATTCGACTTTCCGAGCCTCGCCGACGCCGCCCGCAAGGAAGCGGACAGGCACAGTGCCGATCTCGCGCAGGCGTTCGAGTGGCAATCGACCCTCATCGGAAATTGGCCGGGCCAGCATCGAGACCTGATGCGGATTCGCGCGCACGCCACGGCGCAACGGGACGACCTGCGCCGGCTCCAGGACTTTGCCGAGTTCTATGAGCTCTATGCCGACCGGCTGCAGCCGATCCTCGAAGCCCTGGAGCGCGGCGAGGAGGTGACCATCCGTCAGAGCCGGGCGGCGGAGCTGGTGCGGCCGCGCAGCGCGGTCCCGGTGCGGGCCCACTGGCCGATGATGCGGCGGCCCGGGACGGTGATGGGGCCGGTCGTGGTCGCGATGGCGGCGGAGGTGCGGTGATGCGCTCCGACCTCGTCGACGTCACCGTGCGCCTGCACCACGAGACCAATCGTGCCGTCCTCGGCTCGACGGATGGCGACCGCGAAAAGGCGGTCTGGATCCCGAAATCCGCCTGCGAGATCGAGCCGGGCGCGGGCAAGGCCACGCACACCCTGACCCTGCCCGAGCGGGTCGCGATCGAGAAGGGGCTGGTCTGATGGTTGGCACCTTCCTCATCGCCGCAATCGGCTACGGCGCAGCGATCTTCTTCGTGCTGAGCGCGGCAATCAACTTGGTTGAGTTAGCCAAAGCTCCAGCGGAAGCCCGACATCGTCTAGCCGCGGCGATCGCCTGCACCCTGAACTTCGGGATCGCTCTCGCCTTCGCAGCTGTCACCCGCTGGCTGCTGGGAGGCGCGCTGTGATGCCCCTCACCTACGGCGGCGTGCCGGTCCCCTACACCGTCTCCTGGAGTGCCGAAGAGGCGTTCCGCGTCGACCGCTGCGCCTACACGGGCCGGCCCGCGATCTGCCAGGCCGTCGCGCCCGGCGAGGGCAAGCCCCGGTTCGGCAAGCCGCACAGCCAGCGGCAGCGCGAGGCCATCGCCCGGGATCTGTGCGACCTGTGCGGCCGGCCGCTGCGCAACCGCACGAAGGTATCCCTGTCGCATGCTCGGCCCCGGATCGGCGCCGACGGCCTCTGCATCATGCAAGTCGAGCCGTTGCTGCACCGGGAATGTGCCGCGGTCAGCCTGCAGCACTGCCCCTCGCTCAAGCGCGACGTCCGCAACGGCACCATGGCGGTCCGGCAGGTGCGTCGGCACCGCCCGCAGTTCGCGATCATCGACCCCGCCCACATTGGTGAGTACGTGCCCGGCTACGTCGCCCGCCCGGACGAGCGGATCGTCGGGCACGGCAAGGTCGAACTGATCACGTGGACCGACCGGGACGAGGCGTGGCTGATGCGCGCCGCCGTGGAGGACGCGGCATGACGGTGCGCCCCTACAACTTGCCAGGTGATCGCTATCTACTGAATTCGTGCTTCAGACACTTCATACATGTTGCAGCGTGACCATCATAATCTGAATAAATTCGACGATCTCAGTCGAATTATCAGGCAGAGGGTCCTCTATGTAGACATTGAAGCCAGGAAATTCCTCGCCGAGGCCGCGGGTTACAATTTCAATACGTCGCACCAGATGGCCGTTAGGGAATTCGCGGATTCGGTTGAGAAGAATTGCCTCGACCTCACTGCGAGTTTTGACCTTGCAGTTCATGGGCTCACACCCAGCCTATGCCATGCGTCGGACGTGCAGCACGCGGTCTCGGCGAAGCTCGCACAGGTTGCGGTCTGCCGCCGGATTGCTAGCAACACTTTAGGGGGTTCCTCGGTTGCGAGGCGGCCGCATCACCTCCGCATCCTCCAGATCGCAGGGGTGGCTCCGTGACCTCCGCCGCCCTCGCGCCCACGCCCGAGCCGCCGCGTCCCGTCCTGCGCTGGCACGGCGGCAAGTGGCGCCTCGCGCCCTGGATCGTCCGGCACTTCGCGCCCCACCGCCTCTACACCGAGGCGTTCGGCGGCGCCGCCAGCGTCCTGCTGCGCAAGCCGCGCTCTTACGCCGAGATCTACAACGACCTCGACGACGACGTGGTCAACCTGTTCCGGGTGCTGCGCTCGGAGCGTGCGCCCGCGCTGATCGCGGCTCTGCGGGCGACCCCGTTCGCTCGCGCGGAGTTCGAGCAGGCCTACGAGATCTCTGACGATCCGGTCGAGGAGGCCCGGCGGCTCATCGTGCGGTTGTTCATGGGCTTCGGATCGAATGGCCATAACCGGCGGGCGCCGACGGGCTTCCGGTCGAATGGCTTCCGATGCGGCACGACCCCGGCTCAAGATTGGGCCGGTCTGCCCGACGCGCTGGGCCTCGTGATCGAGCGGCTGCGCGGCGTCGTGATCGAGCACCGCGAGGCGGCCGAGGTCCTAGCCCAGCACGACAGCCCCGAGAGCCTGCACTACGTCGATCCGCCGTACCTGCCGGAGACGAGGTCTCTCAAGAACCCATACGACATCAAGTACCGCGGCGGGATGTATGCCCACGAGCTGACGACGGAGGACCACGCGCGTCTCCTCGACGCGCTGCGCGGTCTCACGGGCATGGTGGTGCTCTCCGGCTACCCGTCGCCGGTCTATGACGCGGCCCTGCCGGGCTGGACCCGGGTCGAGCGTGCCGCCCATGCCGACGGCGCCCGGGCCCGCACCGAGGTGCTGTGGATCAACCCGCGCGCGGCTGCCCGCCTCTCCGCCTTCGGCAGCGTGCTCGCCCAGGCGCACCTCTTCGAGGTGCCGGCATGACCTCCGCCCACCTCACAGATCTGGCTGTCCTCCTCCCCATCAACGACGCACGACAGAGCCAGCAGCATCTGAGCTTTGGCTGTTCAATCAACCTACTGCAGCCGCTCATCCCAGACGTCGTATACCTTGTAGAAGTGTCGGATGATGATGGCAACCTGTCGCACAATATCACCGTGCGGCGCGATATCATCATCATCGGTGAGAATACAGAACGCAGGATATGTGCGCGATGGTTGACGACGCACAATCTCGATACTGAAGATGCTTTGACATCCAGGCAAATGTTGCGCGTGTTTCAAGACGAGCGCCTCGATTTGTGCGCGCGCTTTCATCTGACGGTACATGATTACCACTCCCATAGAGAGCGGAGCGCACGAATATTCCACGCCCACAATTGGTCGCAGGCAAGTGGAGATTTGGTATGACCTCCGCCCGCCTCACGGACCTGTTCGCAGAGGATTGGGAGTGGCCCAGATTAACCCGTGATGCGGGCGAAGTGCGAACCTGCACGCGCAGCGCGATCAAAGTGCGAACGCCTCCCGCCGCCCTCTCCCACCTCACCCCGCCCTCAGAGGCGAGCAGAACATCACGAGACGTTCGCGGAAATTCCTTTCCGGACGAAGCGCGAACACCGGCAGTTTTTTGCCGCTTTCCAGAGCGTACCGATCCCTCTCCCACAGAAGGACCCCGCCCATGAGCGCGGACCGTCTCACTTTTGTTGAGCTTCTCGCCATCGGCGCGGCCGCCTTCGAGCTGCTCGTCGCGATCGTCTGGCGGATGCCGGCTGCGGTAGTGGCCGACATCGCAGGCTTCTTCGGCCCGGGCCCGGCCTTCTCGTTTGTGGGAGCGTGATCGTGGCCGAGAACACCAAGATCGAATGGTGCCACCACACCTTCAATCCCTGGGTGGGCTGCACTCGCCTCAGCCCGGCGTGTGACCACTGCTACGCCGAGGCCTGGGCCAAGCGCACCGGGCAGCCGCACCTCTGGACCGGCGAGCGCCGCCGGACCAGCGCCTCGAACTGGCAGCAGCCGCTCAAGTGGGACCGCGCCGCGGCGGCGGCCGGCGAGCGGCATCGGGTCTTCTGCGCCTCGCTCGCCGACTTCTTCGACCACCAAGTGCCGAGCCGCTGGCGGGACAACGCCTGGCACCTCATCAGCCAGACGCCGCACCTCGACTGGATGCTGCTGACGAAGCGCCCGCAGAACATCGCCAAGATGCTGCCGGGCCCGGCGATCGGCGCACCGGCCTGGGGCGCGGGCTGGTCGAACGTCTGGCTCGGCACGACGATCGAGGACCGGGCCCGGCTGCGGAACCTCGACGCACTGAGGGCCGTGCCGGCGTGGGTCCGTTTCCTGTCCTGCGAGCCGTTGCTCGAGGACCTCGGCGAGATCGACCTCACCGGCATCCACCTCGTGATCGTCGGCGGCGAGAGCGGCCCTGGCGCCCGGCCGATGTACCCGGATTGGGCGCGGAGCCTGCGGGATCAGTGCCAAGCGGCCGCGATCGACTATCACTTCAAGCAATGGGGCGAGTGGGGACCGGGCGCGGCGTTCGATGCCACGGAGTCGGCTCGCGCCGTCTACCGCGGCGAGATCCAAACGCTTCACATCGCCGGCTCGCGAGAGATCAAGCTCGCCATGCCGACGCGCGATGACGACGCGCTCGGGCCACCCCTGACCCTGGAGCGGTACGGTAAGAAGGCCGCCGGCCGCCTCCTCGACGGCCGCACCTGGGACCAGATGCCGGAGGTGAGCCATGTCTGACACCACAGCACCCACGACCGATGACGCCGACGGCTGGGAATGGGCCGTGGTCGAGGTCTTCGGCCATCGCCGGCACGCCGGCCGGATCCGCGAGGAGGAGCGCTTCGGCACGAAGCTCCTGCGCATCGACATCCCGATCGACGGCGACCCCGACGCCAAGGGGTGGCGCACCCACTACTACGGCGGCGCCTCGATCTTCTCGCTCACGCCCTGCGAGCGCGACGCCGCGCTGAAGGTGAACAAGCCCTACGAGCCTCCGGCCCGGCTCCGGCTCGCTCACAGCGTCGATGAAGACGCTTCCCACGATGACATGCCGTTCTGAGGTGAGCCATGGCTGAGCGCTGGCGAGACATTGCGACCGCACCGCACGACCCGACCCGCCGCATCCTGGTGCGTGGCGGCACGTGGGTGCGCGGCAATCAGGAGGTCGTTCCGCAGGCCTTCTCGAGCCTCGTGACCTGGGATGGGGAGTGGGTCGTCTGCGACAACCTCGGACCGCGCTCGATCATCCGCGATCCCGCCGAGTGGGCGCCGCTGCCGGAGGCGCGCCATGTCGGCTGAGCCCGCCCGCGCCGCCCTCACGCCGCCATCCGCCCCCGCGTCAGGAGCGGGAGGTCAGCAGGTCAAAGGAGAACCACCCCATGCGCAGGGCTGAGCGCATCCCCAGCCAGAAAGAGACACCAGCACAGGAGCGATCCGCGAAGCGCGCGCAGTCGTCCATCACGCCACTGGCCCATCGGGTCGAGGATGCAGCCGGCATGGTGGGGGTCAGCACTTCCATGATCTGGAAGCTGATCCGCGAGGGAAAGCTGCGCTCCAGCAAGATCGGCCGCGCAACGGTGATCCCTCACGGCGATCTCGTCGCGCTCATTGGCGGCTCGGCCGCGGATGCTCCGCCGCAGACATAGGCGCCCCAATCATCCATCAGCAGGCGGCGCTTCGCCAGCGCGTCGCCCCGCCGATAGGCCCGTTCGGTGGCGTCTCCCACCATGTGCGCCAGGGCCGCTTCGATCACCTCGCGCGGATGGTCAGTCTCATCCGCGGCCCAATCTCGAAATGACGACCGGAAGCCATGGGCGGTGATGTCTGGATATTTCGCCCGGCGCAGCAGGGCCGCGAACACCATATCGGACAGCACCGTGTCATTGCGGCTTGGGAAAATCAGACCCTCCGCGTCCGGGGCCTCCAAGTGTAGTTTGGACAGGATCTCAACAGCGCGGGCACAGAGCGGCACGCGATGCGGCCGCTTCGCCTTCATCCGTTCCTTCGGCACAGTCCAGAGCGCGCCCACCAGATCCACCTCGGCCCAGGTCATGCCGCGGACCTCGCCGGACCGGGCCGCCGTGAGGATCAGCAGCTCAAGCGCACGCGCGGTCTGCGCCTCGCGCTGGCGGATCTCGGCGACAAAGGCCGGCACTTCCATATATGGGAGCGCGTTGTGATGCCCGCGCTGGAGCTTACCGGCTCGCGGCAACAGGACGTCGAGATGCCCCTTCCACCGGGCGGGGTTTTCGGGCCCGCGGTGTCCTGCCACCCGGGCGGCATCCAGGATGCGCTCGATGCGGCCGCGCAGCCGGCGCGCCGTCTCGGCCTTGCTGTGCCAGATCGGTCGCAGCACCGCCAGCACGGCTTCCGTGTTGACATCCGCGACCGGCATTGCCCAGAGCGATGCCGCCTGCACCTCAAGGGTCTGCCGCCACTGCCGGCGATGCGCGGCGTTGCGCCACGCCCGCTCGCGATCGGTCATGTAGACCTCGGCGACCTCGGCGAACGTGATCCGGTGGGGTGGCGGCTCATCGCTTGGTGGGGCGCGCCTGGCGTCAATCGGATCGACCCCACCAGCGACCTGAGCCCTGGCTTCAGCGGCGAGCTCGCGGGCGCGGGCGAGCGGCACGGACAGGACGGGCCCGAGGCCCATCTCGCGGCGCCTGCCGGCCATCCGATAGAGAAAGACCCAGCGCTTGCCGCCGGCCGGATCCACGACAAGATAGAGGCCGCCGCCATCAGCGTGTCGGCCCGGCTCCGTCAGCGTCTGGACACGCCGCGCCGAGAGCTTGTTGACCTCCCGCCCCACCGCACCCCACCATTCGCCCCATCGGCGCCCCACCATTGTGGTGCCGAACCATCACCGTCGGTGCACGGTATTGGGCCTTATGTGGCTGATCTGCAAGGGGATGGGTGCGGTCAGTCACCGTCAGTGAATGATGGTGAATTGACTATTGGCGGAGAGGGAGGGATTCGAACCCCCGATGGACTTGCGCCCATGCCGCATTTCGAGTGCGGTGCATTCAACCGCTCTGCCACCTCTCCGGCGCCGCGCTTCGCGTCGCAGGCGGGCGCCTTTAACACGGCTTTGCGGCGGCTCACAAGCGCCGATCGCAAATTTCGGTGCGATCGCGCAATCTCACAGAACTCATGTGCCGGCCGATCCGGCAAGGCTGATGCGCCGACCCGTTGCCATGTGGGGCTCGGCGGCCTGGGCCGGCCGGTTCCGGGACTGCACAACGAGCGCCGTGCGGGCCGCGATTTCCGCGGCGGTCGCATCAACGGTCTCGCCGCTGCGTCGGCAATGGCGGCCCCAGCCGGGATATTCCACCTCGAACCTCCCCGCGGATGACGAACAAAAGGTTAAAACAGCTCCCGAAACGAGCAATCCGCCAACGATCCCAAGTTGGTCGGCGAGAACATCACACAATGTTCGCCCGCCGATCGACGCGACTTTACGGATGCCGGTGGATCGGATCGACCCAATAGACCGTCTCCGGGGGCTCGACCGGCTCGACATCCGGAAGGTTCACCACCACGGCCTCGTTGTCGGAGCGAACCAGCACGCATTCGAGCGGCTCGTCCGGTGACGCGTTGATCTCCTGATGCGGCACATAGGGCGGCACGTAGATGAAGTCGCCCGGCCCGGCCTCGGCAGTGAATTCCAGATGGTCGCCCCAGCGCATGCGGGCGCGTCCGCGCACCACGTAGATCACGCTCTCCAGCGCCCCGTGATGATGGACCCCGGTCTTGGCATCGGGCTGGATCGCGACGGTGCCGGCCCAGATCTTCTGCGCACCGACCCGCGCGTGGTTGATCGCCGCCTGCCGGAACATTCCCGGCGTCTGCGCCGTGTTGGGGTCGAGCCGATCGCCCGTGATCACCCGCACGCCGTCATGCTTCCAGCGCGGCACCTCCGCGGCGGGTGCGTGATGATGGTCGTGCCTCTCGTCGGACATGACGTCCTCTCCCGGTTCCTCGATGGCATCATCCTGCGTCACGCCGCGCCGCCGCGCCAGCGGAAAGGCGCGACGGATCGTTCTGTTTAGAGAACGACACCTGTGGAATCTCCTGGGCGTCGGCCCTAACCGAGAGCCTTCGGCGAAGGTTCCTTCTGCACACGCAGTCCCGCAGGGGGCGGCCTGCTCTCTCAAACTGTTCTACAGAAAGAACATTCCCGTTGACACGGCAGGGCTCCTCGCCTGATCCTTCGGGCATTCCCGGCGCGCCGCTCGGCCCGCCGGACGGCCCGTCAGGGCAGCGCCACCCGATACGAGCGGAGACGCGGCGATGCGGCCGATTCCCAACCAAGACGACCGGCTCCGCCGCCTGGTGCGCGGCTGTGCGCGGACGGCCCGCGACCGCTGTCGCGGGGACTGACGCCCGCCCCACTCACCGCCCTGCCTTCAACCGCGCGCCGCTTCGGCGCCGCCCGCCGGCCTCGCGTCGGCGACAGGAGAGTTTTTGTGATGTCTTCCGCGCGCATCGTCGAGATCGACGAGATCTCCGCCGGCATCGTCGTCCCGGAACCGGGAGGCTTCCGGTTCTTCTCGGCCCATCCGGATTACCACCTGCTGGAGGGCCGAATCTTCCGCAGCCCGCGTCACGCGACCCGCGCCGCCGAGGAATTGCGGGCAAGCCGCCGCACGAGGCGCCAGCAGCATTGAGGCCGACCGGCATCCGCTTCGCCGGTCAGCCCGGTCATACCAGCGGGCCTTGTCGATGATTGTTGGTTCAGTTCTCGAATTCTCGCCAAGCCTCTGCAACAAAGTCTCTGGCGTGGCATCGGAAATTCGAGATAGGTCAACGGCCCGATGCGTCAGCATCTTGGGCCGTCGGTAAACGTGGATGCTGGTTCGTCGCAGACAATACGGCAAACTCAAAGGCCTGGAGCAGAAGCCGTTCCACCGTGAACGGCTTCTGCTCTAGCGGTTGCGCGCGAGGAGCAGGATCCAGCCGATGCCGATCGTGAGCACCAGGATGCCGATCGTGGCGAAGGCCGGCGTGCCGTGCTCCATCAGCTTCGGGGCGAGCTGCGTCGCAAAGGCCGCCACCACGAGGCCCACCGCGACGCGCGCCGCCGCCCGCTCGATGCCGCGGGTGAGCTTGTCCATCCCCTTGAGCTCGATCTCCACCGTCACCCGGCCCTGCTTGAGGCGCACCAGCATCAGGTGGACGAGGGTCGGCAGTTCGGAGGCGGCGCCGTAGAGACCGGCGGCCAAGCCCTCGAACTTGGTCTTCACCTCCTTCATCGAGAAGCGCGTGCGCATCGTGCGCTTCACGGTGGGGCCTGCCGCCGCGAAGAGATCGAATTGCGGGTCGAGCTGACGCATGACGCCGTCCGCCATCACCAGCCCCTTGAACAGGATGGCGAGGTCGGTGGGCATGGCGAGGTCGTTCTCCCGCGCCATGGTCATGAAGTCGGTGAGCACGACGCCGAGGTTCAGCGTCGCCCCGGTGTGCCGGGTGACGAAGGCCTGGGAGGCCGCCTCCAGCCGGGTGAGGTCCGGGTTGCTGGCGCCGGTCCAGTCGAGGAGCACGGCCATCAGCCCGTCGGCATCCTCCTTCAGCATCGCCCCGATGAGGATCAGGAGCTGGGCGCGGCGGCGCTGCGACAGGCGGCCGACGATCCCGAAATCCACGAAGGCGATGCGGCTGCCCGGCAGGCAGAGCAGGTTGCCGGGATGCGGGTCGGCATGGAAGACGCCCTCGATCAGGGACATCTGCAGGAAGGCGTCGGTGCCGCGCTGGGCCAGCACCACCCGGTCGAGACCGGCCTCCTCCAGCCGCGTCAGGTCGGTCGGCGGGATCCCATGGATGAATTCCTGCACGAGGACGCGCTCGGAGGTCCACTCCCAGTAGATTTTCGGGAAGACAATGTCGTCCCGGTCCGCGAAGAGGCCGGCGAGCAACTCGCAGTTGCGCGCCTCGTTGAGCAGGTCGAGTTCCTCGCGCAGCCCGTTGGCGATGTGCCGCATCTGCTCGTGGGGCCGGTAGCGGACCATCTCGGGCCATTCGCTCTCCACGATGCGCGAGGCATGCGAGAGGAGGCGCAGGTCCGCCTCGATGATCTTCTGCACGCCCGGGCGGCGCACCTTGACGATCACCTCCTCCCCGCTCTCGAGGCGGGCGCGGTAGACCTGTGCGATCGAGGCCGAGGCGAGCGGGTTGGTGTCGAACTCGGAGAAAATCTCGCTCGGGGGGGCACCGAGATCGGCTTCGAGCTGCGGGCGGATCACCTCCCAGGGCACGGGCGCGACCCGGTCGTGCAGCTTGCCGAGCTCCTCCGTCCATTGCGGGGCGAGCAGGTCGGCGCGGCTCGCGAGAACCTGCCCGAGCTTGATGAAGGTCGGCCCCAGCGCCTCGATCGCCCGCCGCATCCGCTCCGGCTGGGACAGGCGGGTGAGGTCGACGGCCGGCGTGCTGCGCCAGGCGAGCCGCGGGATCGCCCTCAGGCCGAGCCGGTCGACGACCTGATTGACGCCGAACCCGATCAGGATCCCGGCGATCTCCTGGAGGCGCTGACGGTCGCGCGCCGCGACGAAGGCCGTTTTCAGCATGGATGCATCAGTTCAGCCCGGCTGCCGTGAGAGTCCAAGCACAATGTCGGGCCGCCGGCGCTGAGCCCTGCGAGGGACGAGACCCGCCGCGCGGTGCGCGATCCGGCGTCGCCCGGCCATGAGGCTTAACGCGTCAACGCGGCGGGACTTGGGCGCGGAACGGGCCAAGGTCGCATCGATTCCGTTCGGCGGGACGACACCCTACCGCGGTAGCGCATGGATCCGGCCGGCACAACGCAGTGGATCCGCGGCGAAGGGTGTCAGCCCGCCGCCTGCGCCTTGCCGACGAGCGCCACGACGCAGCCGGCCTCGCGGCCCTGAGCCTGCGCAGCCCCTGGGTCGCGTGTCACAGGGCGGAGCGGCGACACAGCCGCCCGCGTGAGCTTGCGTCCATGAGAAACCCCGCCGTCGGGAGATCCGGCGGCGGGGCATCGGCAGGATGCGGCCTGCATCCCGCGGTGGCGATCCGCGGCTTACTGGCGGCCGCCCGTGGAGCCCTCGGCGCCGCCGGACCTGCCCGCGCCGCCGGTCTGGCCGCCCGGCGCGCCACTGCGCATGGTGCTGCCGGTGGTCTCGGGCGAGGTGCCGCGGCCGTGGGCACCACTGCGGTCACGCATGCCCTGCTGGGTCGCCTGCTCGTGGCCGGCGCCGCGGCCCTGGCCCATGCGGTCCTGGCCCGCCCGATCCTGGCTCATGCGGCCCTGCTCGCCGCGCATCCGGTCACGATCCTGCCCCAGGCGCTGTTCGCCGCGGCTGCGTTCGCTGATCCCACGCGATTCGTCGCGGCGCTCGCTCGTGCGCGCCTCGTCCCGGCCGCTGCGCACCGAGGTCCGCTCGCTGCCGCGGATGTCGACGCGGTCGTGCCGCGTGCCGCGCACGCTCACGCTGCCCGTCGTCCCCGAGCGCTCCGTGACCACCAGACGGCGGTATTCCGGCGAGCCGTAGACGACGCGCTGCCCATGCACCACCACGTAGCGCGGGCCGCCCTTCTTCTCGTGCACCACGAGGCGGCGGTACTCGGGCGAGCCGACCCGGACGCGGCGGCCCTGGATCACGACGAACTCCGCACCGGCATGGCGCACGCCGCGCTTCTGGCGCCGCTCGATCACCACGAGGCGGCGGTATTCGGGCGAACCATAGACCACCCGCTGGCCCGCCACGGTCACGTAGTGCTGGCGGCCGCCAGTGGAGAACCGCTCCTCGCGGCTGCTCGTGCGCACGCTGCGCTCCTCATGGGTCCGGTGGGTCCGGTCGACGTGCTCGGCCCGGTCGCGGCGCAGGTCACGGCTCTCCTCGCGCCCCGCCCGGCGGGCGTCGCGGTCCCGCCCATCCATCCCGGCTTCGCGGTTGCCGCGGGCTTCGCCCGTCCCCCTCTCGTCGCGCGCGCCCATCCGCTGGTCGCCGCCGCGGTCGCGCATCGCGCCCTGCTCCTGGCGCCCGCCCTGGCCCTCGCGCATCCCGGTCTCGCCGCGAGTGCCCTGCATCTCGCCGCGGACGCTCTGGCCGGCGGAGCGCCTGCCACCGGTTTCACCGCCGCGTCCCGCGCTGCTCGACGAGGCGCCCGGCGCGCCGGATCCGGCCGGCGATCCCGCGCCGCCCGTCTGCGCGAACACCGACGTGCTGATCAGCAGCGCGGCCAGACCAGCGGTCAAGCGGCCCATGGACGACTTGGTCATGATGCTCCTCCGAAGCTGAAAAAGATGCTCCAAAACGTTGTCTGACGAGTATCGTTCCAATCCGCCACAGAAGCTCGACCATATTTCCAAGATCATCTCTCGGCCGTTTCGGCGCTGCACCATCATCGGAACGCTGGCCCTGCGCAGATCGACCGGACGATCCGTAGGGAGGCTGGGCGGAAGGTCGTTCCGGCGGGCGGGAACCAGCGCGCCCCGGCGGCGTTTCCGGGGACCGTGGCCGTAGGGCTACGTGCTCTCGGGAGACGCGACGACGACATGCTGGCGGAGCCCTCGACGACGACGCCCGAGCGCGACTGGCTGGATCTCGGTCCCTCTGCTCCGATTTCCGCCCCGGCCGACGCGCCTCTCCGGCCGGACCGCCTTGAGGCCGTCCCCGCCGGTCCGGGCATCGCGGCGCGCTGGCAGCCGATCCTGGCGGCGCGGGTGGCTCCGCTGCGGGAGGCGGCCGGCCGCATGGGCGGGCGCGTCGTCGCCCATCCTCTCGCGGGCCGCGCGCGGGAGGGCTGGCAGCAGGCCGGCGCCCGGATCGCCGCCCTCCGCTGGGGCCGCCTCGCGGCCGGCGCAGCAGCTACCCTGGCCTGCCTCGCCGCCGCCCTCCTGGCCTACGCGGTCGCCACCCTGCCGCGGCTCGACGGGCCGCCGGCCGCCTCCTCCCCGATCCAGGTGCAGGCGGAGGACGGCCAGACCCTGGCGATGCGCGGCGCCGTCCGCGGGCAGGCGCTCGCGCCGCGCGCGATCGCCCCCGTGATGAAGCGCGCGATCGTCGCCGCGCAGGACCCCTGGTTCCACGACGCCTACCGGCTCGACGCAGGCGGCATCGCCGAGGTCGTCCGCTTGGCCTTCCGCGACAGGATTCCCCTCGGCCCGCGCATGGGCGCAGCCCGGCTGACGCAGCGTCTCGTGCGCCATCAGATCCTCGACGGCCGGCGCGGGCTCGTCGGCAAGCTGCAGGAGGCGGTGCTGGTGCTCTGGCTGCAGGCCCGCGCCACGCCCGACGAGATCCTGACGCGGTTTCTCAACACCGCCGCCTTCGGTCCGGATATCAGCGGGATCGATGCTGCCGCCCACCGGATCCTCGGCAAGGCGGCGCGCGATCTCTCGACGGCGGAGGCCGCCCTCCTGGCCGGCCTGACGCTGCCGCCGGCCGACCTGCGGGCCGACCGCGATGTCGAGGCCACGCGCCTGCGCGCCCGGCGGGTGCTGGAGGCGATGGTGATGACCGGCGCCGTCACCCGCATCGAGGCCGACGAGTCCGCCCGCGCCCTCGCCGGCCTGACGCTGCCGTCGGCCAGTACGGTGACGCGCAGCGGCTTCCCCGATCTTGCGGTGCTCGCCGCACGCGACCGGCTCGGCGAGGATATCCGCGATGCGGCGCTGCGCACCTCCCTCGATCGCAAGCTCCAGGGCTTCGCGGAAGCGGCGATCGAGCGGCGGCTCGACGCGACGGCCAAGGGCCGCGGCGCCCGTACCGGGCTCGTGGCTCTCGCGCCGGACGGCGCGGTCCTGGCGCTGGCGACCACCGGCAGCCCGCTCGCGGCCGATCCCGCCGGTCGCGCCGCCGCGGAGGCGAGCTTGCGCCGCGTGACCCGCGACGGCCGTCCGGTCTACGACCGGCTGCAGGCGGCGACGCTCCCTGCGGCGGCGGTGAGGGCGCGGGCCTTCGCGCTCCTCGCTGCTTTCGCCCGCCTGCCCGAGGGCGCCGATTCCGCGCCCGCGACGCGCGACGGCGTCTCCGTGGGCATGGCGGGCGACGTGACCGTGGGGGTCTGGGTGTCGTCGGAGGACGAGGGCGCGGCCGGCGCCGCCCCTGAGGCGATCTGGCAGGATTTCGCCGCGAAGGCCCGCGAGGCGCGGGAGCCGCCGGCGCGGGAGCCGGGCTCCCCGCGCGCCGCCTGGCAGGCGCCGGAGGAGAAGGCGACGACCCCGGTGCTGAGGGGCACCGCACGGGTGATCGACACCGGCCGCCTCAAGGTCGAAGGCCAGACCGTCCGGCTGTTCGGCGTCGAGGGCCAGGGCGGCCGGGCGGCGCGGGAGTTCCGCCAATACCTGCGCAAGCGCGAGGTGACCTGCGAGCCCGCCGGAGAGGCCGAGGTCTATCGCTGCCGCACCGGCGCGCAGGATCTCTCCGAGGTCGTGCTGTTCAACGGCGCCGGCAAGGCCGCGCCCGGCGCAACGCCGGAGTTGATCGCCGCCGAAGCCAACGCGAAGGCGCGCCAGGCCGGCGTCTGGCAGAACTGACCGGCCGCGAGCCGGCCGGCGGCCGCCAGCTGCGCTACATCTCGAGGAAGGCCTCGAACCCGCCGAAGATCATGCGCTTCCCGTCGAACGGCATGTTCGTCATGTCGGCCTTGAGGCGCGGATCGGCCATCACCTTGGCGTTGATCGCATCCCGATCGGCGCGGGAGGCATAGACGATCCACGAGAAGGCCACAGTCTCGTCCTCGCGCGCCTGCACGGCGCGGGGAAAGGAGGTGAGCTCGCCATAGGGCACGTCGTCCGCCAGGCATTCCACGAAGGCGAGGGCGCCGTGCTCCTTCCAGAGCTCCCCGGCGCGGCGGGCCATGGCCTTGTAGTCCTCGATCCGGTCCTTCGGCACCGCGATCACGAAACCATCGACGTAGGTCATCCCCGAGTCTCCCTTGACTGGTCCTTTGGCGGGACCGCCGGAACGACGATCGGGCGGCTCCGCTCCCGACACCTCCGCCGTGGAATTCGCGACGGCAGCCCTGCGAAACACCATTCCGCGGGATTGACAAGCGGTCTCACGCCTCGAAGCATGGCCTTCGGGCTCCACGAGAGGCCCCCGGACAAGGACGACTCGGGTGAGGACAACGCTCCTGGCCGCGGCGTGCATCGCCGCGTGGCACGGTTCCGCTTGCGCGCAGCCGGCGAAGACGGTCTCCGACGGCGTGGTGCGCATCGGCTTCCTTCTCGACATGTCGAGCGTCTACGCCGACGTCACCGGCCCCGGCAGCGCCGCGGCGGCGCGCATGGCGGTGGAGGATTTCGGCGGCACGGTGCTCGGAGCGCCGATCGAGGTCGTGATCGCCGATCATCAGAACAAGCCCGACATCGCGGCCGCGACCGCGCGGGCATGGTTCGACACCGACCGGGTCGATGCGATCCTCGACGTCGCCGCCTCCGCCACCGCCCTCGCCGCCGCCGACATCGCCAGGGCCAAGCACAGGATCATCGCCTTCAACGGCCCGGGCGCCGTGCGGCTCACCAACGAGGCCTGCTCGCCCGTCTCGATCCACTGGGCCTACGACACCTATGCCCTCGCCAATGTCACCGCCCAGGCGACCGTGAAGCGGGGCGGCGATTCCTGGTTCTTCCTCACTGCCGACTACGCCTTCGGGCACGATCTGGAGCGGGATGCGAGTGCCGTCGTCAGGGCGAGCGGGGGCAGCGTGAAGGGCAGCGTGCGCGCCCCCCTCAACACGCCGGATTTCTCATCCTTCCTGCTGCAGGCGCAGGGCTCGGGCGCCAAGGTGGTCGGCCTCGCCAATGCGGGCCGCGACACCACCACCGCCATCAAGCAGGCCGCCGAGTTCGGCCTCGCCCAGGGCGGCCAGACGCTCGCCGGGCTCCTCGTCTACATCAACGACGTCCACAGCCTCGGCCTGAAGCCGACCCAGGGCATGCTGCTGACCGAAGGCTTCTACTGGGATCTCGACGACGCCACCCGGGCTTGGTCGAAGCGCTTCTTCGAGCGGACCGGACGGATGCCGAACATGTCCCAGGCCGGCGTCTACTCGACCGTCACGCATTATCTAAAGGCCGTCGCCAAGGCCGGCACAGACGACACCGACGCCGTGATGAAGGTAATGCGCGAGACGCCGGTCGACGACTTCTACGCCAAGGGCGGGCGCATCCGGGAGGATGGCCGCATGGTGCACGACATGTACCTGTTCGAGGTGAAGCGGCCCGAGGAATCGACGGGCGAGTGGGACCTCTACAAGCGGGTCGCCACGATTCCCGGCGACCAGGCCTTCCAGCCGCTCTCGGCCTCCCGCTGCCCTCTGGTGAAGAAATGAACCCGCGCTGGAGCCGCCGGCCCGAAGGCTCGACCTGGGGCGACTGGGGAGCCGACGACGAGATCGGGCGCCTCAACCTGCTGACGCCCGAGAAGGTGCGCCAGGGCGTCGCCGAGGTGCGCGAGGGTCTGACCTTCTGCCTCAGCCTGCCCCTCGACTATCCGGGCGGCAACGTCCTGAACCCGCGCCGCCACCCGCCGCGCCTCACGCCGACCGTGCGGGCGAGCGGGCGCCCCACCATGAACTTCCCGGTCTGCGAGGAGGTGCCGGACGCCACCGACGTGATCAGCGACGACCTCGCGGTGCTCCATCTTCAGTACTCGACGCAGTGGGACGGCCTCTGCCATGTCGGCTCGCTGTTCGACGCGGATGGCGACGGGCGGGCGGAGCCCGTCTACTACAACGGCTTCCGGGCCGGCCGGGACATCACCGGACCGGCCACGCCCGAGGAGGCGGGACGGCCCTCGCACGCGAAGGCCCTCGGCATCGAGCGCCTGGCCGAGCGCGGCATGCAGGGCCGGGGCGTGATGATCGATCTTCACGCGCATCTCGGCGAGGCGCGCAGCGCGGTCGGCTACGACACGCTGCAGCGGATCCTCGACACCGACGGCGTCGTGGTCGAGCCGGGCGACATGGTCTGCCTGCATACCGGCTTCGCCGAGCGCCTGCTCGGCATGAACCGCGCGCCCGATCCGGAGGTGGTCCACCGCCTCGGCGCCGGGCTCGACGGGCGCGACGCGCGGCTCCTGAACTGGATCACCGATTCCGGGCTCTGCGCCCTCATCGCCGACAACTACGCGGTCGAAGCCTATCCGGCCCGGGCCATGCGGGGCTGCTGCGCCACGCTACCGCTCCATGAGCATTGCCTGTTCAAGCTCGGGGTCAATCTCGGCGAGCTCTGGCACCTGACGCCGCTCGCGAGCTGGTTGCGGGCGAACGGCCGCTCCCGCTTCCTCCTCACCGCCCCGCCCCTGCGGCTTCCCGGGGCCGTGGGCTCCCCGACGACGCCGATCGCCACCGTGTGATGCCGACGGCCCGAAGCACTCCCTTCCGGGGCACCCAACCCCGGAGCGCTCAGTCAGCCGCGGTTTCATCCGCCAGGGTCGGCCCGGCCGGCGGTGAGCTCAACCGAAATTCGGTTGCTTGCTGGCCATGCGGATCTCAGCTTCGCTTAAGGGGGCGCGGTGATCCGGCCTCCGCCCCTTCGCGCTCCCGCTTTCCCGGACGACTGTAGCGTCAGCGGAAGGAGATCCGGGGACCAGCACAAGGATGTGCCGCAAAGCGGCTCCGCTTGTCTCCACCGTGGCTGACAAGTGGTCGCTGCGCGACTTCCTGTGCTGGCTCCCGGGTCGCATTCCGCTGGCGCTGCATGCGCCCGGGAAAGCGGGAGCAGGCGACAGGAGGCTAGGCGGACCTGATCCTCGGTCGTCTGCGGACGCGTCAGACGGACGGCGTCGCCTGGGCTGACACGAACCTGAGGTGCGTGGAAGAGGCCACGCTCCTCGGTTTCGATTGAGCGCTCTCGCGCGGGGTCGGGTGACGCCTGCGCGCCTGATATGCTATGGGCCGCCCCGACACCCTCCCACACACGACCAGGCCTGCCCGCGCCGCTCTCAGGGCGCGGGGCGGGTGAGATATATCCCGCCCATGAATGCTGCCCCCAAGATCTCCTTCGTGTCGCTCGGCTGCCCGAAGGCGCTGGTCGATTCCGAGCGCATCCTCACGCATCTGCGCGCGGAGGGCTACGAGCTCGCCCGCAAGCACGACGGCGCCGACGTCGTCATCGTCAACACCTGCGGCTTTCTCGACTCGGCCAAGGCGGAATCCCTTCAGGCGATCGGCGAGGCCATGGCCGAGAACGGCCGCGTCATCGTCACCGGCTGCATGGGCGCACAGCCCGACGAGATCCGCGACAAATACCCGAACCTGCTCGCCATCACCGGCCCGCAGGCCTATGAATCGGTGGTGGCGGCCGTGCACGAGGCGGTGCCGCCCGCGCATGACCCGTTCCTCGATCTCGTACCGCCGCAGGGCGTGAAGCTGACGCCGCGGCACTACGCCTACCTGAAGATTTCCGAGGGCTGCAACAACCGCTGCACGTTCTGCATCATCCCGTCTCTGCGCGGCGACCTCGTCAGCCGGCCGGCCGGCGACGTGCTGCGCGAGGCCGAGAAGCTGGTGAAGGCCGGCGTCAAGGAGCTCCTCGTCATCTCGCAGGATACCAGCGCCTACGGGGTGGACCTGCGCTATGCCCCGAGCCCCTGGCGCGACGGCGAGGTGCGGGCGCGCTTCTACGACCTCGCCCGGGCGCTCGGCGAATTCGGGGTCTGGGTGCGGCTGCACTACGTCTACCCCTACCCGCATGTGGACGAGGTCATCCCGCTGATGGCCGAGGGGACGGTGCTCCCCTATCTCGACATGCCGCTCCAGCATGCGAGCCCGAGCGTGCTCAAGCGCATGCGCCGCCCGGCGAACCAGGAGAAGATGCTGGAGCGCATCCGCTCCTGGCGGAGCACCTGCCCGGACCTCGCCATCCGCTCGACCTTCATCGTCGGCTTCCCCGGGGAGACCGAGGCGGAGTTCGAGGAGCTGCTCGCGTGGCTCGCCGAGGCGAAGCTGGAGCGCGTCGGCTGCTTCCCCTACGAGCCCGTGAAGGGGGCGGCGGCGAACGGCGTCGCCGAACTCGTGCCGGAGGAGGTGAAGGCCGAGCGCTACCGCCGCTTCATGGAGGCGCAGGCCGTCATCTCGGCGCGGCTGCAGAAGGCCAAGGTCGGCAAGCGCCTGCCGGTGATCATCGACGAGGCCGGCCCGACTGTGGCCAAGGGCCGCTCCAAATACGATGCGCCCGAGATCGACGGCAGCGTCCACGTCGCTTTCCGGCGCCCGGTGCGGGCCGGCGACATCGTCACGGTGAAGATCGAGCGCGCCGACACCTACGATTTGCATGGCATCGCGGTGTAGCGCGGGGCGAGCCGCTCAGCCGGCCACCGCCTCCGCGCGAACCCGCGCCACCCCCGCCGCGTCCATCGCCGCGAAGGCCCGCGCCAGCGAGCCGCCCTGGTCGATGGCGCGGCAAGCATCCTCTACCAGCACGGCCTCGAAACCGGCCGCCCGCGCGTCGAGCGCACTCCAGCCGACGCAGTAATCCGTCGCCAGCCCACACAGCACGACCCGGGTGATGCCCCGCTCGCGCAGGTAGCCCGCGAGCCCGGTGGGGGTGCGCCGGTCCGCCTCGACGAAGGCCGAGTAGCTGTCGATGGACCGCCGGTAGCCCTTGCGGATCACCAGCTCCGCATGCGGCAGGTCGAGCCCCTCCGCCAGGGCCGCGCCGGAGGTGCCCATCACGCAATGGTCCGGCCAGAGCACCTGCTCGCCATAGGCGAGCGCGATGGTGTCGAAGGGCTGCCGGCCCGGATGGCTCGATGCGAAGGAGGCATGGCCCGGCGGATGCCAGTCCTGCGTGAGGACGACATGCGGGAAAAGCCGGCCGAGCGCCGTGATCGGCGCCACCACGGCGTCGCCGTCCGGCACCGCGAGGGCGCCGCCCGGCAGGAAGTCGCGCTGGACGTCCACCACGAGGAGGACGTCCGTGTCGCAGGGCTCGATCACGGCAGCATCACGGTCGCGCCGGTGGTCTGGCGGCCGGCGAGGTTGCGGTGGACCTCGGCGGCGTCCGCGAGCTTCGCCCGGCTGTGGACCGGGATCTTCACGGCGCCGCTCTTGACCACGCCGAACAGATCCTCCGCCATGGCCTCCAGGCTCGCCCGCTCGGCGACATGCGTGAACAGCGTCGGGCGCGTGGCGTAGAGCGAGCCCTTCTGGCCGAGGAGCCCGAGGTTGAAGTCCTCGATCACCCCGGAGGCGTTGCCGAAGCTCACGAACATCCCGAACGGCCTGAGGCAGTCGAGGGAGGCCGGATAGGTCGCCTTGCCGACCCCGTCATAGACGACCGCGCAGCCCTTGCCCCCGGTGATCTCCTTCACGCGGGCGGCGAAATCCTCGTCGCGGTAGAGGATGACGTGATCGCAGCCGTGCTGGCGCCCGAGATCCGCCTTCTCTTGCGAGCCCACCGTGCCGATCACCGTCGCGCCGAGATGCTTGGCCCATTGCGTGGCGATGAGGCCGACGCCGCCCGCCGCGGCATGGAACAGGATCGTGTCGCCGGGCTGCACCCGGTAGGTCCTGCGCAGCAGGTATTGGGCGGTCAGCCCCTTCAGCATCATGGCGGCGGCGGTCTCGTCGTCGATGCCATCGGGGATCCGCACCGCCATGCGGGCCTCGATCACCACCTCCTGCGCGTAGGTGCCGGAGGCCGAGCCGTAGGCGACCCGGTCGCCGACCGAGAGCCCGGTCACGCCCTCTCCCACGGCCACGATCTCGCCCGCGCCCTCGTTGCCCGGCGTGAAGGGAAGCTGCGGCGCCTTGTACAGGCCGGAGCGGAAATAGATGTCGATGAAGTTGACGCCGATCGCCGTCTGGCGGACGCGGATCCGGCCCGGTCCCGGCGCGCCGACCTCGACCTCCTCGTAGCGCATCACCTCGGGGCCGCCATATTCGTGGACCCTGATCGCCTTCGGCATGGCCGCCTCCCGCTCCTTGTCTGACTGCGGCCGGATGATAGGAGGCGCGACCGTTTCGGCAATGGCGCGGGGCGCAGGGGGCTCCCATCTTGCCCGCAATGCACCCGATCCGCAGGAGATCCGATCGTGAGCGACGCGCGTGACGAGGCCTTCGACGTCGCGGTGGTGGGGGCGGGCGCGGCGGGCCTCGCCACCGCCCTCGCCCTGTCCCGCGACGGCATCCGCACGGCGCTCGTCGGCCGGCATGCGCCGGTGGCGGACGGCCGCACCGTGGCCCTTCTCGACGGCTCGGTGCGGCTGCTCAAGGCGCTGGGATGTTGGGAGGCGATCGCGCCCTCTGCCGCGCCCCTGGCCGAGCTGCACCTCATCGACGATACGGGCAGCCTGTTCCGTCCTCCCCCCGCCCGCTTCGTCGCCTCCGAGATCGGGCTCGACGCCTTCGGCTGGAACGTCGAGAGCGCGCGGCTGATCGAGGCGCTGCGGGAGCGCGCCCGGGCCGTGCCCGGCCTCGCGCTCATCGAGCAGGATGCGGCCGGCGCGACCGCCGGCCCCGAGGCGGCGAGCGTGGCGCTTCAGGGCGGCGGCATGGTCTGCGCCCGGCTCATGGTGGCGGCCGACGGCGCGCGCTCGCCCCTGCGCGAGGCGGCCGGGATCCCGGTCAAGCGCTGGGATTATCCGCAGGCGGCCCTCACCACCATCCTCGCGCATGCCCGCGACCACCGCGAGATCTCGACGGAGTTCCACACGCGGAAGGGGCCGTTCACGCTCGTGCCGCTGCCCGGCGGGCGCCGCTCCAGCCTCGTCTGGGTGACGGGCGAGGCTCAGGCCGAGCGCCTGCGGGATCTCGACGATCCCGCCCTCGCGCGGGCGGTCGAGCGGCAGGCCCAGGCGCTCCTCGGACGCATGGCCATCGACGGGCCGCGCGGCGTCGTGCCGATGCGGGGCCTTCTCGCCACCCGCCCGGTCGGCCCGCGGCTCGCCCTGGTGGGCGAGTCGGCCCATGTGTTTCCGCCGATCGGGGCCCAGGGGCTGAATCTCGGCCTGCGCGACGCCGCGTTCCTGCGCGACCTCGTGGTGGAAGCCCGGCACCACGGGCAGGATCCCGGAAGCGACGCGCTGCTCGCCCGCTTCGCCCGGAGCCGGGGCTTCGACGCGCGCCTGCGCACGGCGGCCGTCGACGCGCTCAACCGCAGCCTCCTCTCGGGCCTGCTGCCGGCCGATCTCTTGCGCGGCGCGGGCCTCCTCGCCCTCGCCACCATCGCGCCCCTGCGCCGGGTGGTGATGCGCGAGGGCATCCTGCCGCGCTTCGGCACGCCGCGCCTCATGCAGGCCTGACGCGCGGGCGGTCGTCGGGCATGCGATCTGATCAGTCTACGATTCCGTGATGAAACCGTTGCCGTTGAGAATCGATTGATAGGTCCCGCGCAGACTGGCTTCGGAGACAAGCCCGCTTGGCACGGGTTCCGCAAGGCAAGCGGACGTCACGGGAGTTGAGCGTCATGATGTGGGACGGCCTGGGTCTGTTCTCGGGACCACCGGTCCGTCGCCTCGCAGATGGGGGCGGCGCGGGCGGTGGCTCCAGCCTGTCCGAGGATCCACCCCACCCCGCGCCCCGGCGGCACGCCCGCCGCCCCAAGATCGGCCTCGCGCTCGGCGGCGGCGCGGCCCGCGGCTGGTCCCATATCGGGGCGATTCAGGCGCTCGAGGAGGCCGGCCTGACGATCGACGTCGTGGCCGGCTGCTCGATCGGGGCCGCCGTCGGCGCCTGCTACGCGGGCGGCAAGCTCGGCGAATTGAGGAATTTCGCCCTCTCGCTCACCAAGCGGCGGGTGATGGGCCTGCTCGACTTCCATCTCAGCGGCTCGGGGCTGATCGCGGGCGAGCGCCTGCGCCAGCTGCTGGAGCGCGACCTCGGCGGGCGGCGGATCGAGACTCTCCCGATCACCTTCGCAACCGTGGCGACGGAGCTCGGCACCGGCCACGAGATCTGGCTCACGAAGGGCTGCGTCGTCGAAGCGGTGCGCGCCTCCTACGCGCTGCCGGGCATCTTCGATCCCGTGAAGATCGCGGGCCGCTGGCTGATGGACGGGGCGCTGGTGAACCCGGTGCCGGTGACGGTCGCCCGCGCGCTCGGGGCGGACGTGGTCCTGTGCGTGAACCTCAACGGCGACATCCGCGTCCGCGGCACCGTGATCCAGGCCCATGGGGCGGACGAGAGCGTGGTCGATGCCGCCGCGGCCGAGGCCGTGGAGCAGCTGCCCGCGGCGCCGCGCCGCTGGCCGCGCCTGCGCGGCGTGCGCCAGCCCAAGCCCCGGCTGGACCCGGGCATGCCGGGCGGCATCGCCAGCGTGATGGTGGATGCCTTCAACATCACGCAGGATCGCATCTCGCGCTCGCGCCTTGCGGGCGATCCGCCCGACGTGATGATCAACCCGAAGCTCGCCCAGATGGGCCTGTTCGAGTTCCACCGCGCGGAGGAATGCATCGAGCTCGGGCGGCAGGCCGCCCAGAAGATGCTGCCCGAGATCCACGAGGTGGTGTCGGCCGCAGCCCTGCCGAGCTAGAGCCCGTCCGGCGCTTCGAGAAGCGCCGGACTGAGAACCTCTCCACTTCTCCTGGACACCCTCCAACGGCCGCCCGCCCGGTCAGGCGGTGGCGATGTACTCGCGCAGGGCCTGCTGCTCGGCCTCGACCGAGGCGATGCGGTGCTTGACCACGTCGCCGATCGACACGAGCCCGACGAGGTGCCCCTCCTCCACCACCGGCACGTGGCGGAAACGCCCGTCGGTCATCAGCTCCATCACTTCCTCGATGGCGGTGCTGCGCGTGCAGGTGATGACGCGGCCCGTCATGTAGCGGGAGACTGGGTGTTCCAGAACCGCGCTGCCGCCGCGGGCGATCGCCCGGATCATGTCGCGCTCCGAAATGATGCCGAGCACGGTCAGCCCGGCATCGCTCACCACGAGGGCGCCGATGCCCCGCTCGGCGAGCAGTTCCGCGGCCTCGGCCAGGGTCCGGTGAGGCTGCACCGTCACCACGGTACGGCCCTTCTGAGACAGGATACGCGCAACGCTCATCGCTTCCTCCTCGTCGAGGATCCGGCTGCCCGCGATCCTGCCGAGAACGTGGCTCGCGGGGGCCGATCCGCTGTTCCTGCACGAGTGTGTGATCAACCACGGCAGCTTGCAACTGGACTTCACGTCAGGTCGCGGGATTTGCGCTAGAGAGCGGATTCCGCACCGGCCCTCGCGACCTCCACGTCATGTCTTTGATCTTGAGGTGTTTTCTCCGACGGATCGGCACCCGCTGCGTCGGAGGCTGCTTGCGTCAGCCTCGGCGCGGTTCGAGGAGCGGAAGCAGGAAGAATCCGGCCGCGAAACCGCCGAGATGCGCGTCCCAGGCGATGCTCGCGTCGCTGATGCCGAGCGGTACCGCCAGGAGGCCGAAGAGCAGGTTGGTGACGAACCAGATCCCGAGGAACAGGGCGGCGGCGCGGTTGCGCAGCAGCTCGGACAAGGACTGGAGCCGGGCCGGAACCGGCCGCTGCCAGGGCAGCAGGCCGGGCTGAAGTCCGGGATCCGCCCCGGGCTGGAACACGAAGCGGGTGGCCGCCGCCATGAGGCCGGAGACCCCTGCCGAAGCGCCGACGAGCGGCAGCGTGCTCAGGGGATCGAGAAGGACGTGCAGCGCCCCGCCGACGACCGTCGCCACGAGGGCGATGACGCCGTAGCGCCACGCGCCGCAGCGGCGCGCCACCGGCGTCCCGAAGGCGGCGAGCCACAGGCTGTTGAGCAGGACATGCGCCCAGGACCCGTGCAGCAGGCCGTAGGTGGCGAAGGTCCAGGGGTTCGCCGAGTTCTCGGCGATCAGGTAGCGCGCGAAAGCGGTGCGCGCCTCCACCTCGAGGGCGCTTCCGGGCCATGCGGCGGCGGCCCGCAGCACCTCGTCCGCCCGTGAGGGATCGATCGCCACGGTCCAGCGGGCCGGCACCAGGGCGAGATCCACGAGGAGCGCGATGTCCCAGGTGTCCGGGATCAGCATGCGCACGGCCTGGATCGCGACGAGCAGACCGACCGAGGCCGTGACCACGGCCGGCATGTTGAAGACCGGCACGCGGGGCGGGCGCGGAAGATCGGGAGTGGCATCCATCCGGTCACCGTGGCGGCGCGGCGCCTCGGCCGCAAGCGGGCAGGACGCATGCCCCGTCCGCGCGCAAAAAGAAGGGAGAGCGTTGCCGCTCTCCCTTGATCGGGGCGGTCGGACCGGGTGTAACCCGGCGCGGACGGCGTCCGGACCGTGACGACGCGGGCCGAATCGGCCCCCGCCCCTTGCTGAACCGACCCATAGGGCGGCTGCT
This sequence comes from Methylobacterium nodulans ORS 2060, assembly GCF_000022085.1. NCBI lineage: Bacteria > Pseudomonadati > Pseudomonadota > Alphaproteobacteria > Hyphomicrobiales > Methylobacteriaceae > Methylobacterium > Methylobacterium nodulans. The sequence continues at coordinate 5,187,542 of NC_011894.1, forward strand.
GCCGGTGCGCTAGCCCCCCGAGAGTGTTGCACGTCAAAATTATGGCGTTGTGCACCCCCGGCCACGGACCGCACGCGTTAACCTTACGAGAACGTTGCGCTTTCCGGATCCTGAGCGCGGCATAGGCTCTGCTGCATCGAATCACGGCGGGCCGCCATCCACCGGTGGTTACGCCGATCGTTCCCGAAACCGCCAGGACCGCGACCCGGCCTGTGTCACGACGAGACAACATGAAGCATCCGACCAGCGCCCTGCTTCACGCCTACTGGAACGGCCTGCGCGGGGCGCGGGCCGCCCCGGAGCGCGGCGAGATCGAGCCCGGTGAGATCCGCCACATCCTGGCCGACAGCCTGATCCTCGAAGTCGAGCCGGCGCAGCACCATGCGACGGTCCGGCTCGCCGGCACGCGCATCTGCGCCCTGTTCGGGGCCGAGCTGCGCGGGCGGCGCTTCGCCGGCCTCTGGGGCGAGGGCCCGGCGGCGGATCCCTGGCGGCTCATCGAGGTGGTGGTGCAGGAGACCGTGGGCGTCGTCGTCGGCCTCGTGGGCACGACCCGCGAGGGCGACGAGATCGATCTCGAGCTTCTGCTGCTGCCCCTGCGCCACCGCGGCAAGACCCAGGCGCGGGTGATCGGCGCACTCTCGGCGGGCTCCGCGCCGATCTGGCTCGGCCTGCGGCCGCTGACCGCCCTGCGAACCGTATCGCTACGCATCCTCACGAATGCCGAGGGGCCGCCGGAGCCGGACCTCGCGCCGGAGCCTGCCAATGATCGCGAGGAGCCCCGCCGGCCGCGACTGGTCGTGCATCGGGGCGGACGCGCGTGAGCGCCGCCCTCGCGTTTCGTTAAGGGTTTGGGGGTCAGAAGAGGCAGGTTTCGGCCGATGCCTTTCCGGGAATCATCCAGACCATGAGCCACGCTGCGAGTCCCGCCATCTCCCGCGCAGGTCTGCTGGCGGCCCGGGTGGCGGACCGGCGGCGGCACCATCGGGTCGCCATCGCCCTGCTCGGGCGCTACATGCTGGCGGATCGCCGCGAGTATCCCTGCCAGACGGTGGACATCTCGCCCGGCGGCGTGCGGCTGGTCTGCGCCGTGCCCGGCGAGATCGGCGAGCGGGTGGTGATCTACCTGGAGCATCTCGGGCGGCTTGAGGGCACGATCTCGCGCATCCTGCCGGACGGCTTCGCGGTCGCGCTCAGCGCGACGCCGCACAAGCGGGAGAAGATCGCCTCGCAGCTGACCTGGCTTGCGAACCGCGCCAGCCTCGGCCTGCCGGAGGACCGGCGGCACGAGCGCGTGGTGCCGCGGCAGAGCGCGGTGACGCTGCGCCTCGACGACGGCAGCGAGGTCCCCGCGCGCCTGATCGACGTCTCGCTCTCGGGGGCCGCGCTCGCCTGCGACCTGCCGCTCCCGGTGGATTCGCCCCTCCTCATCGGCCGGACCGCCTGCCGGGTGGTGCGCCAGTTCAAGGGCGGGCTCGCGGTGGAATTCCGGCTGCCGCTCTCCCCGGACCGCTTCGACGAGAACCTCGTTCTGTAGGGTGATCGCCCGGACGGGGTTCATACCGACGGTTGATCGCTTGCGTTCTGAAACCTTACAGTGATGCGAATGGGGCTTTTCCCCCACCAAGCAGCCGGTTCGGCGCGTGTTCGATCAAAGCCCTTTCGCCACCATTTGCTGCTTGCAGTGAGGTGATATTCAGAATATCTATATATTCTTGAAATTCTGATTTTTAGAGAAACGCCTGATGCGCCAGTTTTCGACGGTCGAACTGACACAGCAAATCGGAACGGTCACACATATTGCCAGCAAGGAGCCGGTCGTCATCACACAGCATCGCAAGCCTCGTTTTGTGCTCATGAGCATAGAGGACTTTGAGCGGATGCAGGCGCAGGGCAGGCCGCGGCGGGTCTATGGTGTGGGCGAGACGCCGCCTGAGCTGGCCGACCTGCTGGCCACTGAGCTCGAGCGCCGGATCAACGACAAAGCGACCGACTATGACGACTGATCAATTCAAGGAGGGCCATGTCGTCGAATACAGCTATCTCTGGAAATGGCAGGCTGAGCTCGACCGGACCGAGGGCGAGAAGGACCGCCCAGCTTGCGTCGCAATGATGATCAAGGACAGCGTCCGGAATCTGACACATCTTGTGATCCTGCCGATTTCGGGCACCCCACCAAAATCTGACCAGATCGCGATCGAGATTCCCTTGCTGGAGCTGAAGCGCGCTGGGTTGACCGAGGCCAAGCGCGGTTGGATTACAGTTTCAGAGTACAATTACGATATTCTGGAGCGGTCCTGGGATTTTCCGATCAACCGTCCGCCTCTCGGCCGGTTCAGCAGGCCATTCCTTAAGCAGATTCAAAGTGCTGTTCTGCCAACGATCCGCGGCAAAACAGGTCGCGTTGATCGCACCATGTAGCATTTGGACGGGGGCGGTTCGGCCCCCGTGATGATCAAACCCTTCCCTCAAATGCGAGGTGGGTCAACAGCCTGCTGCGTCAGCAGCCAGGGGCGTTGGCATCAGGCGTTGACCGCCCGCCCGGCGCGGGCGATCAGACCGCATGACGACACCCTGGCGCGCGACAATCCTCACCCTGTTCCCGGAGATGTTCCCCGGCCCTCTCGGGCTGTCGCTGTCGGGGGATGCCCTGGCGCGGGGCGCCTGGAGCCTGGAGGCGCGCAACATCCGTGATCATGGGATCGGCCGGCACCGGGCGGTGGACGACACGCCGGCGGGCGGCGGTGCCGGCATGGTGCTGCGCTGCGACGTGCTCGCCGCCGCCATCGACGCCGCGGCCCCGGCGGAGGATCCGCGCCCGCGCCTGCTGATGAGCCCGCGCGGGCGGCCCCTCACCCAGGCGCGCGTCCGGGCGCTCAGCGAAGGGCCGGGCGTCGTGGTGGTCTGCGGGCGGTTCGAGGGGGTGGACGAGCGGGTCATCGAGGGACGCAGGCTGGAGGAGGTCTCGATCGGGGATTATGTCCTCTCGGGCGGCGAACTCGCCGCCCTGGTGCTCATCGACGCCTGCGTGCGGCTGCTCCCGGGCGTGATGGGCAAGATCGCGTCGGGCGAGGAGGAGAGCTTCGAGGGCGGCCTGCTCGAATACCCGCATTACACGCGGCCCCGCGAATGGGAGGGGCGCGCCATCCCGGAAGTCCTGACCGGCGGGAACCATGCGGCCATCGCCCGCTGGCGCGCAGACCAGGCGACCCGGCTGACCCGGGAGCGGCGGCCCGATCTCATCGGCCCGCGCGCGACCGCCGATCGACCTTGAGACAGGTCGCGGGGCCTTGGCGGGGCGCCGGCAGCCGGTCTTTTCGGTGCGCCGGCGCATCGACGTCTCGCGCTCGCGAAGCACCTCCGCTATAGCCGGATTTCATGAAACTGATCACCTCGACGGACGGGCTTGCCGCGACCTGCGCGCAATTTGCCACGCAACCCTTCGTGACCGTCGACACGGAGTTCATGCGTGAGACGACCTATTACCCGAAGCTGTGTCTGATCCAGATCGCGGCGCCGGACGGATCGACGGCACTGGTCGATCCGCTCGCCCCCGCAATCGATCTCACTCCCTTCTTCGCCCTGATGGGCGACGAGCGGGTGCTGAAGGTGTTCCACTCGGCCCGCCAGGATCTGGAGATCATCTGGCTGCAGGGCGGTCTGCTGCCGCAGCCCTTCTTCGACACCCAGGTCGCCGCGATGGTGTGCGGCTACGGCGACTCGGTGTCCTACGAGCAGCTCGTCAACGACGTCGCGAAGGCGAAGATCGACAAGTCCTCGCGCTTCACCGACTGGTCGCGCCGCCCGCTGTCCGAGGCGCAGCTCTCCTATGCCCTCTCGGACGTCACGCACCTGATCAAGGTCTACGAGGCGCTGGCACGCCAGCTTCTCGCCACCGACCGCGGCGCGTGGCTCGACGAGGAGATGGCGGTGCTCACCTCGCCGGAGACCTACCGGGCCGATCCCGACCAGGCGTGGCGGCGCTTGGCCGGCCGGATGCGCAAGGCCCGGGAGATCGCCATCCTGATGGAAGTCGCGGCCTGGCGCGAGCGGGAGGCCCAGAGCCGCAACGTGCCCCGCGGGCGCATCCTCAAGGACGAGGCGGTGCTCGACGTCGCGACGGCGGCGCCCCGCAGCGTCGAGGCCCTGGGCCGGCTGCGCACCATCCCGACCGGGTTCGAGCGCTCCCGCACCGGGGCCGAGATCCTGGCCGCGGTGGAGCGGGGCCTCGCCCGCGACCCGGCCACGATCCCGCTGCCCGAACGCGGCCGTCCGCGCAGCGGCGGCAACGGCGCCCTCGTCGAACTCCTGAAGGTGCTGCTCAAGGCGGTCTGCGAACAGGAGCGGGTGGCGCCCAAGATCATCGCGACGGTGGACGACCTCGAAGCCCTGGCGGATGACGACGAGGCCGACGTGCCGGTGCTGACCGGCTGGCGCCGCCGCCTGTTCGGCGAGAAGGCCCTCGCCCTCAAGGCCGGCCGCATGGCGCTCTCGGCCGAGGGCGGGCGCGTGGTGGTGCGGGATCTCGGCGAGGCCCCGAACGGGTGACAGCCGGCCGGCTCAGGCCCCGTCCCTGCGCCCGCTCGCGGCGCCGTGCACGAGGGCGAGCACGCCCGCCCGGAGCAGGTCATACTTGCTCGGCAGGCCGGGCCCCGCGGGCAGCCGTTTGGCCGCCGCGAGGGTCGCGATGCCATGCGAGAGCGCCCAGACCTCGAGCGCGATGAAGCGCGGATCGACCCCCGAGAACCCCTCCGGGAAGGTCGTCCGCAGCGCCTCGACCAGGAGGGCGAAGGCATCGGCATCGCGCGGCGAGCGGGGCGGATCGCAGGATTCGGCGGCGGGCGGGCGCGCCTCGAAGATGGCGGCGTAGTAGCCCGGCTCCTCCTCGGCGAAGGCCAGATAGGCCTCGCCCATGCGGGTGAAGCGTTCGAGCGGAGTGCCGGGGCCGCGCAGCGCCCGGCCGAGCCGCCCGGCGAGTTCCGCGAAGCCGCGCTCGGCCACCTCCTCCAGCAGGGCCTCGCGCCCCCGGAAATGGCGGTAGAGCGCGGCCGGCGAGACCCCGACCAAGCGCGCGGCATCGACCAGGGTGAAACCGCCCAGGCCCCGCTCGGCGATGAACCGGCGCGCCGCCTCGATCAGGGCCTCCTTCAGGTTGCCGTGATGGTAGCCGCGCCGGTCGGACGGGCCGCTGCGCCAGTGTCGCACCGAAACAGAACTCCACGCGCCGACCGGGAGGGATCCGGCTCCTTACCCCATCTCGGGCCGAAGCGATAACGTTTCGCGAGGGGCGGGTTCACGGGCGGCGCCGCAGGCGGAAGCGGGGCGCGTGGTCGGGCCGTACCGTCACGGTCGCGACGGGCATCACCGGGCGGTCACCGTCGAGGCTGACGACGAAGTCGCGGGCGAGGCGCGCGAGCACCAGGGTCGCCTCCGCCAGGGCGAGCGGCGCGCCGATGCAGACCCGCGGCCCGGCCCCGAAGGGCAGGTAGACGTAGCGGTCCGGCTCCGTCCCGGGGCGCAGGAACCGCTGCGGATCGAAGGCGCCGGGCCGTGCCCACCAGCGCGGGTTGCGGTGCATGACCCAGGTCGGGATCATCACGGTGGCGCCGGCCGGGAGCGCCGCGCCGCAGGTCGCACCGTCGCGCAGCGCCCGGCGGGCGATCATGTAGGCCGGCGGATAGAGGCGGAGCGTCTCCTGGACGACGGCCCGGGCGAGGGAGAGCCGGGGCAGGCTGTCCGCTGCGCTCTCCTCGCCGAGATCGAGCGCCCGGGCCTCCGCCGCCAGCGCGTCCTGCACGGCGGGGGCGCGGGCGAGGAGCGTCGCGGCCCAGAACAGGGTCGAGGCCGTGGTCTCGTGGCCGGCCACGATCATGGTGCCGACCTCGTCGGCGAGGAGCCCGTCCGCCTCGTCATGCGCCGTGCTCAGGAGATCGAACAGGTCGCGCGGCGCCTCCCCGTGCCCCTGAGCCCGGCGCGCCGCGATGATCTCGCCGACGAGCCGCAGCCAGCGGCGGCGAAACAGCGCCCGGCGCGGGGAGGCGGGCGTCGGCCAGCCGGGCGGCAGCAGGAAGTCCGAGACCTGTGGTCGGCCGAGGCCGCCGAGATAGCCTGAGACCATCCGCCGGATCCGCGCCTCGAACGGGCCGGTTTCGAGCGAGAACATCGAGGAGGCCGCGATGTCGAGGCTGAGCCGCTGCATCTCGGCCTGGAGATCGACCGGCGCCCCCCCGGCTGCGTCGAGGCGGCGGATGGAGGCCTCGGTGGCGCGGGCGATATGGCCGGCCATCAGCGGCACGGTGCGCGGGGTGAAGGCGGGCGCGAGCACCCGCCGCTGACGCCGCCATGCCTCCCCCTCCGCGAGCACGAGGCCGCGCCCGGCGATCGGGCCGAGGACGCGCCGCCCGGCCGGCAGCCGCGCGAAGTCCCCCGCCGCGGAGACGAGGACGTGGCGCACCGCCTCCGGCACGCAGAGCAGCACCACGCAGCCGCCGCCGGGCAGCCGCAGGGTCACGGCCGGCTCGTGCAGGCAGGCGCGCGGGAAGGCGTCGAGGGTGTTGCGCCTGAAGGCGCGCAGGAGGCGCAGCGAGCCGACCCGCTCGGCGAGCGGAGGCATCGGCGGGGCGTAAAGCTCGTCTTCGTCCCCAGCCGCGCTCGCGCCCAACCCCATGCCGCCCGTGTCCTTCTGGTGGCGTCCGTTAGAGCCAGGACCGGCCGCAGGAGGGCGGCAGGCCGAGATGCGCGGCCAGAGCCGCGCCGATATCCGCGAAGGTGTCGCGCCGGCCGAGCGGCCCCGGGCGCAGCCCGGGCCCGAAGGACAGCACCGGCACCTGCTCGCGGGTGTGGTCGGTGCCGCTCCAGGTCGGGTCGTTGCCGTGGTCGGCGGTGATCACGCAGAGGTCGCCGGGCGCCAGGCCGGCGCGGATCTCGGGGATGCGGGCATCGAAGCGTTCGAGCGCGGCGGCGTAGCCCGGAACGTCGCGGCGATGGCCGTACTCGGTGTCGAAGTCGACGAGATTGACGAAGACGAGCCCGCCCGGCCCGAGCCCGGACTCCGCAAAGGCGGCGAGCGCCGCGTCGAGGCAGGCCTCGTTGCCGGCGGGCTTCACCTCGCTGCCGGTGCTGCGATGGGCAAAGATGTCCCCGATCTTGCCGACGCTCACCACGGGCCGGCCCGCCGCCACCAGGCGGTCGAGGAGTGTGTCGCTGGGTGGTGGAGTGGCGAAGTCGCGCCGGTTGGCCGTGCGGACGAAGCCGCGGCGCGCATCCCCCGTGAAGGGACGCGCGATCACCCGGCCGATCCGGTAGGGGTCGCAGAGGCGGCGGGCGACGGCGCAGACCGCGGAGAGCCGCTCCAGACCGAACGCCTCCTCGTGCGCGGCGATCTGGAAGACGCTGTCGACGGAAGTGTAGCAGATCGGCTTGCCGGTCCGGACCTGCTCGGCGCCGAGTTCCTCGATGATGGCGGTGCCGGAGGCGTGACAATCGCCCAGGATGCCGGGAAGCCCGGCCTCGGCGATCAGCGCCTGCGTGAGTTCGGGCGGGAAGCTCGGCTCCGTCGCGGGGAAGCGGCCCCAGTCGAAATCGACCGGCACGCCCGCGATCTCCCAATGGCCCGAGACCGTGTCCTTGCCCCGCGCGGTCTCGACCGCGTGCCCCCAGGCGCCCGTGACGCTGCCCGCGGGGGCAAGCCCGGGCGGCATCCGGCCGGTCGCCGCCTCTGCGGCGAGGCCGAGGCCGAGCGCCGCCAGATGCGGCAGGCGGAGCGGCCCCTGCCGCAGCCCCGCGCGGTCGCCCGCGCCGCGGGCGCAGGAAGCGGCGATGTGGCCGACCGTGTCGGCGCCCTCGTCGCCGTAGGACGCGGCGTCCGGCGCCCCCCCGATTCCGACGGAATCGAGTACGATGAGGAGGGCGCGGCTCACTCGCGCACCGCCCCGGCGGGCGCCGCCGCGAGGTCGAAGGCGGCGGCGAAGAGCGCGCGGGTATAGGCCGTCTTCGGCTGCGAGAAGATCGTCTCGGCCTCGCCCTCCTCCACCACCTGCCCGTTCTGCATCACCATCACCCGGTTCGCGAGCGCCCGCACGACCTTGAGGTCGTGGCTGATGAACAGGTAGCCGAGGCCGCGGCGGCGCTGAAGTTCCCGAAGCAGCGCCACGATCTGCGCCTGCACCGACATGTCGAGGGCCGAGGTCGGCTCGTCGAGGACGACGAAGCGGGGATCGAGCGCCATGGCCCGCGCAATGGCGATGCGCTGGCGCTGGCCGCCGGAGAATTCGTGCGGGTAGCGGTCCATCGCGGCCGGATCGAGCCCGACATCCTCGAGGGCGCGGGCGACCACCCGCCGCCGCTCGGCGGCGGAGCGGGCCGTCCGCTGGACCAAGAGCCCCTCCTCGACGATCTCGGCCACCGACATGCGCGGCGAGAGCGACCCGTAGGGGTCCTGGAAGACCACCTGCATCTCGCGCCGCAGCGGGCGCATGGCGCCCTGTGACAGCCCGTCGAGGCGCCGGCCCAGATAGACGATCGGCCCGTCCGAGGCGGTGAGGCGCAGGAGCGCGAGGCCGAGCGTGGTCTTGCCGGAGCCCGACTCGCCGACGACGCCGACCGTCTCGCCGGCCCGCACCCGCACGCGGACGCCGTCCACCGCCTTCACGTGGCCGACCGTGCGGCGCAGCAGGCCGTGCTTGATCGGAAACCACACCCGGATCGGCCCGGCCTCGACCAGGGTCTCGGCCGAGCCGGAGACCGGGTTGCCGCGCCCCTTCGGCTCGGCGGCGAGCAGGCGCTTGGTGTAGTCGTGCCGCGGATCGGCGAAGACCTCGGCGACCGGCCCCGCCTCGACGATGCGGCCCTGCCACATCACGCAGACCCGATCCGCCACGCGCCGCACCACACCGAGATCGTGGGTGATGAACAGCATCGCCATGCCGAGCCGGGCCTTGAGGTCGGCGAGCAGCGCCAGGATCTGGGCCTGGACCGTGACGTCGAGGGCCGTGGTCGGCTCGTCCGCGATGAGGAGGTCGGGCTCGCAGGCGAGCGCCATCGCGATCATCACCCGCTGGCGCTGCCCGCCCGAGAGTTCGTGCGGATAGGCGTTGAGGCGCGATTCGGCGTTGCGGATGCCGACGAGGTTGAGGAGGTCGAGAATCCGCGCCCGCACCTCCCGGTCCGGCACCTTCCGGTGCAGCCGCAGCACCTCGCCGATCTGGTCGGCGATGCGGTGGAGCGGGTTGAGCGAGGTCATCGGCTCCTGGAAGACCATGGTGATGTCGGCGCCGCGCACGGCGCGCATCTCCGGCTCGCGAAGGCTCAGGAGGTCGCGTCCCTTGAACAGGATGCGCCCGTCCGGCGGCGCGGCGGCCCCGTCGAGGAGGCGCAGCACCGAGAGCGCGGTCACCGACTTGCCGGACCCGGACTCGCCCACGAGCGCCACGGTCTCGCCGGGCCTGATCTCGAAGGAGACGCGGTCGACCGCGCGTGTCTCGCGCCCACCCTGGCGGAAGGCGACGGAGAGGTCCTGAACGGAGAGAAGCGCGGCTGTCATCGCCTCGATATGGTCACTCGGATGGGCCTGTATGGGGCGGCCCGCATGACCCGTAACCTGCGACACTCTGCTGCCCGGCGCCAGCCGCATCGACGCCCACGCTCTCGCGCGGACGCGACGGCGCGCTACATCGGCGGCGTGACCCGCACCATCCTCCTCTGCCTGCTCCTCCTCGCCCTCTGCCCGCGCCTAGCCGGCGTGCAGCCTGCCGGCGCGCAAGCCGCGGGCGCCGCCACCGAGACCGTCGAGCAGGCGCTCTGCCGCCTGATCGAGGGCGCCGCGCAGGCGCAATCCCTTCCCGTCGCCTTCCTGACCCGGCTGATCTGGCGCGAGAGCAGCTTCCGCCCGCGCGTGGTGAGCCCGGCGGGAGCGCAGGGCATCGCGCAGTTCATGCCGGGCACCGCCGCCGAGCGGGGTCTCGCCGATCCCTTCGATCCCGAACAGGCGATCCCGCATGCGGCGCGGCTCCTCACCGATCTGCGGCGGCGCTTCGGCAATCTCGGCCTCGCGGCGGCGGCCTATAACGGCGGGCCGGGGCGGGTCTCGGCTTGGCTTGCGGGCGGCGGCGGGCTGCCGGCCGAGACGCGAGCCTACGTCGCCGCGATCACGGGCCGCCCGGCGGAGGATTGGGCCGCCGAGGCCAAGGGCGACCATAAGGGCGACCTGATCGAGCCGCCCGGCACGCGCTGCCTGCAGGTGACGGCGGCTTTGCGCGTGCGGGGCCGCAACGAGACCTATTTCGCCGACAGCACGCCGTCCCTGGCGCCCTGGGGCATCCAGCTTGCCGGAAACTTCTCCAAGGCCGCTGCGCTTGCCGCCTTCGGCCGCGCCCGCGACCGCTATGCGTCGATCCTGGGCGACGTGCGCCCGATGATCATCGGCACCCGCTTCCGCAGCCGAGGCACCCGGGCCTTCTACCGGGTGCGCGTGCCCTCCGAGACCCGGGACGCCGCCGAGGCGCTGTGCAACCGCATCCGCGGCATCGGCGGCGCCTGCCTGGTGCTCAAGACGTAAGGGCTCGATCGAAATCCGGTTGCTGGCTTCGCCATGCGGATGTCGGCTTCGCTCAAGGGGGGGGTGATGAGACGGCCTCCGAAGGGAGCGTTCGCGGACCGGAGCACAGGTTCTCCGCCCGCCCCTTCCCGGATTCTCCGCTCTTCCGGCTCCCTCTTTCCGGGCCCGTTCGGGCCTGCACGACTGCAGCATCAGCGGAATGCGACCCGGGAAAGTGGGAGCGAGCGAGGTGAGGCCGGGCGAGCCGATCCTCGATCGTCTCCGGACGCGCCGCGCAGGCTCGATGATCCGATCCCCGAACCGGATCGTCCGGAAACCGGATCACGCGCCCGCCCGCGCCGCCACCATGCGCTCGCGGGCCGTCTCGAGCGCGAGCGGCGGCGCCTGACGCCCCAGCCTGAGCGCCTCGTCGAGGATCGCGACCGCCTCCGGCCACACGGCGGGCGAGAACAGGGCGGCCGCCTCCGCAGCATCCGCGGCCGAACGGGCGTCGATCTCGGCTGCGAAGGTCGCGGCCCGGCAGGCCGCGGCCGCCCGCGCCCCGCGCACCCAGACGCCGCCGCGCGCCGCCGCATCGGCCACCGCGCCCGCCGCCCAGGCCGCCGAGCGGGCGGCGGCCACCGCCTCCGCAAGGCTTCCCGCCGCGCGGCAGCTTTCGGCCTCTGCCGTCAGCCCGACCTGATGCAGCACGATCGGGAGCAGGCGCCGCACGGTCTCGACCGTGAGATGGGCGGTGCGGGCGGCCTCCATGGCCTCGGCGTCGGCCGAGCCCGACAGGCGCAGCACGAAGGCCATCAGGCGCGGGCGTTCGGCATCCGGCATCGCGTCGTTGAGGCCGAGCGCGTAGGCGGCGAGCGGGCGCGAGAAGCAGGGCGGGCAATCGGCCGAGGAGCGGATCGCCCGGTAGGGCAGCCCGGCCGCGACGATGGCGGCCTCGTTGATGCAGGTGCCGCCGTCCGGCCCCGGGAAGGCGTGGGAGCCCGGCAGCAGCCGCCAGTGGAGGATGTGGTCGAACGCGCCGCGCATGTGGCCTCCGGTACCAAGCCGGATCGCTCGGCCCCGAGCCGCGCGATCCTGCTCTGGATCCTGATCCCCCATTATCATCATCATTCCGCCGAAGCCTGAGAGGTTCCGGCGCATGATGCCTGACGCGGAAGCCTACACCCTTTCGCGCGGGCAGCGAGCCCCGTTCAGGCCCGGCCGGCCACGGGCAGCGACGCGAGGTCCCGCGGGGGCGGCTCGCCGAGGGCGGCGGCCAGGACGGCCTCCAGCCGCATCAGATCCTCCTCCGGATCGGGTTGCCAGCCGCAGCCGCAGGCGGGCCGGTCGCCGTGGAGCGAGGCCACCTGACGGTAGAGGTCGCCGACCGTGCGGGCCGCGGCTTCGAGGGCTGCCATCGGCGGCATCGGGCGCCGCTCCAGCGCCTGCCAGAAGGCCCGGGCGAGCGCTTGCGCGAGCGCGTCCTGGCCGCTCATCGCCCTGCCCTCCCGGCCCCCTCGGCGAACAGCCCGACGAGATGCTCCACACCGACACGGCGCATCGGCCAGCCCTCGCGCAGCAATCCGATGCATCCGTGGATCAGGGTCAAGGCATGCACCATCGCGGGCTCCCTCGCATCTCGAACAGCGGCTGCCGGACGCTCTCCGCCGCGGCCCGGCGGCGATGATCTCGCCCGACGATCAAGACATGCGATGGTTTCTGCCGGCAATCAAGCAGACGAGCAAAGATTGGATCGGTTCAATACTGGCGCATCCATAATCAAATCGGAATCGGAATTATCATGATTCCAATGCGCGGGGCCGGTTGGCAGGAGGGACGCGAGCCGCTAGGGAGCGCTGAAAGCGCAACCCGAGAAGCCGTTCCGATGAGCGACACCCCTCCCGACCGCCTCTGCACCGACCCGAACAGCCCCTACCACGATGCGGCCGCCCTGGAGCGCGGGGTCGGCGTCCGCTTCAAGGGCGTCGAGAAGACGAATGTCGAGGAATATTGCGTGAGCGAGGGCTGGGTGCGGCTCGTGGCGGGCAATGCCCGCGACCGTTTCGGCAACCCGATGACGATCAAGCTCAAGGGGCCGGTCGAGCCGTATTTCCGCGGGCCGCCCCGGTCGGGCGATACCAACGGTCATTGAAAAGGACCGTTGGTTCCGCTCTTGAATTTTCGTCAAGCCTTTGGCTTGGCATCGACAATTCGAGTTGGGTCAACGGCCCGATGCGGTAGCACCTGCTGCGTCAGCAGCCCGGGCCGTTGGTATGAGTTCGCGCAGGGCCGCGAGGTCGAGCCGGCGCGTGGTCATCTGCAGGTTCCCGTCGGCGTCACGGGGCCATTCGGCTTCGGGACGGTCCCAGCAGAGTTCGAGACCGTTGCCGTCCGGGTCGTCGAGATAGAGGGCCTGGCTCACCCCGTGGTCGCTCGCTCCCGTCAGCGGGATGCCGGCCGCGTCGAGGCGGGCGAGCGCGTCCGCCAGCGCTGCACGGGTCGGGTAGAGAATCGCCACGTGGTAGAGGCCGGTCGTGCCCGGCGGCGGGCGCCGGCCGCCCAGGCTCTCCCAGGTGTTGAGCGCGATATGGTGGTGGTAGCCGCCCGCCGAGACGAAGGCGGCCTGGCCGCCGTAGCGCTGCATCAGCGCGAAGCCGAGCACCCCGCAATAGAAGGCGAGCGCCCGGTCGAGGTCGGCGACCTTGAGGTGCACGTGCCCGATGCGCGTGCCCGGATCGATCGGCGCGGAAGTCAGGTCTTCGGTCATCGCGGTCTCCGTCAGGCTCGGCGCGTCAGCGCATGCGCCCCGTTCCCGAGCAGCGCCTGGACCAGCAGGGCGACGGCCCAGAACCCGGCAAACTCCCAGCCGCCGCCCGGGTTCTGCGCGAAGAAGCCGTTGGCGCCGTGCACGGTGACGATCGCGCCGATCAGGATCGGCACCAGGGCGAGCGCGACCCAGCGGGCATAGAGGCCGAGGATCAGGGCGAGGCCGCCGAGCGCCTCCGCGGCGATCACCGCATAGGCGAGAGCCGGGGGCAAGCCGAGTTTGCCGAAGAAGGCCGCGGTGCCGGCGGGCGTGAACACGAGAAGCTTCAGGCCGGCATGGGCCAGGAAGAGGCCGCCGAGGGTGAGCCGCAGCAGCAGGGCGGCATAAGGGGCGGTGCGGGCATCGGTCATCGGGAGAGCTCCAGATTCGTGGCGCCAACCTGCCCTCGCCCGCGGCTGGCGATAATCCGCTATCTTCGCCATTCAGCTCACACCAGCGGAGTGAGATTGGGCGATGCTCGACCGTGTCACCGGCATGCAGGTCTTCGTGCGCGTCGCGGCGCTCGGCAGCTTCTCGGCGGCGGGCCGGGCGCTGCGCCTGTCGCAGACCGGCGTCACGAAGCACGTGGCGGCGCTGGAGGAGCGGCTCGGCACCCGCCTCCTCCACCGCAGCACCCGGCGCCTCACCCTGACGGAGGCAGGGCGCGGCTACCTGGACGCCTGCGAGCGGATCCTCGCCGAGATCGACGAAGCCGAGGCGGCGGCCGGCGCCGAGGCGGTGGAGCCCCGCGGCACGCTCCGGCTCAACGTGCCGCTGTCGTTCGGCGTGCGCGAGATCGCCCCGGCCCTCGCCGATTTCGCGGCGGCCCATCCGGGGCTGCGGATCGATCTCGGGCTCAACGACCGCACCGTCGACCTGATCGAGGAGGGCTGGGACCTTGCGGTACGCATCGGCCGCTTGCGCGATTCGAGCCTCGTCGCCCGCTTCCTGGCACCCTGCCGCCTGCTGGTCTGCGCGGCGCCGGCCTATCTGGAGGCCCACGGCACGCCGCGCCGGCCCGACGACCTCGCGGCCCATAATTGCCTCGGCTACACCCTGGCGAGCGCCGAGGGCTGGCGCTTCGGGGAGCGGGCCTATCCGGTCTCCGGCAACCTGCGCGCCTCGAACGGCGACGCGCTGCTCGCCGCCGCCATCGCCGGCCAGGGGCTGATCTACCAGCCGACCTTCATCGTCTCGGAGGCCCTGCGCGACGGCCGCCTCGTCTCGCTCGATCTCGGCGCCGCGCCGGCCACGCTGCCGATCCATGCCCTGATGCCGCCAGGCCGGCGCCAACCCGCCAAGGTCAGGGCCTGCGTGGATTTCCTGGCGGCGCGGTTCGGGAGCGAGCCGGCCTGGGACCGGGGGCTGCCGGTGCCGCTGGCCGCGGAATAGGACAGGGAGCGGAGTCAGCGTCGAACAGATGGCCATGCCGGAAACGGCATGTCTCCCGCCGGCAGCGCGAGCACTGCGTCTCATGCCGCGGCAACCCGCCTCCCCGGCAGTCTTTCTCGGCTGACGGAACGGCTCCATATTGCCCCCATGCCCGCTCCGAAGAAACCGCGCTCCTCCGCGGCCAAAGCCTCGAAACCCGAGCTGAAGCCGCTGGATCCGTTCCTCGCCGACCTGCTGAACCCGGCCCTCAACCGCGACCGGCTGCCGGCCCCGGAGGCCCCCGCGGCGGAGCCGCGCAGACGCGGGCGGGCGAAGAAGGGCGAGGCGGGCGGGTTCGGCGAGGCGCCGCAGGCGGCCTTCGCGCACGGCACCGTCGCGGATGTCGACCCGGCGCTGGCGCAATCGCTCGGCCTGCGCACGCCCGACGACGGTCCGGATCTCGCCGAGGACAAGCAGACCTCCCTCGCCGCGCAGGGCGTCTCGGCGACCGTCGATGCGCTGACCAAGCTCCTCACCGAGGGCAACCCGCTGTTCAAGCACGGCAAGCCCTGGGTGCCGCACCGGCCGGAGCGGCCGCAGAAGTCGGAGGGCGGCGTGCCCTTCCGGCTGAAATCCGACTTCACCCCGGCGGGCGACCAGCCGAAGGCCATCGCCGACCTCGTCGAAGGGGTGCGCCGCAGCGAGCGCGACCAGGTGCTGCTCGGCGTCACCGGCTCGGGAAAGACCTTCACGATGGCCAAGGTCATCGAGGAGACCCAGCGCCCCGCCCTCATCCTCGCTCCCAACAAGACGCTGGCCGCCCAGCTCTACGGCGAGTTCAAGGCCTTCTTCCCGGACAACGCGGTCGAGTACTTCGTCTCCTACTACGACTACTATCAGCCCGAGGCCTACGTGCCGCGGTCCGACACCTTCATCGAGAAGGAATCGTCGATCAACGAGCAGATCGACCGGATGCGCCACGCGGCGACGCGGGCGCTCCTGGAGCGCGACGACGTCATCATCGTCGCGTCGGTCTCCTGCATCTACGGTATCGGCTCGGTCGAGACCTACACGGCGATGTCGTTCACGGTGACGCTCGGCGAGCGGATCGAGCAGCGCCAGCTCATCGCCGACCTCGTCGCCCTGCAGTACAAGCGCGTCCAGTCCGACTTCGCCCGCGGCACCTTCCGGGTGCGCGGCGACGTGATCGAGCTCTGGCCGGCCCACCTGGAGGATCGCGGCTGGCGCATCGGCCTGTTCGGCGACGAGGTCGAGGCGATCACCGAGTTCGACCCACTCACCGGCAAGACCGTCAACCCGCTGAAATTCGTCAAGATCTACGCCAACAGCCACTACGTGACGCCCCGCCCCACCCTCCAGCAGGCGGTCAAGGGCATCAAGGACGAGCTGAAATGGCGGGTCGAGGAGCTGACCCGGATGGGCCGGCTGATCGAGGCGCAGCGGCTGGAGCAGCGCTGCACCTTCGACCTCGAGATGATCGAGGCGACGGGCTCCTGCAACGGCATCGAGAACTATTCCCGCTATCTCACCGGCCGCAAGCCCGGCGAGCCGCCCCCGACCCTGTTCGAGTACCTGCCGGACAATGCCCTCGTCTTCACGGACGAGAGCCACGTCACGATCTCGCAGATCGGCGGCATGTACCGGGGCGACTTCCGCCGCAAGGCGACGCTGGCCGAGTACGGCTTCCGCCTCCCCTCCTGCCTCGACAACCGGCCGCTGCGGTTCGAGGAGTGGGACGCGATGCGCCCGCAATCGGTCCATGTCTCGGCGACGCCGGCCAAGTGGGAGCTGGAGCAGACGGGCGGCGTCTTCGTCGAGCAGGTGATCCGCCCGACCGGGCTCGTCGACCCGGAGGTGATCATCCGCCCGGCCCGCAGCCAGGTCGACGACCTCCTCGGCGAGGTGAAGGCGGTGGCGCAGGCGGGCTACCGCACGCTGGTGACGACGCTCACCAAGCGCATGGCCGAGGACCTCACCGAGTACCTGCACGAGAACGGCGTGCGGGTGCGCTACATGCATTCGGACATCGACACGCTGGAGCGCATCGAGATCATCCGCGACCTGCGGCTCGGGGCCTTCGACGTGCTGATCGGCATCAACCTCCTGCGCGAGGGCCTCGACATTCCGGAATGCGCGCTGGTCGCGATCCTGGATGCGGACAAGGAGGGCTTCCTGCGCTCCGAGACCTCGCTGATCCAGACGATCGGCCGCGCGGCGCGCAACGCCGAGGGGCGGGTCATCCTGTATGCGGACCAGCGCACCGGCTCGATGGACCGCGCCATCGCCGAGACCGAGCGGCGGCGCGCCAAGCAGCTCGCCTACAATGCCGAGCACGGCATCACGCCCCAGAGCGTGAAGCGCAACATCGCCGACATCCTGGAGAGCGTCTACGAGCGCGACCACGTCCAGGTGGACACCGGCCTCGCCAAGGGCGCGGTGACGGTCGGGCACAATCTCAAGGCCGTGATGGCGGATCTGGAGAAGCGCATGCGCGCCGCCGCCGCCGACCTCGACTTCGAGGAGGCCGCGCGGCTGCGCGACGAGCTGAAGCGCCTGCAGGCGACCGAGCTCGCCATCGCGGACGACCCGATGGCCCGCCAGGAGGAGGTGGAGGATCAGGCCGGCCGCTACGGTGCCAAGGGGGGACGGCGCCGCGACGGCCGCAACGCGGATCTGCCGCCCGGCAAGGGCCGCTCGGACGAAG
This sequence comes from Methylobacterium nodulans ORS 2060, assembly GCF_000022085.1. Taxonomy (NCBI): domain Bacteria; kingdom Pseudomonadati; phylum Pseudomonadota; class Alphaproteobacteria; order Hyphomicrobiales; family Methylobacteriaceae; genus Methylobacterium; species Methylobacterium nodulans. The sequence continues at coordinate 5,204,978 of NC_011894.1, forward strand.
GCACCCGCATCCGCAAGCCGACCCTCGACGAGATGGGCCCAGGCACGGATCGGGAGATCCCGATCTTCGTCGAGCGGCCGGCCGCCCGCTCGACGCAGGGCTTCCCGGGGCAGCGGCCGAAATACAAGGGCCGCAAGGGGCGGGGGTGAGAACGCCCCCGTGATTGACCGGGTTGCGGTCGGCCCCGCGGCGCTCAGGATGAAGCGCGGGAAGCGCAAGAACCCCTCCCCGTGCGAGAGAGGGGCAGGGGTGAGGGTCCCGGACCGTTCCGCAATATGGCTGAAACGGCGGTGCTGGCAGCGGGCCGGTTCAGTCGTCTTGCTGAACCACCTGGGCCCTCACGTGGGATCTTCGATCCCCATACCCCTCTCCCGCACGGGAGAGGGGATCCCGCGGTTCCCGCGCCCTCTCGTTTCCGAACAGATCAACCGGAAACCGCATCAATCCACCGCCGCCCCCATCAGCTCGGCCTGGGTGAAGCGCTGCTGCTCCTCCATCACCAGCCCGGCGAGTTCGCGCTTGAGGGCGTTGAACTCCGCCGAGGCCGTGTCGCGCGGGCGCGGCAGCGACACGGCGATGTCCCGCTTCAGGCGGCCCGGCCGGTAGGTCATCACCAGGATCCGGTCGGCGAGGTAGATCGCCTCCTCGATCGAGTGGGTCACGAAGACGATGGTCTTGCGGTACTCCGCCCAGATCCGCAGCAGCTCGTCCTGGAGCGTGCGCCGGGTGAGCGCATCGAGCGCGCCGAAGGGCTCGTCCATCAGCATCACGGGCGGGTCGAGCGCCAGGATGCGGGCGATGGCGACGCGCTGGCGCATGCCGCCGGACAGATCCTTCGGGAAGCGGCCCCGGAAATCCGAGAGGCCGAGCGTGCCGGTGATGCGCGCCACGATGGCCTCGGCCTCGCGGCGCGGCACGCCCTTGATGTCGAGGCCGAAGCGCACGTTCTGCTCGACGGTCATCCAGGGAAACAGGGCGTATTCCTGGAAGACCATGCCGCGGTCGGGGCCGGGCTCGGTCACCGGGCGACCGCCCACGCGGATGGTGCCGCCGGTGAGCGGCGCGAAACCCGCGACGGCGTTGAGGAGCGTGGACTTGCCGCAGCCCGAGGGGCCGAGCAGGCACACGAACTGGCCCTCGGGGATGGTGGCGGTGACGTCCTCCAGCGCCACCACGGCGCGGTCGCCCGCACCGAACACCTTGGAGGCCTGCGCGATCGCGATCTCGGCGGAATCCCGGCTCATGCGCGTCACCGCTCCAGGCCGCGATGCCAGCGCAGCAGATGGTCGTTCAGCCGCGACATCGCCGAATCGATCAGGAGGCCGAGGAGCCCGATGGTCAGCATGCCGCCGATGATCTTGTCCGACCACATGTACTCGCGCGCCTCCAGGATGCGGTAGCCGAGCCCGTCCGACACCGCGATCATCTCCGCCACGATCACCACGATGAAGGCGGTGCCGATGCCGATCCGCATGCCCGCGAGCACGAAGGGGCTCGCCGCCGGCAGGATCACGCGGCGGAACAGGGTCCAGGGCCCGGCCCCGAGATTGCGGGCCGCCCGGATGTAGATGGAATCGACCTGCCGCACCCCCGCGACCGTGTTGACGAGGACCGGGAAGAAGGTGCCGATGGCGATCAGGAACAGGGCCGGCGGGTTGCCGAGGCCGAACCACACGATGGCGAGCGGGATATAGGCGATCGGCGGGATCGGCCGCAGGATCTGGAGCAGCGGATTGACCAGGCCGTAGAGCCGGTCGCTGGTGCCCATCAGCAGCCCCACGGGTAGCGCGAGCGCGACGCCGATCGCGAAGCCCGCGATCACCCGCCCGAGGCTCGCCACCGCGTCGTGCGGCAGCTCGCCCGAGAACAGCCATTCGGCGTAGCTCTGGGTCTGCGGATCGTGGGGCAGCGCCGGAATCAGGCTGTGGAACCAGCGCACCGCGACGGCGCTCGGCGGTGGCAGCACCACGGCCGAGAACAGGCCCGCGCGGCTGGCGAGTTCCCAGACGAGAAGGAGCCCGACGGGCAGCAGCGCGCCGCGCAGGGCCGAGAGGCGGGTCACGACGGATGTTCGGGGAATCATCGTGGAATCATGGTGTTTCGGAGGTGGCACAGGAAGCGCGGGGCTCCCCTCTCCCGAGTGGGAGAGGGGCAGGCGATCGAAGATCGCGCGTGAGGGTGCTACGCTTCAGAACAAAGCACTGAGCGCCGCGCTGACAGCGGCACGGTTCAGGCTTCTTGCGGAACCGTCTCCACCCTCACGTGGGATCTTCGATCCCCATACCCCTCTCCCACTCGGGAGAGGGGTTCCCCGCGCTTCACACGGCAGGCGTCAGTTCGTCTTCGTCCCGAGTTCCGCCTTCGCCTTCTCGAGCAGATCAAGCTTCACCCACTCCGCATCGCTCTTCGGCGGATTCATCATCTTGCCGAGCCCGTATTTGTGCATCAGGTCGGCCGTGACCTGCATGTGGTTCGCTGGCATGTCGTACGTGAAGGCGGCATTCGCCATCGCGTCCTTGTAGTCCTGCGACGAGAGCTGGCCCTTGAAGACCTGCTCGCGGACGTACTTTTCCGCGAGATCCGGCTTCTCGATGAAGGTCTTGGTCGCCTCGACGAAAAGCTTCAGCACCCGGGCGGCGACATCGGGCCGCTCGGTGTACATCTTCTCGGTCATGACGAGCGGGCGGTAGGGAACCCCGACCGGCGTGTCGTAGGGCTTGACGATCTCGTAGCCCCAGCCGGCGGACAGCGCCTGGGTCGATTGCGGCTCGCTCTGGCAGATCACGTCGACGTATTTCTGCGCCAGCGCCTGATTCAGATCGGCGTAGTTGTTGAAATAGACGAGCTGCACGTCCTTGCCGGGCCGCTCGGACCAGCTCAGGCCGTTCTTCTCCAATTCCGCAAGCAGCATCAGATCCTGGGTTCCGCCGCGGACCACCGCGACCTTCCTGCCCTTCACGTCGGCCAGGGTCTTGGCGCCGAGGTCCGGCCGGCCGAGGATGCGCACGCCGCCATTGGCGAAGCCTGCCACGACGAACAGCTTGACGCCGTTGCCGCGCGCCGCGATCGCCCCGTCCGCGCCGGAGGCCGAGATGTCGATCTGGTCGACCGCCATGGCCGGGTAGATGTCGGCGCCCTTGGCGAAGACCTTCTCGTCGATGCGGATGCCGTATTTCGGCGCGATCTCCTTCATGTAGGAGATGGCGCCATAATGGGCGAACTTGAGGTTGCCGAGGCGGACCACGTCCTCGGCGGCGGCCGGCCCGGCCCAGACCGCGATGGCGGCGGCCAGGGCCGCGAGGCGCTTCAACATTCGTCACTCCCGTTCGCGTCTGGCCGGGCTCTGGCGGCGCCGGCTCGTTGGCGCGGGATACTGGACAAAGGTCGGGCTCGCGGGAAGACGGTTCCTGCTCGACGGGATAAGACTTTAGACTCGCGGATTGCGGAGGGAGGCCAGGACGTGGCGCAGGGCGGCGGAAGGGTGCAGCGCGCGGCGGTGATCGGCTGCGGCACGGTGGGGGCGAGCTGGGCGGCGCTCTTCCTCGTCCACGGCCTCGACGTGACGGCGACCGATCCGGCCGAGGGGGCGGAGGAGCGCCTGCGTGCCTTCGTGGAGGGCGCGCGGGCGCAGCTTGCGGGATTCGGCCTCACCGGCTCGGGGCGGCTCCGCTTCGTGCCCAGGGTGCCGGAGGCTCTCGACGGCGCGGAGTTCGTGCAGGAGAACGCGCCCGAGACCGAGGCCCTCAAGCGCGCGCTGCTTGCCGAGATCGACCGGCTGCTGCCGCCGCAGGTTCTCGTGGCGAGCAGCACCTCGGCCCTCCTGCGCAGCGCCATCGTGGCGGACTGCGCGCGGCCTGAGCGCGTCCTCGTCGCCCACCCGTTCAACCCCCCTCACCTCGTGCCGCTCGTCGAGATCGTGGCGGGCGATGCCGCCACCGCCGCGCGGGCCGCCGCCTTCTATCGCGGCCTCGGGCGCCGCCCGGTCATCCTGCGGCGGGAGATGCCGGGGCACATCGCCAACCGCCTCGCCTCGGCGCTCTACCGGGAGGCGGTCAACCTCGTCGCCGAGGGCGTGGCGAGCGTGGCCGATATCGACGCGGCCCTCTGCCACGGGCCGGGCCTGCGCTGGGCCGCGATGGGCCCGCACATGACCTATCATCTCGGCGGCGGCGCGGGCGGAATCGCCCATTACCTCGCCCATCTCGGCCCGAGCCAGGAGCGGCGCTGGGCTTCCCTGGGCAACCCGGCGCTCACGCCCGAGGTGCAGGCGGCGATCGTGGCGGGCGTCGCCGAGGAGGCGGCGGGCCTCTCCGTCGCGGAGCTGGAGGCAAGGCGCGACCGGGCCCTCGTCGGCATCCTGAAGGCGCGCGAGACCGTGGCCCCGGACCCGGCGCAGGACGGGACAGCGGAGGAATGATCGTGACGAAGCCTCTCATCATCGCGGTCGCCCCGAACGGCGCCCGCCTCACCAAGGCGGATCATCCGGCCCTGCCGATCACCCCGCGCGAGCTCGGCCTCGAAGCCGCCCGCTGCCGGGAGGCCGGTGCGGCGATGATCCATCTGCACGTGCGCGACGCGGAGGAGCGCCACAGCCTCGACCTCGACCGCTACCGGGCGGCCATCGCGGCGGTGCGGCGCGAGGCTGGCCCTGAGATGATCGTGCAGGTGACGACGGAATCCGTCGGCCTCTACGCGCCCGCCGAGCAGATCGCGGCAATCCGGGGCTTGAGGCCCGAAGCCTTCTCGGTGGCGGTGCGCGAACTCTTCGCCGAGCCGGACGACGAGGGAGCGGCGGCGGCGTTCCTGGCCGAGCAGGCGCGTGCCGGCACCCTCGTGCAGCACATCCTGTACGATGCGGGCGACGTCACGCGCTTCCAGGGGCTCGTCGCCCGCGGGCTGATCCCGCTGGAGCGGGCGAGCGTGCTGTTCGTGCTCGGGCGCTACAGCGCCGGCCAGCGCTCGGAGCCCGCCGATCTCCTGCCCTTCCTGGCCGCCTGGAATTCGGGGCACCACCTCGACCTGCCCTGGGCGCTTTGCGCCTTCGGCCGGCAGGAGGCGGCCTGCCTGATCACCGCTTCCTGCCTCGGCGGCGACGTGCGGGTCGGGTTCGAGAACAATCTGTGGCGGCCGGACGGCAGCCTCGCCCCGGACAACGCCACCCAGGTCGCCGCCATCGCGTCCCTCGCCGCCCGCCTCGGCCTCGAGATCGCCACTCCGACCATCGCCCGGACGCTGCTCTCCGCCCGCCGGTAACGACCTGGTGATCGCGCGGTCAACGAATTGACAGAATGCCGCGGGACTCTTGTGGCGCTGCACCAATACCCCCACTGTGAAGCTCCGTGACGGCATTTCTGGATCTTCTCCTGCGACGCGCTGCGACGGCCCTTCTGGGCCTGATCGTCGCCGTGCTCGCTGTCTCGGCGGCCTCGGCCGCCGGAGAGCGGGGCGGCGCGGTCATGCGCGCCGTCACCCCGCAGATGATCGACGCGAGCCTGCACGCCGACCTGCCGACCCTTCCGCTGCGCTGCATTACGAGCGTGTCGGCGCCCGGCGAGCCGACCCGCGGATGTGACGAAGGCGCCCAGGGCCCGAGTCCGATCATGGCCCAGCCGCCGGCGGTCTCCGCCTCCGTCCTGATCCTGCCGCCGCGCCATCTCGGCTCCTGCCCGCTTCCATGCGGCATGCGCCTCGACCGGCCTCCGAAGCCCATCGCCTGACGGCAACGCGACCGTCGCGGTGACGCCGCGACCATGCGGCTCGCGCCGCATGCGCACATGGTGGCCGGATCCGCCCCGTTCAGGCCGCGTCCCCTCCGATCCCTGGCGTGGAGCCACGTCGGCCGTGTTCCGGCCCGGCGCGGTGATCCCTACGCCCGCATCGCTGTTCCCGTGCCCGGCCGACGGGCGCGCCCCCTCGCATCATCGCCATCGCCGCGGGTCCGGGCCGAGCGCCCCGCCGCGTGCAGGAGTCCGAACGCCCGTGACGCATCGCCGCCTCGCTCTCGCCGCCTTCGCCGCCCTCGCGCTCGCCGCCTGCAAGCCCACTCAGCAGAGTGCCGCGCCGGCCGAGACCCTGCCGACGGAAGTCAGCATCGTGACGGTCCGCAACCAGCCGATTCCGTTCGAGCGCGAACTGCCCGGCCGCGTCGCCCCGACCCGCATCGCCGAGGTCCGCGCGCGGGTGTCGGGCCTCGTCGTCAAGCGGGCCTTCCAGCAGGGCAGCCAGGTCAAGGAGGGCGACCTCCTCTACAAGATCGACCCGGCGCCCTATCGGGTCGAGCTCGACAGCGTCGAGGCGACGCTCGCCCGCGCCGAGGCCGCCCTGGTCCTCGCCCGCCAGCAGGCCGAGCGCCTCGAAACCCTGCTCGCCCGCCAGACCGCGAGCCAGGCGCAGTACGACGCCGCCTACGCCGCCCAGAAACAGGCCGAGGCCGAGGTGGCGGGGGCCAGGGCGGCCCGCGACCGCGCCCGGCTGAACCTGAGCTACACGGATGTGCGCGCGCCGATCTCGGGCCGCATCGGCCGCGCCCTCGTCACCGAGGGCGCCCTCATCGAGCAGGGCAGCGCCACCAACCTGGCGACGATCCAGCAGCTCGACCCGATCTACGTCGACATCACCCAGTCGGTGAGCGAGCTCAACAAGCTGCGCCGCGATCTCGCGAGCGGCGAACTGGCGAGCATCGCCCCCGACACCGCTAGCGTGCGGCTCATCATGGATGACGGCTCGCTCTATTCCGAGCCCGGCCGCCTGCTCTTCTCCGACGTGACGGCCGATCCGAGCACCGGCCAGGTGACGCTGCGCGTCGAGATCCCGAACCCGCACAACGAGCTGTTTCCGGGCATGTACGTCCGGGCGCGCATCCGCCAGGGCATCGACGCGGACGCGATCGCCGTCCCTCAGCAGGCCGTCCACCGCTCCAATGACGGGCGGGCGGAAGTCTGGCTCGTCGGCGAGGGCGACAAGGTCATGCTCCACCCGGTCGAGGTCGGCCCGGTGGTCGAGGGCCAGTGGGTGATCCGCGACGGCCTCAAGGCCGGCGACCGGGTCGTCACCGAGGGCTTCCAGAAGATCGTCGCCGGTACGGTGGTGAAGACCGTGCCCTGGCAGACGGCCGCGGCCGGCACCGACCGTCGCTGAGGAGGGCAGCCGTGGCCAGCTTCTTCATCGACCGTCCGGTCTTCGCCTGGGTCATCGCCCTGTTCATCTGTCTCGGCGGCATCCTGGCGATCCCGATGCTGCCGGTGGCGCAGTATCCGATCATCGCGCCGCCCTCGATCGCTCTCTCCACCGCCTATCCGGGCGCCTCGGTGGAGGATCTCTATACGGGCACGACCCGCCTCATCGAGGACGAGCTCAACGGCGCGGCCAACATCCAGAGCTTCGAATCGGCGAGCGACTCCTTCGGCGTCGTCGAGATTACTGCGACCTTCGCGCCCGGCACCGACCCGGGCTACGCCTCGGTCGAGGTGCAGAACCGCCTCAAGCGCGTCGAGGCCCGCCTGCCCGCGGAGGTCCGCCAGCAGGGCATCCTGGTGGAGGAGGCCTCCGCCGCGACCCTCAACATCATCACCCTGGTCTCGACCGACGGCTCGATGGACGAGGTCGCGCTCGGGGACTTCCTGATCCGCAACGTCATCAACGAGATCCGCCGCATCCCCGGCGTCGGGCGCGCCACCCTCTACTCGACGGAGCGCTCTCTGCGCATCTGGGTCGATCCCGACAAGCTGCGCGGCCTGTCGCTCAGCGCCTCCGACGTGACGAAGGCGATCCAGAACCAGAACGTCCAGATCGCCTCGGGCGCGGTCGGCGCCCAGCCGAGCCCCGCGGCCCATGCGGTCAACTTCCCGATCCTGGTCAAGGGCCAGATGCGCGCGCCGGAGGAATTCGGCGCCATCGTGCTGCGGGCGAACCCCGACGGCTCGACCGTCCGCCTGCGCGACGTCGCCCGCATCGAGCTCGGCGGCGAGGACTACAAGTTCACCACCCGCCTCAACGGCGGCGAGGCGGCGGGCATCTCGGTGACGCTCGCCCCGGACGGCAACGCGCTCGAGACCGCCAAGGCCATCCGGGCCAAGATGGAGGAGCTGTCGCAGTTCTTCCCCTCCAACGTGAAGTGGGACATCCCCTACGACATCACCCCGGCGGTCAAGGCCTCGATCAAGAAGGTCATGATGACGCTGGTCGAGGCGGTGGTTCTGGTCTTCATCGTGATGTTCCTGTTCCTGCAGAACATCCGCTACACCCTGATCCCGACGATCGTGGTGCCGATCGCGCTGCTCGGCACCTGCACGGTGATGCTGCTGGCGGGCTTCTCGGTGAACGTGCTCACCATGTTCGGCATGGTGCTGGCGATCGGCATCCTGGTCGACGACGCGATCGTGGTGGTCGAGAACGTCGAGCGCATCATGAACGAGGAGGGGCTCTCCCCGAAGGAGGCCACCCGCAAGGCGATGAGCCAGATCACCGGCGCCATCATCGGCATCACGCTGGTGCTCGTCGCGGTGTTCATCCCGATGGCGTTCTTCCCCGGCTCGGTCGGCATCATCTACCGCCAGTTCTCGATCGCGATGGTGACCTCGATCGCCTTCTCGGCGCTGCTCGCGCTCTCGCTGACCCCCGCCCTCTGCGCGACGCTGCTCAAGCCGATCGAGAAGGGCCACGGCCACGCCAAGAGCGGCTTCTTCGGCTGGTTCAACCGCTTCGTGGACCGCCAGACGGCGCGCTACGGCCGCGGCGTGGCCTGGGCCATCGCCAAGTCCGGGCGGATGATGGCGATCTACCTCATCCTGGTCGCGGGCGTGGCCTATGCCTTCGTGCGCCTGCCCGAGGGCTTCCTGCCGGTCGAGGATCAGGGCTTCTTCACCGTCGACATCCAGACGCCGCCGGGCTCGTCCTTCAACCGGACGCTCGCGGCGGTGAAGAAGGTCGAGGAGCACCTCATGGCCCAGCCCGGGGTCGCCACGGTGACGATCGTCAACGGCTTCTCCTTCTCGGGGCAGGGCCAGATGACCTCGCAGGCCTTCGTGACCCTGAAGGACTGGTCGGAGCGCGGGCCGGACCAGTCGGCCGCCGCGCTGGTGGCCGGCACCAACAAGGCGCTCGCCTCCTACAAGGACGCGGTGATCCAGGCGCTCGAGCCGCCGCCGATCGACAATCTCGGCAACGCCTCGGGCTTCAGCTTCCGCCTGCAGGATCGGGCGCAGAAGGGCTACTCGGCCCTGATGGCGGCGCAGGAGCAGCTGCTCTCGCTGGCCCGCAAGAGCCCGGTCCTGAAAAACGTCTATGTCGAGGGTCTGCCGCCCGCGCCGCAGGCCGAGCTCGTCATCGACCGCGAGAAGGCGGCGGCGCTCGGCGTGTCCTTCGAGGCCATCAACGAGACCATCCAGGTCAATCTCGGCTCGGTCTACACCAACGACTTCCCCAACCGCGGCAAGATGCAGCGCGTGATCGTGCAGGCGGATGCAGTGCAGCGGCTCAACCCGAGCGACCTTCTGAACTACGGCGTCAGGAACGCGCAGGGCACCATGGTGCCGATGGCGTCCTTCGCCGACCTGAAATGGAGCGTCGGCCCGGCCCAGATCATCGGCTTCAACGGCTACCAGTCGGTGCGCATCACCGGCGAGCCGGCGGCGGGCTACACCTCGGGCGAGGCGATCGCCGAGATGGAGCGGCTGATGGAGCAGTTGCCGAAGGGCTTCGGCTATACCTGGACCGGCCAGTCCCTGCAGGAGAAGCAGGCCGGCTCGCAGGCGACGCTGCTCTTGGCCCTCTCGGTGCTGATCGTGTTCCTGTGCCTCGCGGCGCTCTACGAGAGCTGGTCGATTCCGCTCTCGGTGATGCTGGTGATCCCGCTCGGCGTCATCGGCTCGGTCGCCGGCGTGATGCTCCGCGACATGCCGAACGACGTCTATTTCAAGATCGGCCTCATCACGATCATCGGCCTCTCGGCCAAGAACGCGATCCTGATCATCGAGTTCGCCCGCGAGCTCTGGCGTCCCGGCACCAAGCTCGTCACCGCGACGATCGAGGCCTCGCGCCTGCGCTTCCGGCCGATCGTGATGACCTCGCTCGCCTTCATCTTCGGCGTCGTGCCGCTCTCCATCGCGACGGGCGCGGCCTCGAAGAGCCAGCAGGCGATCGGCACGGGCGTGATGGGCGGCATGATCTCGGCGACGGTGCTCGCGGTGATCTTGGTGCCGGTCTTCTTCGTGGTGGCGATGCGCGTCTTCCAGCGCCGCCGCGTGCGGGAGGAGGAGGGGGCCGCGCCCGCCCGCGCCCTGCCGGAATTCGAGCGCGAACCCGCGCCACTCACTTAAGGCGAGGCCGCGTCGTCCACGGCTCGCGCCCGGACGACGCGGCGGAACCATCGCCCGTCCCGGCTGTTCATGGGGCCCGGGCCGATCACAACAGCCGTTGTGAGGTGTGATCGCGCACCTGTGAATGGCGGTTGGCCCTCGCCCGCGACACACTTATGGTCTAGCTTGGCTCGCGTCCCCCCGCGCCAGCGTGCAGACCGATGACCGACTCTCCCTCTACCGGCCGCATCAAGCCGGTTCCGGCATCGCCCCCGACCCTTCCCGCGGAGGTGCAGGAGCATCTCGGCCGCCAGTTGCGCGAGGCTTATGCGGCACTCGGCGAGAGCGAGGCCCCTGCCGCCTTCACGGACCTGCTCGCCCGCCTCGAGGCCGCGCTCGCCGCCCTCGGTGCTCCGAGCCAGGACCGCTTCCGCGATGAGCTCCTGGCGGCTGCACCGTCCCTGCGGCGTTTCGCCCTGACGCTCACCGCGAATCCCTCCCGGGCCGACGACCTCGTGCAGGATACGCTCCTCAAGGCGTGGCAGAGCCGGGATCGCTTCGAGGACGGCACGAACCTGAGCGCGTGGCTGTTCACCATCATGCGCAACGCCTTCTACTCGGAGCACCGCAAGCGCTCCCGGGAGGTGGAGGACGGCGAAGGCGTCTATTCCGCGCGCCTGACTACGGCCCCTAACCAGGGCGACCGGCTCGACGTGCAGGATCTGCAGGCGGCGCTGAACAAGCTCGTGGCCGAGCAGCGCGAGGCGCTGCTTCTCGTCGCGGTCGGCGATCTGTCCTACGAGGACGCGGCCGCGCTGATGCAATGCAAGGTCGGCACGGTGAAGAGCCGCGTCTGCCGCGCGCGCGACAAGCTTGCCGAACTCCTCGGCTACACGGGCGGGGAGCTCGGCGCCGACCGCCTCACCCGCTCGGTCCTCACCAACAGCAGCCTCATGGCCCTCGAAGGCTGAGCGGCCCGCACAGGCCGGACCTGGGGCTCGTTCACGCCGGGCTCGCGGCGATCCGCGACCAGCGCGCGACCGCGCGCTCATACAGGTCCATGTCGGAGGCATTGAGCCGCTCGACATAGGCGCGCAAGGCCGGGCTCGGCTTCGGGCCGGTGAGACGCGAGGCAAGCCCGCGAGCATTCTTGTGCGCCACCTTGAAGGCGAGGCCGAAGCGACGGTTCAGCCGCTCCACGAAAGCCTCGTAGGCTTCCAGGATCCCGACCAGGGCGAGCCGGTCCATCTCGGCACAGCCGAATGCCTGTGTCTGAACGTTCTGGTTGCGCGGGTCCTCGATGAAGGCTTCCAGGCTCTGCTGCGTGCGGCCGTGCTTCTTCTGGAAGACGTAGTAGGACAAGACCTGCTCGGTCGGCTCGCGGACCAGCGTGAAGGCCCGCTCCGGATCGAAGCATGGCAGGTAGGCCGCGCTCATATGGCTTGAATAGAAACCGATTTCGTTCTGCATTAGATAGTCGGAGATCATCTGCAGCTGATCACCGATCTGCATCCCCCCGCGGTAGTACATGATGTCATTTGCGTAGGGATGTGTTGTCGAGCTGTCCTTACCGTACAGCATGAAGATCTTGTCCTTGGGAAAGATCTCATGGGCTGCGTAGCGGATGCTGGTGCCGCCCGTCTTGGGAAGATGGAGAAAGAAGAGCGGAGCCATGGAAAAGACCTGTCGCTGGCCGGGGGTTGAGCCCCGCCCTCGGTGGCGACGGTTGATGGTCTTGTTGTGGCAGCGCTTGAAGGAATGAATTCCACGCGGAGGGGCGACGCTCTCGCGCCACAGGCGATGGCCGCGGATTCGGGCTTGGGAATCACATCCTGTCGGATGCTGGCCTCGCCGGCAGCGCCGGATCCACGAACAGGCCCTGCGGACCCATCGCCGTCGCATCCCTCGCAAAGCCCAGTTGTCCACAGCCATCCACAGGCTGCTCCTGGCCGGAGCCCGACGGACTCGCGCGACGGCGCGCTGTCGCGCTAGAACAAAGCAAGAACATAAACGTTCGGACCGGTGGCGGACATGAGATGCATGAGACCGGACGAGAACGGCAGCTCGCCGCCCTGCGGGAGCGGATCGGCGGGCTGGAGCGGGATGCGCAGGCCCGGCCGGTCCTGCCCGTCGGGATTCCCGCGATCGACCGCCACCTGCCGGGTGGGGGCCTGCGGCTCGGCGCGCTGCACGAGGTGGTCGAGGCCGGCCCGGCCGCCGGCCATGCGGCGCTCGCCGCCCTTTTCGTGGGCGGCCTCCTCGCCCGGCTGCCCGGCCCCATCCTCTGGTGCCTTGCCGGCCGCGACCTCTTCGCACCCGGCCTCGCGGCGGTGGGGCTCCATCCCGACCGGGTTCTCTACGCCGAGACGCGCCGGGTCACGGAGGTTCTCCCGACCATGGAGGAGGGTTTGCGGCACGGCAGCCTCGCGGCCGTGGTGGGCGAGGTCGCGCGGGTCGGGCTCACCGCCTCGCGCCGGCTGCAGCTCGCCGCCGAGCGCGGCGGCTCGCTCGCCCTGGTGATCCGCCGCTGGCGCGAGGGGGCCGGAGCCGGAGCCGAGCCGAGCGCCGCCGCCACCCGCTGGTGCGTCGCCGCCGCGCCCTCCCCCGCCTCTTCCGTACCCGGCCTGTCGCGGGCCTGCTGGTCCCTCGCCCTGCTGCGCGCCCGCGGCGCCGAACCCCGGACATGGCTCGTCGAGGCTCCCGATGCGCAGGGTCGTCTCCGTCTTCCTGCCGACCTGGCCGACCGACCGCCTGCGGCGCAGGAGCGGCGGGCTGCCGCCGGATAGGCCCCTCGTGACCGCGACGACGGAGGGGCCGCGCCGGGTACTGGCCTCCGTGGACGCCGCCGCCCGGCGGCTCGGCCTGCGGCCCGGGATGCCGGTGGCGCAGGCGCAGGGCATGGTGGTGGACCTCGCGGTGGTGGAGGCCGATCCGGAGGGCGATCGCGCGGGGCTTGCCCGCCTTGCGGGCTGGTGCCTCGCCTATGCCCCCCTCGTCGCCCTCGATCCGCCGGATGGGATCTGGATCGAGAGCGCGGGCGCGGCGCATCTGCATGGCGGCGAGGCGGGGCTCCTCATGGATCTCACGCACCGCATCAGGGCGGGAGGCTTTCACGTGCAGGCGGGGATCGCCGATACGCCGGGCGCCGCCTGGGCGGTGGCGCGCCATGCGCCGCGGGCGCCGATCGTGGCGCCGGGCACTCAAGGGGCCGTGCTGGAGCCCCTGCCGGTGCGGGCGCTGCGCCTCGGCGCCGAGACGGCGTCCGGGCTGGCGCAGCTCGGCCTCGTGCGGATCGGGCAGCTTCTCGCCACGCCCCGCGCCCCCTTGAGGCTGCGCTTCGGCGAGGCGGTGACGCTGCGGCTCGACCAAGCCCTCGGGTCCGCCCCGGAACCCCTGCCCTATCTGGCGCCCCCCGAGACCCTGCGGGCCCGGCTCGCCTTCGCGGAGCCGATCGGCGCGCCCGAGACGCTCGCCCGGGTGGTGGGGCGGCTCACCGCCCTCCTGGCCCGGGACCTGGAGCGCCGGGGGCTTGGGGCGCGCCGGCTCGATCTCGTCTTCCGCCGGGTCGACGGCCTGTCGCAGGCCTTGGCGCTCGGCACCGCCCGGCCGAGCCGCGAGGCGGCCCATCTCGCCCGGCTCTTCGCGGAGCGCCTCGCTACGGTGGATCCGGGCTTCGGCATCGAGGAGGCCTCCCTGGCGGCCTCCCGCACCGAGCCCCTGTCGGCCCGGCAGATCGCGGCCTTCGCGGCGGACGGCGAGCCCGACCCGGAAGCGATGGGCGAACTCGTCGACCGCCTCGCCGCGCGGCTCGGGCCGGGCCGGCTGTTTCGCGCCGCACCCGTCGAGAGCGAGTGGCCCGAGCGGAGCGTGCGGCGCGTGGCGCCGCTCGCGCCGGCGAGCGGCCTCACCTGGCCCGCGGGGCTGCCGCGGCCGGGCCGGCTCGTCGATCCCCCGGAGCGCATCGATGCCATCGCGGAGCTGCCGGACGCACCCCCGGCCCTGTTCGTCTGGCGCGCCCGCCGCTGCCGGGTGGCGCGGGCGGACGGACCCGAGCGGGTCTTCGGCGAGTGGTGGCGCAGCGACGCGGAGGTCTCGGCCGTGCGCGACTATTACCGGGTCGAGGACCGGACCGGCGCCCGCTACTGGCTCTTCCGCGACGCCCCGGCCGCGGAAGGGGGACGCTGGTGGCTGCACGGTCTGGGGGAGGCGTGAAGCCATGGCCGCCCCGTCTCATGGCACCCGCAACGCGCCTCAATCGACCCTGAGATGCGTGGAGGCAACCCCGCTCCTCATGCTGAGGTGCTCCGAAGGAGCCTCGAAGCACCCCGGACCGATTCTCCCATCCACCAGAGCCTTGGACCAGCGGTCAGGCGTGCTTCGAGGGCCGGCTGTCGCCGGCCACCTCAGCATGAGGGCCGAGATTGGTTGCCACAGAAGAAGCATCCCGGAACGCCGATCCCATCCTGGCCGCTGCCTGGACCGGCCGTTCAGGTCGGTCGGGTGCTCCCCGCCATGACCGTCGAGCTCCAGGTCACGACGCATTATTCCTTCCTGCGCGGCGCCTCCTCGCCGGAGGAGCTGTTCACGACCGCCGCCCTCCTCGGCCTCACCGCCCTCGGAGTCACCGACCGCCATTCCGTCGCCGGGCTGGTGAAGGCCCACGAGGCCGCCCGGGCGACGGGCTGCCGCCTCGTCGCCGGCTGCCGACTCGACCTGTCCGGGCCGGACCAGGGCACCGCGCTCCTCGTCTATCCCACCGATCGCGCCGCCTATGGCCGGCTCTGCCGCCTGCTCACCCTCGGCAAGGAGCGGGCCGGCAAGGGCGGCTGCACGCTGGATTTCGGCGACGTCGCCGAATGGAGCGAGGGCCTGATCGCGGTTCTCCTCACGGACAAGTCGGACGACGCCCTCGCGGCGCGGCTCGGCCGCCTGAAAGGGATCTTCGGCCGGCACAGCTTCTGCGCCCTCACCCGCCGCTTCGGCGTCAACGACCATCGGCGGCTCGAGGGTATCGCGGATCTCGCCCGCGCGGCCCGGGTGCCGATCGTGGCGACGGGGGACGTGCTCTACCACGTCCCGGAACGCCGCCTGATGCAGGACGTCGTCACCTGTATCCGGCTCGGCACCACCATCGAGGCCGCCGGCTTCGCCCGTGAGCGCCATGCCGGGCGCCACCTGCAGCCCCCCGCCGAGACCGCCCGCCTGTTCGCCCGCCACCCAGAGGCGGTGGAGCGGGCGCAGGCCATCGCCGAATCCTGCCGCTTCTCCCTCGACGACCTCACCTACACCTATCCGGACGAGACCGGGGAGGACGGCCGCTCGGCCCAGGAGCGGCTGGAGGCCATGACCCTGGCGGGGGCGGCCCAGCGCTTCCCCGGCGGGATCCCGGAGAATGTCCGCGAGCAGATCCGGCACGAACTCGACCTCATCGCCAGCAAGACCTACGCACCGTATTTCCTCACCGTCGAGGCGATCGTGCGCTTCGCCCGCGACCAGGGCATCCTCTGCCAGGGGCGGGGCTCGGCGGCGAACTCGGTGGTCTGCTTCTGCCTCGGGATCACCGCCATCGATCCGGTGCGGCTAAAGCTCCTGTTCGAGCGCTTCGTCTCGGACAACCGCGACGAGCCGCCCGACATCGACGTCGATTTCGAGCACGACCGGCGCGAGGAGGTGATCCAGTGGGTCTACGCGACCTATGGGCGCCACCGCGCGGCGCTCACCGCCACGGTGATCCGCTACGGCGCCCGCGGCGCGGTGCGCGAGGTCGGCAAGGTCTTGGGCGTCCCCGAGGACGTGACCGGGGCGCTCGCCCGCCTGGTCTCGGGCTGGTCGCGGGACGGGGCCGGCGAGCGGGAGGCGGAAGCCCTCAACCTCAACCTCTCCGACCGGCGCCTGCGCCTGACCCTCGACATCGCCAAGGCGCTCATCGGCACGCCGCGCCATCTCGGCCAGCATCCGGGCGGCTTCGTGCTGACCCTCGACCGCCTCGACGAACTCTGCCCGATCACCCCCGCCACCATGGAGAACCGGCAGACCATCGAATGGGACAAGGACGACATCGAGGCCCTGAAGTTCATGAAGGTCGACGTGCTCGGCCTCGGCATGCTGGGCTGCCTGCGCCGGGCCTTCGCGCTCCTGAAGGAGCACCGGGGCGACGAGAATCCGCCCCAGGACATCGCCGGGATCCCGCCCGAGGATGCCGCCACCTACGCGATGATCGGCAAGGCCGACACGCTCGGCGTGTTCCAGATCGAGAGCCGGGCCCAGATGGCGATGCTGCCGCGGATGCAGCCGAAGCATCTCTACGACCTCACCATCGAGGTCGCGCTGGTGCGGCCCGGCCCGATCCAGGGCGACATGGTCCATCCCTATCTGCGCCGCCGCCAGAATCGCAGCCTCGTCCATTATCCGAGCGAGGCGCTCAAGAGCGTGCTGGAGCGGACGCTCGGCGTGCCGCTGTTCCAGGAGCAGGCGATGCAGGTCGCCATCGTGGCGGCCGGCTTCACGGCCGCGGAGGCCGACGGCCTGCGCCGCGCCATGGCGACCTTCAAGGCCAACGGCAAGATCGGCCTCTACCGCGACAAGCTGATCGCCGGGATGATCCGCAACGGCTACACGCCGGACTTCGCCGCCCGCACCTTCCGGCAGCTCGAAGGCTTCGGCTCCTACGGCTTCCCGGAGAGCCACGCCGCCTCCTTCGCGCTCCTCGCCTACGCCTCGTCCTGGCTGAAATGCCACCATCCGGACGTCTTCGCCTGCGCGCTCCTCAACGCGCAGCCGATGGGCTTCTACGCCCCGGCCCAGATCGTGCGCGACGCCCGCCGGCACGGGGTCCCGGTCCGCCCCATCGACGTCAATGCCTCGCGCTGGGACTGCACGCTCGAACCGGCGCAGGGGCGGCTGATGGCCCTGCGGCTCGGCCTGCGCCTGGTGCGGGGCCTCGGCAATGCCGAGGGCGCCCGCATCGCCACCGTGCGCGAGGCGGATCTCTTCCGCTCGGTCGAGGATCTCTGGCGCCGTGCCGCCGTGCCGCTCAAGGCCCTGGAGCATCTCGCCGCCGCGGATGCCTTCCGGTCGCTCGGCCTCGGTCGCCGGGAGGCGCTGTGGGCGATCAAGGGCCTCGCGCCCCTGCCCCTGCCGCTCTTCGCGGCGGCGGACGCACGCGAGGCGGCGATCCGGCCCGAACTGGACGAGCCCGCCGTGGCGCTCGCCCCCATGCCCGAGGGGGCCGCCGTGGTGGCGGATTACCGCGCCTCGGGCCTGAGCCTCGGCCGGCACCCGGTCGCCTTCCTGCGCCCCGACCTCGCCCGGGACGGCATCAGCGCCTGCGCGGCGCTGAAACGCCTGCGGGACGGGGCGCGCGTCACCGTGGCGGGGCTGGTGCTGGTGCGCCAGAAGCCGGGCTCGGCCAA
Organism: Methylobacterium nodulans ORS 2060; assembly: GCF_000022085.1. Classification (NCBI taxonomy): domain Bacteria; kingdom Pseudomonadati; phylum Pseudomonadota; class Alphaproteobacteria; order Hyphomicrobiales; family Methylobacteriaceae; genus Methylobacterium; species Methylobacterium nodulans. The sequence goes on from NC_011894.1 coordinate 5,222,685, forward strand.
GGGCGTGCTGTTCATCACCATTGAGGACGAGACGGAGGTCGCCAACCTCGTGGTCTGGCCCGCGCTGTTCGCCCGCCAGCGCAGCTTGATCCTGTCGGCCGGGATGATGGCGGCCCGCGGCCGGGTGCAGCGGGAGGGCGAGGTGATCCACCTCGTCGCCGAGCACCTGATCGACCTCTCGGACCTGCTGGCCGAGATCGGCGGGCGCGGCGCCCTGCTGTCGCCGGGCGGGTGCGGGGACGAGGCGCGCCCGGGCGGCGGCGGCGCGCGGAGCCTCGTCCGCCCCGGCCTGCGGATCAGGACGCGGGACTTCCGGTGAGGGGCGCCGCACCGCGGCTCTGCGGGAACGGCCGCAGCAGCTCCGGCGTGCGGAAGTCCTTCGGGATCGCGAAGTCGCGCGCGGCGCCCCGCATGGCGTTCGGCGGGCGCGGGAAGCCGCTGCGGTCGCTGAAGTCGCGGAACGGCCCGCGATGCGTCTCGCGCTGCTCCTCCAGCGCCCTGGCGCAGGCGATGTCGGCCGCGGTCACGCCCGCCACCGCCGCGAAAGCCAGCATCACGTGGGATTTGCGGGCATTGTCGCTATCGAGGCCGGTCGCCAGCGTGGCGAGGTCGAGCGCATCCCCTCCGACCCGCGTCCACAGCCAAGGCGTCGGATCGTGCGAGGCGAGGATGGCGACGCCGTTCGTGATCTCGCGCACCCCGTAGGCCTGCACCACCCCCTCGAAGCCGGGCATGCCGAGGGTGCGGGTCAGGCGGCGCGGCGCGAGAAGCTCGACGAGCCCGAGGCCGATCGAGAACAGGCCGAGCCCCTTGGCGAGGGTTTCGGCGGTGCGGCGGGAGAGCAGGGTCTGGTCGGGGCGCGTCGCGGGCATGGGGGGTCTCCTCGAAGAGTTTTCGAAACGGGGGAGCATTCCCCGTCGTCTGGCGGACGCCACAGCAGACGGGTCTGTCTTCCTGTCCCGTCGGCTCAGGACGCTCTCAGGGCTTCAGCACGACCTTGATGCAGTTGTCCTTCTTGTCGCGGAAGGTCTTGTACATCTCGGGGCCCCGTTCCAGGCCGACGCTGTGCGTGATGACGAAGGAGGGATCGATCTGGCCTTCCTCGATCCGCCGCACGAGGTCGTCGGTCCAGCGGTTCACATGGGTCTGGCCGGTGCGGACGGTGAGCCCCTTGTTCATCAGCGCCCCGAACGGGAGCTTGTCGATGAGCCCGCCATAGACGCCCGGGACCGACAGGGTGCCGGCCGGGCGGCAGACATAGATCATCTCGCGCAGCACGTGCGGCCGGTCGGTCTCGGCCATCACCGCCTGCTTGGCGCGGTCGTAGATCGAGTCGAGGGTCGCGGTGGCGTGGGCTTCGAGGCCGACCGCGTCGATGCATTTCTCGGGGCCCTTGCCGTCCGTCAGTGCGTTGAGGCGCTCGACGACGCTCTCCTCGCGGAAGTCGATCGTGGTGGCGCCCCCCGCCCGCGCCATGCTGAGGCGCTCGGGGACGCAGTCGATGGCAACCACCTGCCGGGCGCCGAGCAGGATCGCCGAGCGGATCGCCATCTGGCCGACCGGCCCGCAGCCCCAGATCGCCACCGTGTCGGTCGGCTCGATGTCGCATTGCACGGCGGCCTGCCAGCCGGTCGGGAAGATGTCGCCGAGGAAGAGCACCTGCTCGTCGGTGAGGCCCGACGGCACCTTGATGTGCGTCTTGTCCGCGAAGGGCACGCGGACATACTCGGCCTGTCCGCCCGGATAGCCGCCCGTGAGATGCGTGTAGCCGAACAGCCCCGCGGTGGCGTGGCCGAAGACCTTGTCGGCGATGGCCTTGTTGCGGTTCGAGCGCTCGCAGACGGAGAAATTGCCGCGCCGGCACTGGTCGCACTGGCCGCAGATGATCGTGAACGGCACCACGATGCGCTCGCCGACCTTGAGGGCGGACTTGGCGCCGCTGCCGACCTCCATCACCTCGCCCATGAACTCGTGGCCCATGATGTCGCCCTTCTCCATGCCGGGCATGAAGTGGTCGTAGAGGTGCAGGTCCGAGCCGCAGATGGCACAGGTCGTCACCCTGACGATGGCGTCGCGATCGTCCTCGATGCGCGGGTCCGGAACCGATTCGCAGCGGATATCCGCCGTTCCGTGCCAAACCAGAGCCTTCATGCCGGCATTCCTCGTTGAGCCATCCGCGCGCGACCGCCGTCCCGTCTCGCGGAACGCGATCCGGCATCGCGGGACAACGCGCCCGCACCGGCAGGAGCCATGCGATCAGGACTTGGGAGGAGTTCTCAGACCCGCGCTCAGGTCAGGACTGCGCGGCCCTCAGGCTGCGGCGGCCCCATGGCAGAGGCCCGCTCCGCCCGCGGGAACCGCATCCTGCCTCGCCCTGCCTGAAAGGCACGGCTTTCTCTTCGGGTACGTTCTCTAAAAAGAACGTTTCGGTTGACACGCCGGTCCATCCGCGGTTTCTGTCCGCCCAACCAGACGGACGACGGATCATGCTCTCTCCCGCTCTTCCCGCTCCGGCCGAGGCGCGGCCATGACCGCCCCGGTGCGCGTGCCGGCCCCGGCCGACCTCGGCGACCGCCTCGGCGCGTCCGACGCGCTGGTACGCCTTGAGGGAATCGCCAAGACCTACCCGGCGCGCCGGGGTGCTGCGGCCATCACGGCCCTGGACGGCATCGACCTCGCGGTGCGGCGCGGCTCGGTGCTCGGCGTGATCGGGCGGTCCGGCGCCGGCAAGTCGACCCTGATCCGCCTCGTCAACGGGCTGGAGCGGCCGACGAGCGGGCGCGTCATCGTCGACGGCGCCGAGATCTCCAGCCTCTCCGAGGCCGCCCTGCGCCGCGAGCGGCGCGGCATCGGCATGATCTTTCAGCATTTCAACCTGCTCTCGTCGCGGACGGCCGCCGGCAACATCGCCTTCCCGCTCGAGATCGCGGGCTATGACAGGGCGGCGATCCGCGCCCGGGTCGACGAGCTACTGGCGCTGGTCGGGCTCGCCGACCGGGGCGACCGCTACCCGGCCGAATTGTCGGGCGGGCAGAAGCAGCGGGTCGGCATCGCCCGGGCGCTCGCCACCAAGCCGAAGGTGCTGCTCTCCGACGAGGCCACCTCGGCCCTCGACCCCGAGACGACGCGCTCGATCCTCGATCTGCTCGGGCGCATCAACCGCGAGCTTGGCCTCACCATCCTGCTCATCACCCACGAGATGTCGGTGATCCGGGCCATCGCCCACGAGGTCGCAGTGCTCGATGGCGGCCGCATCGCCGAGAGCGGCGATGTCTTCGAGGTCTTCACCCGCCCGCAGGCGGCGATCACCCGCACCTTCCTCGACCGCGAGACCGGCCGCGCCCTGCCGCCGGTCCTGGCCGCCCGGCTGATGCCGGAGGGCGCGGGCGAGACCACCGTGCTGCGCATCACCTTCCGGGGGCCGCACGCCACCGACCCGGTGCTGGCGCAGCTCGCGCACGATGCGGGCATCGAGCCCTGCATCCTCTCGGGCACGGTCGACGAGATCGCCGGACGCCCCTTCGGCACGCTCGTGGTCGGGGTGTCGTCGGCGCCCGGCCTCGTCGCCCGCGCCCAGGACTTCCTCCGGGCGCGCAACCTCGACGTGGAGGTGCTGGGCTCGCTGCCCGCCGCCGCGTGGCCGCCCGCCAGCCGGACCGGATCGAGCCAGACCGGATCAAACCATGTCGCCTGAACTCCTGCGCCTCCTCGTCGTCGCCACCGGCGACACCCTGCGGATGGTGGCGATCGCCGCCGGCCTCGGCACCCTGTTCGGCCTGCCGCTCGGCGTCTTCCTCGCCACGAGCGGGCGGGGCGAGCTCTTCGCCGCGCCCTGGGCCAACCGGGTGCTCGGCATCCTGGTCAACGCGACGCGCTCGACGCCCTTCATCATCCTGGTCGTGGCGATCATCCCGTTCACGCGGCTCGTCGCCGGCACCTCGATCGGCACCAACGCCGCGACGGTGCCGCTCACGGTCGCGGCGACGCCCTTCATCGCCCGCCTAGTCGAGGGTGCAATCCGCGAGGTCGATGCCGGCCTCGTCGAGGCCGCCCGCGCCTTCGGGGCGAGCCCGCTCCAGATCGTGCTGAAGGTGCTGATCCCCGAGGCGCTGCCCGGGATCGTGCTCGGCCTGACCCTCGCGGTGGTCTCGCTCATCGGCTTCTCGGCCATGGTCGGCGCGGTCGGCGGCGGCGGGCTCGGCGATCTCGGCATCCGCTACGGCTATCAGCGCTTCATGCCCGAGATGATGGCCGCGGTGGTCGCCGTGCTGATCGTCCTCGTGCAGGCCGTGCAGACGATCGGCGACCGGCTCGCGCGCCGCCTCAACAAGCGCCTGCGCCACGCCTGAGCTTTCCCCCCTCGGAGACCTTGACCGATGTTGCGTGTTCTCACCCTCGTGGCGGCGCTCGCCGCCGCTCTTCCCGCCGCGGCCGCCGACCGCGTGCGCATCGGCGCCACGCCGGGCCCCCACGCCCAGATCCTGGAGGCAGTCAAACCGATCGCGGCCAAGCACGGCATCGACCTCCAGGTGCAGGAATTCTCCGACTACGTCATTCCCAACGAGGCGCTCGCGGCCGGCGAGCTGGAGGCCAACTCCTTCCAGCATCAGCCCTATCTCGACAACCAGAAGGCCGATCGCGGCTACAAGCTCGACAGCGTCGCCCAGACGGTGAATTTCCCGATGGGGATCTACTCGAAGCGATACAAGTCCTGGGATGCGGTGCCGGACGGCGCCACGATCGCGATCCAGAACGACCCGACCAATGGCGGGCGCTCGCTCCTGCTCCTGCAGGACAAGGGCGTGATCACCCTGAAGGAGGGCGTCGGCTTCAAGCCGAGCGTCGCCGACATCGTGAAGAACCCGAAGAAGCTGCGCTTCATCGAGGTCGACGCCGCCCAGACCCCGCGCTCCCTCGACGACGTGGATGCGGCGGCGGTCAACACCAACTACGCGGAGCCTGCCGGGCTCAAGCCCACCGACGCGATCCTGCGCGAGGAGCCGAAGGGCCCCTACGTGAACGTCATCGCGGTGCGCAGCGCCGACAAGGACAAGCCCTGGGTGAAGGCGCTGGTGGAATCCTACCGCTCGCCCGAGGTGAAGGACTTCGTGGAGAAGACCTTCAAGGGCGCGGTGCTGACGAGCTGGTAGCGGGCGACCATCCCGCGTCCCGCCGGTATCCCCCGCGGCCGGAGGGCACGAGCTTCCTGACTCGACACTGACGTGCGTGGAGGCCGCCAGGCTCCTCATGCAGAGGTCAAGCCGGCGCGGAGCAGAACTCCGCGCCGCGTAACGGATCCTTCGCAGACCGGATCACAGGGTCTCCGCCCTTCCTGGATTCTCCGCCCCTGCGCGCTCCCTCTTTCCGGGCCCGTTCGGGCCTGCACGACTGCAGCGCCAGCGGAAGGAGATCCGGGAAAGAGGGAGCGGACATCCTCGCCTGGGCCGACGCGGTCTCAATCGACCCTGAGGGGCGTGGAAGCGGTCTGCTTGCCGGACGCTACCGCTTTCTCGGCGATCGACCCTACCCGCCCCGGGCCAGGAACTGCCGCAGCCGCTCCGAGCGCGGCGAGCGGAACAGCGCGTCCGGCGCGCCCTCCTCCTCGATCCGGCCCTCGTGCAGGAAGACCACCCGGTGGGCGACCTCGCGGGCGAAGGCCATCTCATGGGTGACGATCAGCATCGTGCGCCCCTCTTCCGCGAGCGCCCGGATCACCCGCAGCACCTCCGCCACCCGCTCCGGATCGAGGGCCGAGGTCGGCTCGTCGAACAGCAGCACCTGCGGATGCATGGCGAGCGCCCGGGCGATCGCGGCCCGCTGCTGCTGCCCGCCCGAGAGATGGGCGGGGTAATGGTCTCGCTTCTCGGCGATGCCGACCTTGGCGAGGAGCGCCTCGGCCTCGGCGATGCAGTCCGCCTTCGGGCGGTGCTGGACGTGGACCGGCGCCTCGATGACGTTCTCCAGCACCGTGCGATGGGACCAGAGGTTGAAGCTCTGGAACACCATGCCGACCCGCGCGCGGAGCTGCTCCACCTGATGCCGGTCGGCCGGCACGCGCCCGCCGCGGCGAGCCCGCCAGGCGACCGTCTCGCCGCCGACCGTGATCTCGCCCGCCTCCGGCACCTCCAGGAGGTTGATGCAGCGCAGGAGCGTCGACTTGCCCGAGCCGGACGAGCCCAGGATCGCCACCACCTCGCCCTCCCGGGCGGAGAGCGAGACGCCGCGCAGCACCTCGTGGGTGCCGAAGCGCTTCGTCAGGTTGCGGACCGCGACGGCGTCGGAGCGGGGCGGAGCGGGAGCCAGCACGGGAAACTCCGAAAGGTCACGCGGCGCGCGGCGCAACCACCGGCCGCGCACGCAGGTCGGGCGAGAGCCATGCCTCCGCCAGCCGCACCAGGACGATGATGGCGCTCACGATCGCCAGATAGAAGGCGGCCGCGCAGAGGAAGATCTCCAGCGCCCGGAAGCTCTGGGCGATCAGCTTCTGGGCGATGCCGGTGAGTTCGAGGATGGTGATGGTCGAAGCGAGCGCGGTGGCCTTCACCACCGAGATGATCTCGTTGCCGTAGGCCGGCAGCGCCTGCCGGGCGGCGAGCGGCAGGGTCACGCGCCGCAGCAGCGTGAGCCGCGACATGCCGCAGGCGCGCCCGGCCAGGAGCGCCCCGTGCGGCACCGCCAGCACCCCACCGCGAAAAATCTCGGCCGTGTAGGCGCCGGTGTTCAGGCTGAGCGCCAGCAGGGCGCACCAATAGGGCTCGCGGAAGAACCACCACAGGCCGAGCGCCTGGAGGCCGTACCGGAACTGGCCGAGCCCGTAATAGATCAGGAAGAGCTGCACCAGGAGCGGCGTACCGCGGAACACGAAGATGTATCCGCGCGCGAGCAGGCCGAGGCCCGGAATCCCGGAGAGGCGTGCGGCCGCCGCGAGGGCCGCCAGGACCGCCCCGCAGGCGACGGAGCCCGCCGTGAGGCCGAGCGTCAGGGGCAGGCCGCGCGACAGCGCGACCAGGGTCTCGCCGAGGAAGTCCGGATCGATCACGGCAGCCCCCGTCGCGCATGGGCCTCCGCCCGGGAGAAACCCCAGGTCGAGAGCGTGGTGATGGCGAGGTAGAGGGCGGCGGCGGCGAGATAGAAGGTGAAGGGCTGGCGGGTCGAGCCCGCCCCGACCTGCGCCTGCCGCAGGAGCTCCACCAGCCCGGTCACCGAGACCAGGGCCGAATCCTTGAGGAGGATCTGCCAGACATTGCCGAGGCCGGGCAGGGCCGTGCGGGCGACGAGCGGCGTCACCACCCGCCGGAACAGGAGCGCGGGCGACATGCCGACGGCCCGCGCGGCCTCGATCTGCCCCCGGTCGAGGGCCAGATAGGCGCCGCGGAAGACCTCGGCCTGGTAGGCCCCCGAGATGATCCCCAGCGCCGCGACCCCGACCGCGAAGGGTGGCAGGCCGACGAAGCCCGAGGCGCCGAACAGGCCGGCAACGGAGCCGAGCGCGGCGCTGCCGCCGAAATACAGGAGATAGATCACGAGGAGATCCGGCACCCCGCGCAGCAGCGTGGTGTAGACATCCGCCGCCGCCCGCAGGGGCAGCAGGCCCGACAGCTTGGCCGAGGCGGCGAGCGCCCCGATCACCGCGCCGACCAGGAAGCCGCACAGCGCCAGCGCGAGCGTGGTGCCCGCTGCCAGCAGGAGGGCCGGGCCCCAACCGCCCGGCCCGAGGAGCGCGAGGGCGTCCACGCGGCCTCAGCCCTGGGGCGTCATGTCGACCTTGAACCACTTGATCGAGAGGGCCTTGAGCGTGCCGTCGGCGATGACCGAGCCGATGCCCTCGTCGAGGCGGGCCTTCAGCGCCGTCTCGCCCTTGCGCAGCCCCATCGCCACCCCCTGCCCGAGGATGCCGCCCCGGAAGCGCGGCCCGGCCAGCGCGATGCTCCCCTTGAATTCCGGCTTCTCGGCGGTGGCGCGCAGCACCGCGTCGTTGGCGAAGATCGCGTCGATGCGCCCGGCCGCAAGGTCGAGGTCATGCTGCTCGGTGGTCTTGTACTCGCGGATCTCGACCGTACCCTTGAGGTACTTGTCGAGGAAGGCGGCGTGGATGGTCGAGACCTGGACGCCCACGGCCATGCCCTTGAGGAGCGGCTTGATCTCGTCGATGGCCTTCACCGCCTGCGCCTCGTCGGCGGTCAGGCTGAGCTTCCGGTCGGCGAGGGGGAGCCTGGCGAGCGGCCCGTTGCGGTCGACGGCGAGCCCCGAGAAGTCGCTGCTATAGGGGCGCGTGAAGTCGATCACCTTGAGGCGCGCATCCGTGATGGTCATGCCCGACATGATCGCGTCGAACTTCTTCGCCTGCAGGCCCGGCACTACCCCGTCCCAGTCCTGCACCACGAATTCGCAGGTGAGCTTGGCGCGCCTGCAGACCTCCCGGGCGAGCTCGATCTCGTAGCCGTCGAGGCTGCCGTCCGGCTTGGTGAAGTTGTAGGGCGCGTAGGCTCCCTCGGTGGCGATGCGCACCACGGGCGGGACCGCTTCCTCTGCGGCGGCCGGACCCGCTGCTCCGATCGCGACGAGCGCGAGGGCGGCGAACGCGACGAGCGGCCGGAGCATCGGAGGGGTGGAGAATCCTGGCATGGGTCGATCCCGTGGCTGTCCGCGTTGGGGCGCTGCAATGAACCCGCGGACGGCCCCGCTCCGCAAGCCCCGCATCGCACGCGTCCCCGCGATGCCAGCCCCGTGCCAGCGGAGGTTTGCACCGGCCCGTCCGGCCTGCTATCGGGCGGCGCGGCCCTTAAGCCTCGGGCCGGAGGGGAGCCAGCCATGGGAGCACGGCGCGGGGAAGCGCGACGACGGCCGCAATGAGGCCATCCGTCCGTCCTTCCCATCGCGAGGCCATCCCGTGAGCTCTCTCCCCCTCGTCATCTGCCCCGAACGCGTGGGCGATTCCGACGCGATCGATCGCCTGCACGAGCGGGCCTTCGGCCCCGGCCGCTTTGCGCGCACCGCCTACCGGCTGCGCGAGGGCGTGGCGCATCTGCCCGACCTCTCCTTCACGGCCCTCGTCGGCACGCTGCTCGTCGGCTCGGTCCGGGTCTCGCCGGTCCGGATCGGCGGCACGCCGGCCCTGATGCTCGGTCCGCTCACGGTCGACCCGGCCTTCGGCAGCCGCGGCATCGGCGCCGCGCTGATGACGGCATCGCTCGACGCCGCGCGGGACGGCGGGCACGGCCTCGTGCTGCTCGTCGGCGATGCGCCCTATTACGCCCGCTTCGGCTTCCGCCCGGTTCCGCCGCGGCGCCTCACGCTGCCGGGGCCGGTGGACCCGGCGCGGTTCCTGGTGCTGGAACTGCGCGAGGGGGCGCTGGAGGGCGTGACGGGGGCCATCGTCGGCGGGGCCTGACAGCCTCACGCCTGCCCCCGCCTCCCCTCCGCGAGCCACATGGCCACCACGGCGGCCGCCAGCAGCGCGAGGGCGACGAGGCCGAGCGCCAGCGGATAGACCGAGACGCCGCGCACCACCGCGCTGTCGCTCGGCCGGAAGCCGATCCACTCGGCGCCCGCGAGCCGTCCCGAGCGGGCGATCTGCAGCCGCGGCACGGTCACGCCGCCGCCGGCCTCGGCGAGGCGGCGCACGGAGCCGCCCGTCGCCTCGGCCACCGGGCGCAGGCGCTCGGTGTCGCTGAACACGTCGACGAGTTCGCGCGGATTGGCCGGTCCGACGCTGACGAAGCTGACGAGATTGCCCGACCGCAGCGTGTGCAGGCCGAGTTCGCCCGCCTCGAAGGTGGCGGCGAACAGGCCCGGCTTGTCGGGGCTTAAGGTGAGGCTCCGCGTGGCGCCGCTCGGCGCCGTCACGGTGACGGGCTCGGTGGTGTCGGCCATGGTCTGGCGCTCGACCCGGACCTCGCGGCCATGGCCCGTGGTGGCCGCGCGCAACGCCTCCTCCTCGAGCGCCGGCTCCTTCATCAGCCAGTGGCCGAGGCGCCGCAGCAGGTCGAGATGCGGGCCGCCCTCCTGATAGCCGCGCGCCCACAGCCAGGCATGGTCCGACAGGAGGAGCGCGACGCGCCCCTTCTCCTCGCGCGAGAGGGCGAGCAGCGGCAGCGCGTCGGCGCCCGCCATGATCGGCGTGATGCCGGGACGCACCTCGGCCCCGATCAGCCGCAGCCAGTCGCCCCAGGCCGGCGGGCTCGCCTCGGAGCCCGGCAGGTCGCGCGTGACCGGGTGACGCTGGCCGCTGCCGGTGAGCGCCGCCTTGAAGGGCCGCTCGACCACCCGGCCGTTCGGCTCGCCCGGCAGGATCGCGGCGAGCCGCGTGCGCGCGAGGCTGGCGGCCGAGGCGAATTCCGGTCCCGCCGCGATCAGCAGCGCCCCGCCCTCGCGCACGTAGCGCACGATGTTGTCGAAGTAGCTCGACGGCAGCACGCTCTGGTTGGCGTAGCGGTCGAAGATGATCAGGTCGAAGTCCTTGATCTTCTGCTGGAACAGCTCGCGGGTCGGGAAGGCGATGAGCGAGAGTTCCGAGATCGGGGTACCGTCCTGCTTCTCGGGCGGGCGCAGGATGGTGAAGTGGACGAGATCGACATTGGCGTCGGACTTGAGCAGGTTGCGCCAGGTGCGCTCGCCCGCATGCGGCTCGCCGGAGACGAGCAGGACGCGCAGCTTCTCGCGGATGCCCTCGATCGGCAGCACGGCGCGGTTGTTGGCCGTGGTCAGCTCGCCCGGCAGCGCCTCGGCCTCGATCTCGACCACGTTCGGCCCGCCATGCTCGATGCGCAGCGTCAGGGTGAAGGGCCGGCCGGTGCGCACGGACTGGCGCACCACCTCCTCGCCGTCGCGGCGCACGGTCACCACGGCCGAGCCGGTGCCGCCGCGCTCCATCACCTCGGCGCGGATGGTCTGCTCGCGCCCGACGATGCCGAAGCGGGGCGCCTCGATGAGACGGATCTGCCGGTCGCGCTCGTCCGGCCGGCCGGTGACGAGAATGTGCAGCGGCGCCTTGAAGCCGAGCGCCGCCGCGTTGGCCGGGATGTCGTGAACGACGCCGTCCGTGACCATGACGACGCCCGCGAGACGGTCCGGCGGCACGTCGGCCAGCGCGTTCGACAGGGCGGTGAAGAGCTTGGTGCCCTCGTCGCTGCCGGCCTCCGGCACCTCGATGAAGCGGGGCTCGACCTCCGTCAGCCCGCCGAAGCGCCGCTGCAGCTCGGCCTTCACCTGGTCGGTCATGGCCGGCCGGTCGCCGAGCATCTGCGAGCCCGAGCGGTCGATGATCACGGCCGCGATGTCCTTGACCGGCTCGCGCTCCTCCTGGACGAGAGAGGGATTCGCGAGCGCCGCGAGCACCAGGGCGAGGACGAGCACGCGCAGCAGCGCCACCGGCCCGCGCGCCAGATAGGCCAGCACGCCGAGCACGGCCGCCAGCGCGAGCAATCCCCACAGGACCGGGACCGGGACGAGGGGTGAGAAGCTCAGGCTCAGCATCGGTGGTCCTCGGGTCCGCCGCGTCGGGTCGGGGCCGGCTCCCGCGTCCCTCTCAGAATGAAACGCGGGACGGAGGCCCCCTCTCCCGTGCGGGAGAGGGGTTCCCCGCGCAGTCTCGTCTCGGAAGCGGCATCCGGAACCCGATCAATTCCGTCCTCACTGCCCCAGCCGCTCCAGCAGGGCCGGGACGTGGACCTGATCGGCCTTGTAGTTGCCGGTGAGCACGTACATCACGAGGTTGACGCCGCCGCGGAAGGCCATCTCGCGCTGGCGCGGATCGCCACCGACCACCGGGTAGAGCGCCTCGCCGCGCCGGCCCACCGCCCAGGCGGAGGCGAGGTCGTTGCCCGTGATCACGATCGGCGAGACGCCGTCGCCCGCCCGGGCCGGGCGGCGCTCGGCCCCGTCGCCGGCCGGCGGCAGGGCCTCGACCCAGGTCTGGCCGTTGGCGTAGCGGCCCGGGAAGCCGTCGACGAGATAAAAGGCCTTGGTGAGCACGTGGTCCCGCGGCACCGGCTCCAATTCGGGCACCTCCAGGGTCGCGAGCATGCGCTGGAGATAGAGCCCCTCGGCGGTCGGCGGACCGCCGGAGCGGGCCGTCATGGCGTCGCGGGTGTCGAAGATCACGGTGCCGCCGTTCTTCATGAAGGCGTCGATGCGCCGGATCGCCTGTGCGCTCGGCTGCGGACGGCTCGGCACGATCGGCCAGTAGATCAGCGGATAGAAGGCGAGCTCGTCCTTGGCCGGGTCGATCCCGGCCGGCTCGCCGGGTTCGAGGGCGGTGCGGCTCGACAGCATCTGGGTGAGGCCCGTGAGCCCGGCGCGGCTGGTCTCGTCGACCGTGGCATCACCGGTGACCACGTAGGCGATGCGGGTGACGAGGGCGGATTCGAACCCGTTCGGCCGGTTGGCCTGGGGCTCGGCGGCCCGGACCGGCTCGGGGGCGCCGAGGACGAGAAGACCCGGCAGGAGCAGGGACACGGCCGCCGGACGCCGCCAGCGGGCCGCCATCAGGCCGAGGAAGCCGCCGAGCCAGAGGGTCGCCAGGGTGTCGAGCGCAAGGAGGCCGAGCGCGAGCAGGAACAGAGGCCCGCGCAGGTCGCGCCTCTGTTCCTGCCCGAGACTGCCGAACCGGGCGGCCTGGAGGGGGGCGAAGTCGAGAGGCCGCAGGCGGTCGTCGGGCCTGAGCGCGTTCACCGCGAGCCCGCCATCGGCCGGGCCGTAGAAGCCCGGCGGGTGCTCGGCGGTGGCGCGGTCGGTATAGGTCGCCGGGATCGCCCGCGCGGTGGCGGGCGGCGGGCTCAGCGCGCCGAACCCGTCGAGCGCCAAGCGCGGGGCGAGCACCGGCGGCGGCCCGGCCTGGGGCCCGCCCTCGACCGGCCGAGCGGTGCCGGCGAGCGCCACCGTCCGGCGCAGCATGTCGAGGAATAGCCCCGACAGCGGCAGGTTCGACCATGTCGTGTCGGCGGTGACGTGGACGAGAACCACCAGCCCCTCCCCGCGCTTGGCCGCGGTGACGATCGGGGTGCCGTCCTGCAGCGCCGCCCAGGTCTTGCGGGCGAGATCGCCGTCCGGCTCGGCCAGGATCTGCCGCCGCACCCCGATATCGGCCGGGGGCTTCAGGCCCGCGAAGGGGCTCTCGGGCGCGAAGGGGGCCAGCGTCTTCGGGCTGTCCCAGGACAGGGCCCCGCCGAGCACCCGGCCGCCCCGGCGCAGGCGCACGGGAACGAGGTCGTCGCTGCCCGCGGCGAGCCGCGGACCGGCGAAGCGCAGGAGCAGCCCGCCCGCCTCGACGAAGCCCGCGACGCGCTCCTGCGTTGGCGGATCGAGCGCGCCGACATCGGCGAGCACCAGCACGGAGACTTGGCTGTCGAGCATCTGGCCGATGGATTCGGCGACGCCCTTGCCGCCGCGGGGCTCCTGCACGTCGGCGAAGGGCGAGAGCGCGCGGGAGAGATAGTAGATCGGCGACAGGAGCGGCTGGGCCTGATCGGCCGTGCCGCCGAAGACGAGGCCGACGCGGCGGCGGCGCCCGCGCTCGTCGGCGAGCGTGACGGCACCCGCCGAGCGCTCGCCGGCGATCTCGAAGCGGGCGATGGCGTTGCGGATCTCGACCGGCAGATCGAAGCCGGTCTCGGCCTCGGTGGCGCCGCTCGCAAAGCCGAAGGGGCCCTCCGCCAGGGGCAGGCCCTTCGCGTCGAGGGCCCGCACGGTTCCGGAATCGCGGCCGTTCGGCTCGGCCCGCAGGACCCGCACGCCGATGCGGCCGCCGGAGCCCTCGGGGCCGGAGAGCGCGAGCGCGGGAGCACGGTCGCCCTTCAGCACGGTGAGGGAGGCGGAGGTCCTGGCCGCGGCCTCCGCGAGACCCGCCGGGAAACGGCCCTCGTCGACCCCCGCGACGCCGTCGCTGATCCACACCACGGCACTGCCCGGATCGCGCTCCAGGAAGGCCGCGAGCGCGGGCAGGTGCGCGTCGCGCGCGGCGAGGTGCGGCTGGGGCTGGATCGCCCGCAGGCGCTCCAGGGCCGGCCCGGGCCCGGTCGCCTCCAGGCCCGCCGGCGCGGAGGCGGTGGCGAGGATCGCGACGGGTCGGCCGGCCCGGGATGCCGCCTCCACCTCGTCGGTGGCGACCCGGACGCGGTCGCGCCAGTCCTGGGCGGCGGTGGCGCCGTTGTCGAGGACGAGGACCAGGGGCGAGCGCCCGTCGCCGATGCTCGTGGCGGCCGGGTTCCAGACCGGGCCGGCCACCGCCAGGATCAGGAAGGCGGCGGCGGCGAGCCGCAGGATCAGCAGCCAGGGCGGCGTGCGGGCCGGCGTCTCGCGCTCCGGCAGAAGATCGGCGAGGATGCGCAGCGGCGGAAAGTCGATGCGGCGCGGGCGCGGCGGCGTCACCCGCAGCAGGTACCAGAGAGCCGGCAGCGCCAGCAACGCGGCGAGGGCGAGCGGCGCGGCGAAGCTGACGGGAAGTCCGAACATCGGGGTCGCGTCTCCCTCAACCCGCGCCGCGCGCGGCGACGAGCGTCACGAGACGCAGGGCCACCTCGCTCGCCGGCCGGTCGGTGCGGTGCAGGCTGACGGTCCAGCCGTGACCGCGGGCAACCTCCGCCAACGCGTCCCGATGCGCTTGGATCCGCGTGCGGTAGGCGCTGCCCCAGGCCGCCGCGTCGCCGACTCGCAGGGACAGCCCGGCCTCCAGGTCGTGCAGCTCGGCCTCGCCCGCGAAGGGGAAGGTCTCCTCCACCGGATCGACGATGACGACGAGGTGCCCGCGCCCGCCCGCCCCCGCGATGCCGGCCACCGCCGCACGGACCTCGTCCACCGGCGTCAGGAAATCGCCGATCAGGATCACCTCGTCGAAGCGGGCGACCGGCGCGCGCGGCGGCAGGTCCTCGTCGAGGCCGGACGCGTCCGCCACCAGCGCCTCGGCGACGCGCTCCACGATGGTCCGCGAGGCCTGCGGCCGCGCCAGGCCGAGGAGCCCCACCCGCTCGCCCGCCTCCACGAAGGTGTCCGCAAGGGCAAGGCCCAGCACCAGGGCGCGCTCCACCTTCGGGGCCTGCGCCAGCGACGAGGCGAAGCCCATCGAGGCGGAGCGGTCGATCCACAGCCAGACCGTATGGGCCGCCTCCCATTCGCGTTCGCGAACGTAGAGCCGCTCGTCGCGGGCCGAGCGGCGCCAGTCGATCCGGCTCGCCGCCTCGCCGGCCACGAAGGGCCGGAATTGCCAGAAGCTCTCGCCGGGCCCCGCCCGCCGCCGTCCATGCAGGCCGTGCGAGAGCGTGGAGGCGACGCGGCGCGCCTCCAGGATCAGGCGCGGCATCCGCTCGGCGAGCGCGAGGCCGCTCTCGGCTTCCCGCCGCCCCGGGGCGCGGCCGGGCGCGTCGAGGACGCGGGTCGAGACCATGTGGTGCTCTAAAGGCGGGAGGCGAGCCGGCCGACGAGGCCGGTGATGGTCTCGCCATCCGCGCGGGCCGCGAAGGTGAGGGCCATGCGGTGCTTGAGGACCGGCTCGGCCAGGGCCGCCACGTCGTCGATGGAGGGGGCGACCCGGCCCTCGATCAGCGCGCGGGCGCGCACCGCCAGCATCAGGGCCTGGCTCGCGCGCGGCCCCGGGCCCCAGAGGAGCTTCGGCGCCACGGCCGCGTCGCCTCCGTCGGGCCGCGCGGCACGCACGAGGTCGAGGATCGCGTCCACCACCCGGTCGCCGACGGGCAGGCGTCGCACCAGCCGCTGGGCGGCGAGCAGCGCCTCGGTCGTCATCACGGGCTCGGCCCGGTGCTCCTCGGCGCCGGTGGTCTCGATGAGGATGCGCCGCTCGGCGGCCCGGTCCGGATAGCCGACGTCGATCTCGAGGAGGAAGCGGTCGAGCTGGGCCTCGGGCAACGGGTAGGTGCCCTCCTGCTCGATCGGGTTCTGGGTGGCGAGCACGTGGAAGGGCCGCGGCAGGTCGTGCCGGTCGCCCGCCACCGAGACGAAGTGCTCCTGCATCGCCTGCAGCAGGGCCGATTGCGTGCGCGGGCTCGCGCGGTTGATCTCGTCGGCCATCAGCAGCTGGGTGAAGACCGGGCCGCGCACGAAGCGGAAGGTGCGGTGCCCGTCCTGATCCTCGTCGAGGATCTCGGTGCCGAGGATGTCGGAGGGCATCAGGTCGGGAGTGAACTGCACCCGGCGGGCATCGAGGCCGAGCACGGTGCCGAGCGTCTCCACGAGCTTGGTCTTGGCGAGACCGGGCAGGCCGACGAGGAGCCCGTGGCCGCCCGCCAGGAGCGTCACCAGGGCGAGATCGACCACCGTCTCCTGGCCGAAGATCACCTGCTGGATCGCCTCGCGCGCCTTCCCGACCGAGGCGAGGCAGGCTTCCGCAGCGGCCACGATGCCGTCGTCGAGGGAGGTCGCGGTGGCCGGCGCGCTGCCGTGGGTCATGCGGGGATCCTCTGCTCGCGGTGGTTTCGGATCCGCCCCGATCCGCACCAGACCCGGGAGTGTGGGACCCTTCCCCCCCGCGTGGCAAGGTTGGCGAGACGACGCAGGGTTGCTCCGCCGTCGTCCTTTCAGGCAGAGCGTGGCGGTCCGCGGCGCGGGCCCGGCGGATGCGCCGTTGCGGAGGGCCGCCCGGCTCGCTACTCGCCGGCGCATGAGCGAACTCGATCCCGCCGCCGGCTGGCATCCCTTCACGGATCCCGGCTTCGTCGATCTCGTCGGCCCGATCTTCGTCCGCGAGGGCGACGGCCCGGCTGCCTATGCGTTCCGGGCGGAGCCCAAGCACGCCAACCTCATCGGCGTCGTGCAGGGCGGCATGCTGATGACCTTCGCCGACCGGGCGCTCGGCGTCACCGCCATGGCGGCGGCGGATGGCGCGAACTGCGTCACGGTGCAGTTCGAGATGCAGTTCATCGCCGCCGTGCGGATGGGCGAGGTGGTGACGCTGGCGCCGCAGGTGGTGCAGCGCACCGGCACGCTCGTCTTCCTGCGCGGCGACCTGATGAGCGGCGGCCGGGTTGCGGCGAGCTGCACCGGCGTGTGGAAGATCCTGCGGCGGCGCCCGGAGGTGCCGGCATGATGCCGTTCAAAACCGCCGCGTCTCACCTATCTTGGCACGCATGACGCACGTACCGTCCGGACCCCTCGACCGCCTCGCCGCCGCCCTCGGGGCGGAGGGCAACCGGCGCGGCCCGCCGCCGGTCGAGCGCTGGAACCCCGCCTATTGCGGCGAGATCCCGATGCGGATCGCCGCGGACGGGACGTGGCACTACAACGGCAGCCCGATCGGCCGGCCGGCGCTGGTGCGCCTGTTCGCCTCGATCCTGCGGCGCGATCCCGACGGGCGCATCGTGCTCGTCACCCCGGCGGAGCGGGTCGGCATCGAGGTCGAGGACGCACCGTTCCTCGCGGTCGAGATGGCGGTGGAGGGTGAGGGCGACGGACGCGCGCTCGCCTTCCGCACCAACATGGACGACGTCGTGCCGGTGGATGAAGACCACCCCTTGCGCTTCGAGCGCGACGCCGCGGGCGGCTTCAAGCCCTACCTGCATGTCCGCCACGGGCTCTGGGCCCTGGTGACCCGTTCGCTGGTCTACGATCTCGTGGATCTCTGTGAGGAGCGCATGGTCGCTGGCACGCGCTGGTTCGGACTCGCGGCGGGCGGGCGCTTCCACCGCATCCTCCCGGCCGCGGATCTGTCGTGACGGCGGCCGTCTCGCCACAGCCCTCTGCCGTCGAGGCCTTCCTGGCGCGGGCGGCGGCGGGGTTGCGCCCGGACCCGCCGGGACCGCTCGACCCGACCTCGAACCCGCGCGGCGACCACGACCTCGAACCCGACGTGCTCGGCGCAGCGCTCGCGCATCCGCCGCGGCTCGCGGCGGTGCTGGTGCCGGTCCTGGCGAGGCCCGAGGCGGTGACCGTGCTGTTCACCCAGCGCGCCGCCCATCTGCGCGAGCATTCCGGCCAGATCGCCTTCCCGGGCGGCAAGATCGATCCCGCCGACCCCTCCCCGCTCGCCGCCGCCCTGCGGGAGGCCGAGGAGGAGATCGGCCTCGACCGGTCGCATGTGCGCCCGCTCGGCTATCTCGACCCGTACCTGTCGGGCACCGGCTTCCTGGTGACGCCCGTGGTCGGCCTCGTCGATCCGGCGGCGCCGCTCTCTCTCAACCCCAACGAGGTGGCGGACGCCTTCGAGGTGCCGCTGGCCTTCCTGCTCGACCTCGCCAACCACGCCCTGCACAGCCGGGAATGGCGCGGGCGCCGGCGCCGCTACTACGCGATCCCGTTCGGCGAGCGCTATATCTGGGGCGTCACGGCCGGGATCGTGCGCAACCTCTCCGACCGCCTCTCCCAGGCCGCCCCGCGATGATCCGCGCCGTCATCGACGACCTGATCCTGTTCTTCCTGCCCTTCGCGCTGTTCGCGCTCTACCTCGTGCTGCGGCAGCGCAGCCCGTTCCGGTGGATCCACTGGAGCGATCAGGCGCTGCGGCTCGCGATCGCGGGCGGCCTCCTCGTCGTCGCCTCGCTCATGGCCGCCGGCCTGTTGGCCGAGCGGCACGGCCAGGGCTTCGTGCCGACGCATATCGAGAACGGCCGGGTCGTGCCGGGGCAGTTCCGATGACCGCAGGGCTCGACGAGGCCGGCCTCGCCGCGCTCCTCGCCCGCCCGCGCCTACGCCGGGTGCTGGCCGCCCTCGAGGCTCCCGGCGAGGAGACGCGGCTCGTCGGCGGGGCGGTGCGGGACGCGCTGCTCGGCCGCCGCGTCGCGGATGTCGACCTCGCCACGACGCTGCTGCCGGAGGAGGTGGTGCGACTGGCTGCGAAGGCCGGCCTCAAGCCGGTGCCGACCGGGATCGATCACGGCACCGTCACGGTCGTTGCCGAGGGCGAGCCCTTCGAGGTCACGACTCTGCGCGAGGATATCGAGACGGATGGCCGTCATGCGGTGGTGCGCTTCGGCCGCGACTTCGCGCGGGATGCCGAACGGCGCGACTTCACCATCAATGCCCTGTCGGCGGATCCGGCGGGCCGTCTCCACGACACGGTCGGCGGAGCCGCGGATCTCGCGTCCGGGCGGGTGCGCTTCATCGGCGCGGCCGCGCAGCGCATCCGCGAGGATTACCTGCGGGTGCTGCGCTTCTTCCGCTTCCACGCGCGCTACGGGCGCGGGGCCCTGGATCCGGAAGGGCTGGCCGCCTCGATCGCCGCGCGCGAGGGCCTCGCCACCCTGTCGCGCGAGCGCGTGCGGGTCGAGCTCTTGAAGCTCCTTGCTGCGCCCGGCGCCGCGCAGGCCACCGCGATCCTCTCGGGGACCGGGCTCCTGCAGCGGCTCATCGGCGGGATCGGCGATCTCGGCCGCCTCGCCCGCCTGGCCGCGAGCGAGGCGGTGCCGGATCCCCTGCGCCGCCTCGCCGCCCTCGCCGTTCTGTCGGGCCCCGATGCCGATCGCCTGCGCGACGCCCTGCGCTTGTCCAAGGCCGAGCATGCGCGTCTCGCGGCCTATGCGGAGGCCTCCGCCGCCCTGCACGGGGCGCAGGCGCCCGTCGATGTCGCGGAGATCCGCCGGCGGGTGGCGCTGTCCGGGGTTCAGGCGGTGTCGGACGCCATCCTCGTGCTCACGGGCGAGCCGACTCCCGTCCTCACCGAGGAGGCCGCGCGGGCGCTCGCCGCCTTCGCGTCCGGGGCCGAGCCGGTGCCCGCCTTACCCATCTCGGGGGCGCTTCTCGTCTCCCGCGGCGCGAAGCCCGGCCCCAGCCTCGGGCGCGCGCTCGCCGCCGCCCGCGCGGCGTGGCTCGATGCGGGCTGCCCGACCGATGCCGGCGCGCGCGAGCGCCTCGTGGCGATCGCCCTCGGAATCGAACCGGCGGCCTGACGGTCTCGGCCGACGCTCAGCCTACCCTCTCCTCCAGCCATGCCACCGCGAAGCGGCAGAGGGGCGCGGCCTCCACGAGCAGGGCGGGCGCCTCGCCGACGGATCCGTGCGCCCCCTGGCCGGTCGCGAGGAAATCGCGCACGAGGTCGGCGAAGTAATCGTCGGGCAGACCGGCCACGACCGGCGCTGCCGTGTCGAACTCCTCGATCATGCGCCAATGGACGCCCGCTTGCGTGGCGAAGGGCACCTCGCAGCGGCGCACGCGCTTGCCGGGAATACGGGCGAGATGCTCGGCATGGTGGAGGAGCGTCATCGTGTCGAGCGGGGCGCCCACCATCAGCACCTTGCCGTTCGCCTCCACGAGCTTCGCGAAGGGCGACCCCTCGCCGTAGCCGTAATCGAGCGGATGATCGGCGGTGAACCAGCGGGCCTGGGCACCGAGCGCCGCCACGGAGGCGCCCGGATTGCCGCTGCGCAGCGCGCCGGGCGTCGTGCGCAGGAATTCGGGCAGGATGCCGTTGTCGCGGATCGCCCGGGAGGCGGCCGGATCGAAGGGCGGCACGTGCTCCCGCCAGGCCGGCGGTACGCGGCCCTCGGCGTCGAGCAGGCCGTCATAGGCCGCGTCCCAGTCCGTATAGGCGAGGATCGTCCCGCCGGGGCCGACGGCATCGCGCAGCGCGCCGATGAGCGCGTCCGGCCCGTTCAGGAGCCGGCCCACCCGCCGCATCGCCGCATGCACCATGACGGCGTCGGACGCGCCCACGCCCAGGGCCGCGAGGTCGGCCCGCAGCGCGGCGCGGGTTCGGAAGGAGTGCGGGGATTCCGTCATGCCGGCATCGTCGCGCCCCGCGCGCGTAGGCCCGCCGATGCGGGCGCAACGCCGCGATCCTGACACGGCTCCGGCGCGCGCAGCGCCGGGGCTGCCGCCATCACGGCGCGGAGCAGCTCGGCCTGCCGCCGGGTGCCGGTCTTGTCGAACAGGCGCGCCAGATGGGTCCGCACCGTCGCGACGCCGATGCCGTAGATCTCCGCGATCTCGCTCAGCGTGAGATCCTGCACGAGCCCGTGCAGCACCCGCCATTCGCCCGGTGTCAGGCCGTAGAGCCGCACCAGCGCCTCGCTCGGCACCGCGCAGGGCCGCTCGGGATCCTGCACGAAGAGCGCGGCCACCGGCTTGCGCTCCGCATCCGGTCCGGCGCCGCAGACCGGGTCGCGCGGGGCCAGGATGGCGCTGCGCAGGGGCACGAGTTGCCCCACCAGCCCTCCCCGCGGCACGGCCTTGCGCCGCGACGGAAACGGCAAGGCCGGCCGCGGCCGGGCATCGTCGCCCGATCGGCAGACCGCCAGCGCAGCCTCCAGGGCGCCCTGAGACCGGGGCTCGGCGGTCGCGAGCGTGCCGGCCGGCATGCGCCGCAGAGCGTCGCCCTCGCGCAGGATCGCGTCCGCCGCGGCGTTGGTGCGCAGCACGCGGCCGGCTCCGTCGAGAAGGATCACGCCCGCGCTGAGGGCGTCCATCGCGGCGGTCAGGCATTCGGTCTCGCCGCTCCGCTCGGCGAGCAGGCGCCCCGTCTCGACCGCCCGGCGCAGATGGGGCAGCAGGAGCATCATCAGCTCCCGCGCCTCCGTCGAAGCGGGACGGTCGAAGGAGACGGACAGGCTCCCGCAGCCGGCCGGCGACTTCGTGAGGATGCCGGCGATCAGGTCCTCGATCCGCTGCGGACGGCACCATTCCTTGTAGAAGACCGTGTCCCGGAACGCGTCGCGGTCGACGAGTTCCGACAGGGCAACGACGCTGCCGACCTGCGTGAACCACGTCGCCAGGGAGACGGGGCACAGGCCGACGAAGCGTTCGGCATAGAGGGACTGCTGCTCCGGCGAGAGGCCGACCCCGACGGCGATGCAACCATTGCGGCCCGCGGGGTCCTGCATGCCGATCCAGCCCGCCAGCGCGCCGAGCGCCTCGACGAGCCGTGCCAAGGTGTCGGGCCACAGGTCGGGATCCTGTCCGCAATCGTAGATGCGGCCCACCAGATCGGAGAAAGCGCCCTGCGTCAGCGGCATGAATGGGCCCCCCGGAGGATGCCTCCCGGCGGGCGGGCCGTCCCACCCCGGGAGACGGTCCGGCCCGTCTGGAGAACGGCCGATCGCCCCGATCGGCCGGTACCGATTTGGTATTTTTTTGGGCTTCTCGGCAAGATCGTGTCAGGATGGCCCAAGGAGCGTCGCAGCCGAGACGTGCGTTTCCGCACCTGATCATTGGCCGCGGGCTCTCTCGGCAAGAGCATTCGGCAAGAGCATAGAGAGATCGGATATGATATGATGTCGACCGCGTACACTCGCGTGAACTTGCCTGAGGCAGAAGAGCGGCCATCGGATGTAAGGACTGCTGCAAACACAACCGTCGGGCGTCTCGCCCGGTCTCGCGGCAGGGCTCGTCCGAACGGCGCCCCCGCATGGCCGCATCGGATCCGGCATGACGCTTGACGTCATGGCCTGCGATCCCACCTGCAATCGGTCTGCAGCAGAGCGGCGCCAGGAGCACGAACGGCCGATGTCCCATCCCCCCATCCCGCGCCGAACCTCCCTCGCGGTGGCGGCGGTGATGGCGCTCGCGGCTCTCGCCGCGCCGGCCCGCGCGCATGACCTGTGGCTGACGCTGAGCACGCCGGAGGCCGGCCCGCAGGTGCGGGTGAATTTCGGCTCTCCGCGGGAGCGGCTGACGCCGGCCAAGCCCAAGCTCGTGGCGCTTCAGGCGATCACGCCGGACGAGACGACGACCTTCGTGGCGGCGCTGCGCCCAAGCCCGCCGGACGTGCCGCCGGCCCTCGTGGCCCCCCTGCCCAGCAAGGCAAGCCGCACGCTCGTCGCCGCGACCTACGACAGCGGCTACTGGGTGACTCTGACGGACGGGAGCGGCCGCAACACCAGCCGCCGCCTCGTGCCGGACGCGACGGCCAGCCGCTGGTCGGTGCGATTCGCCAAGGCGGCGCTCGGGCCTGCGGCCCCCTGGCTGAAGGTGGTCGGACACGCGCTCGAGATCGTGCCGCTGGAGATTCCGGCGCCGACCGCGGGCGCGATCCGCGTGCGGGTGCTGTTCCGGGGCGAGCCGCTGGCGGGCGCCAGCGTGGTCTACGGTGAGAGTGGCGCCGACCTCGACCCGGGCCAGGCGCCGCAGGTCACGGCCGATGCGGAGGGCATCGCGACCGTCCCCATCCGCAAGGCCGGGGCGCAGCTTCTCACGGTCCGGCACGGCGTCAGCCCCTCGGCGACGCCGGACCTGGCCGACCGCGACGATTACAGCGCGACCTTCGCGTTCCGCCTCGATGAGGCTTCGGTGAACTGAGGCGCCGCAGCATTAAGTCAACGGCCTGATGCGTCAGCACCTGCTGCGTCAGCAGCCTGGGCCGTTGGCTGAGTTCACCACCGGCCGGGCCGACCCCGACGGATGAAACCGGCCGGATGAGCACTTCCTTTCGTGGCAGCCAACCCCGGCCCTCATGCTGAGGTGCTGCGTAGCAGCCTCGAAGCACGCCTGACCGCTGGTCCGAGGCTTTGGGTGGCTGGGAGCACCGGTCCGGGGTGCGTGCCGGCTGATGCCGGCCAAAGGGCCGGCTCGCGCCGGCCACCTCAGCATGAGGAGCGGAGCGGCTGCCACGCACCTCGGCTTCTATTTGGATCGGGCGCGATCGAACGTGCCCGGGAGAGGTCAGCGCGCCAGGACCTTGCCGGGATTGAGCAGGCCGTCGGGGTCGAGCGCCGCCTTGATCCGGCGTGCCAGGGCGATTTCCCCGGGCCGGCGATGGCGGACCAGCTCCGTCACCCGGTACTGGCCGATGCCGTGCTCGGCCGAGATGCTGCCGCCGAAATCCTCCACCACGCCGTGCACCAGTTGGTTGATCGCCTCGCTGGTCTGCCCGGGCGCGGCCAGCACGTTGTAGTGGATGTTGCCGTCGCCCATGTGGCCGAAGGCATTGGCGCGCGCGCCCGGCAGATCCGCGGCGAGCGCCCGCCCGGCCGCCTCCAGGAAAGCGGGAATCGCCGTGATCGGCACCGAGACGTCGTGCTTGACGCCGCGCCCCTCCTTCGCCTCGGCCTCGGTGATGCCCTCGCGCAGCGCCCACAGGCCGGCCGCCTGCTGGCTCGATTCGGCCAGCACGCCATCGACCGCATCCCCCTGCTCCAGCGCCGTCGCAAGCACGCCCTCGGCCGCCTCGCGCAGGGACGGAAGCGAGGAGGCCGCCTCGACGAGCAGGTACCAGCCGGCCGGTCCGAGCGGATTGCGCAGGCCCCCATGGCGCGCGACGAGATCGAGGGACAGGCCGGAGATCAGCTCGAAGGCCTGAATCGCGTCGCCGAGCTCGTCCTGAGCCAGGGTGAACAGCCGCAGGGCCGCCTGCGGATCCGGCACCGCGAGGAGCGCGGTCGCGACGTGCCGCGGGCGGGCTGTGAGCCGCAGCACCGCCGCCGTGACGATGCCGAGCGTGCCCTCGGACCCGATGAAGAGCTGCTTCCAGTCGTAGCCCGCATTGTCCTTGCACAGGGCCCGCAGCCCGTCGACGACGGTGCCGTCCCCGAGCACCACTTCAAGGCCCAGCACGTTGCCGCGGGTCATGCCGTAGCGCACGACGTTGAGCCCGCCCGCATTGGTGGCGATGACGCCGCCCACCATCGCGGAGCCCTCCGCCGCGAAGCTGACGGGCAAGAGACGGTTCACGTCCGCTGCCGCGTCCTGCGCCGCCTTGAGCACGCAGCCGGCCTCCGCCGTGAGCGTCAGCCCCACCGGATCGACCGCCCGGATCGCGTTCATGCGCATGAGCGAGAGCACGACCTGCGTCCCCGAGGCGTCCGGCACGGCGCCGCCTGCAAGGCCGGTATTGCCGCCCTGCGGCACGAGGGCCGCCCCGGCCTCGCGGCAGATCCGCACCACGTCGGCCACCTCTGCGGTGCTCGCGGGCCGCGCCACGCAGGCCGGACGGCCCGGGAACAGCCGCCGCCAGTCGATGGCGAAGGGGGCGATGTCGCTCTCCTCGGTGAGAAGGCCGCCCGGACCGAGACGGGCGGCGAGGCGCGCGACGAGGTCGTGTGTCGTCTCGGGGCTCATCGGGGGCGGTCTCCGGAAGGGCAAGCGAGGGCCCGCCCTCGCGCGGATGCCGCCCGGCGTCAAGCGCGGTCTCGCGGAGATCCGGGCGAAGGGGTCAGCGGCTCTCCGTCCGGACGGACTCTAACCACCGAACCGCTCGGTCCGGATCGTCTCCGGCGCCACGCCCGCATCGACGAGGAGGTCGGATGCCGTGCTGACGAAGGGATTGCCGCCGCAGACGAAGCTGCTCGCGGGCGGGCCGAGGCGGGACAGCGCCTCCGCCACGCGCGCCGCGTCGAGGCGCCGTCCGCCCGGGACGCGGGTCAGGTTGAGCATCAGCTGAAAGGCCGGCTCCTGTGCGTCGCGCCGCAGCAGCTCCGCGCGGGCGATCACCTCCTCGGGCGTGCGGGCGGAATAGAGAAGGAGGGCCGGCACGGAAGGCGCGGCCGCGGCCCGATGGCGGAGCATCGACAGGAGCGGCACCACGCCCGATCCACCCGCAACGAGGAGGAGCGGACCGCCCTGCCCCGCCTCCCAGGTGAAGGCCCCGATCGGCCCGCGCAGCTCGATGCGATCGCCCACCTCCGCCACGTCGGCGAAGAAGCCCGAGACCTCCCCGTCGTCGAGGTGCTCGATCATGAGATCTAAGCTCTCCTCGCCGCCCGGCGCGGAGGCGATGGAGTAGCTGCGCTGTGCCTGATAGCCGTCCGGGGCGGTGAGCCGCACATCCACGTGCTGCCCGGCCCGGAACGGGAAGGGACGGTCGGGGCGGAGGGTGAAGCGCTTCACCCGCGGCGTCTCGGCGGCGATGGCCGCGATCACCGCCTCCTGCCACGCCAGCGCCACCTCAATCGTCCGAGAACCGCTGCTCGCGCCAGGGATCGCCGTACATGTGGTAGCCGCGCAGCTCCCAGAATCCGGCCTCGTCCTTGGCCGTGAAGCGCAGGCCCTTCACCCACTTGGCGCTCTTCCAAAAGTAGAGGTGAGGGACCAGGAGCCGGGCCGGGCCGCCATGGTCGGGCGGGATCGGCCGGCCGTCGTAGCGCGTGGCCACCATGCCCTTGCCGCCGGCGAGGTCGGCAACCGGAACGTTCGTGCTGTAATCGTCGTAGCCCTCGGCGAGGAGGAAGGGCGTCGGCGCCGCGATGCCGGCGGCGGAGAGAAGGTCGTCGAAGCTCACGCCCTCCCAGGCCGTGTCGAATTTCGACCACTTGGTCACGCAGTGGATGTCGCCGCTCCAGCGGGTGTGCGGCAGGGCCTCGAATTCGTCCCAGGTCCAGCTCTTCAGGGGCTTCGGCCCCTGCCAGAGGGTGAAGGACCAGCGGGCGAGGTCGATGCGGGGGGTCGGCCCGAGCTGCAGGACCGGAAAGTCGGTCGTCAGATACTGCCCGGGCGGCAGCCGCTCCTCGACTGGCCGGGAGGGCCGCCGGCCCGTGAACCCTCGCGTCGCCATACGGGTCTCCTCGTCGCGTGCCGCCAAGATGGCGCGCGGTCGACCTGCCGTCGAGCCCTCAGCCCGCCCCCGGATCGACCTCGTCGCCCTGGCGGTCCGAGGCGTCGGCGCCCGAGCGGTTGCCGTTGGCTCCTCCGTCCTGCGGCACGGCCGCGACGCCCTTGAGATCCTCGGCCGTCACCGGCCGGTCGGTGCGCGCCTCGCGGGCGGGTTTCCTGTCCTCGGCGCTCTTCTTCTCCCGGGCGCTCATCGGCTGGGGCCCCGCTCGTCCTCGTGCCCGACCGACGCGGTCGCCCGGTCGATCGCCTCCTCGGTCGCGGGCCGCGCCCGCGGGTCGCCGATCCGGCGCAGGGTCTCGGGCGACGTCTCGGCCGCGGTCTGCTCGCTCGCATCGGTCGCCCCGATCGAATCGAGCCGGTCCTCGTCCGAGGCCGTGCGGGCGGTGCCGGCCTCGCCCATCGGGTTGCTCTTCAGATCCTGCTGGGTGCGGGACGGGACGCCGACGTCCAGCGGACTGTCCTGGCCCATGTCCTGGCCGTTGCGATCCGTATAGGGATCGAACTCGCGCAGCGACGGCCGCGCCTGATCCGTTTTCGCCATGGTCGAAAGCCTCACGCTGGTCGCGGATGTCCGGAGACAACTCCGGGCGCCGGATGAGGTTGCGGCTCGGCCAGGGCAGCGTCGCGGGGCCGCGCCTTGCGCCGCCGCAACGAATATGCGGCGAAATCGTGCCAAGGCCCCTTTAATCCCGCTCCGGCTTGTCGCAGTCTGAAGCCGGCACAGGCTGTCGGGAGAGCGGCCGAGCAATCTGGAGGTACGCCATGGTCATGCCGAATCGTCTGGTGAAATCCGCCTGGATCGCGGCGGAGGTCACCCGCGAGTCGTCCGAGAAGGTTCTGGTGGTCGAGGCCTATATCGCGGTGAGCCCGCTGGAGAGCGGCTACGACCCGGGCCGCTATGGGCAGCTCGTGGAAGACGTCCGGCGCATCCTGGCCGAGAATCCGGACATCGACCGGGCCTCGATCCTGAGCGTGCACCGGGAATCGCGCTGCGCTGCACTGTTCCGGCGCTCCGTGCCCGACTGCCCGGGCAAGCCCGAGCTGGTGGCCTAGAGATCTGTCCGGGAGAGGTGGAATCCGGTTCTCCGCCCGAACGGATGACCGATCGAGACTTCGAGTGCCGCAACCTCCCGCTTCCGCGGGAGGCTGAGGCTTGCACCGAGGTCAGATGCCGTCGAACAGCGCCGACGAGATGTAGCGCTCCGCGAAGGAGGGGGCGACGGTGGCGATCCGCTTGCCCCTGAACTCGGGCCGCGCAGCGACCTCGAGGGCGGCGGCGACGTTGGCGCCCGTCGAGATGCCGCCGGGGATGCCCTCCAGCCGCGAGAGCAGCCGGGCGGTCTCGAAGGCGGTCTGGTTCGACACCGTGACCACCTCGTCGATCACGCTGCGGTCGAGGACGTTGGGCACGAAGCCCGCGCCGAGGCCCTGGATCTTGTGCGGCCCGGGATTGCCGCCCGACAGGACCGGGGAATCCTCCGGCTCCACCGCGATCACCCGCAGCTGCGGCAGGCGCGGCTTCAGCACCTGGCCGACACCCGTGATGGTGCCGCCCGTGCCGACGCCGGCCACGAAGGCGTCGAGATGGCCCTGCGTGTCGTTCCAGATCTCCTCCGCGGTGGTGTCGCGGTGGATCTCGGGATTGGCCGGGTTGTTGAACTGCTGGGGCATGATCGAGCCGGGGATCTCGCCAAGCAGTTCCTCGGCCTTGGCGAGGGCGCCCTTCATGCCCTGCGGGCCGGGGGTGAGCACGAGTTCGGCGCCGAGGAAGAGCAGCATCTTGCGGCGCTCGATCGACATCGTCTCGGGCATGACCAGGATCAGCCGGTAGCCGCGGGCCGCCGCCACGAAGGCGAGCGCGATGCCGGTATTGCCGGAGGTCGGCTCGACCAGGGTGCCGCCCGGCTTGAGGGTGCCGGAGGCTTCGAGCGCGTCGATCATGCTCACCCCGATGCGGTCCTTCACGGAGGCGATCGGGTTGAAGAATTCGAGCTTCAGGAGGATCTCGGCCTCGACGCCGCGCTCCTGGGGCAGGCGGTTGAGGCGTACGAGCGGCGTGTTGCCGATGGTCTCGGTGATCGAACCGAACACGCGGCCGTGACCGGGCTTGCGGCCCGTGTCAGAGGCGGTGGTGGCAGCATCGGCCATGTCGAAGCTCCTGGAAGGCAGAGGTGACGCAGGGGCGCAAGGGCCCGCTCCACGAGCACGCCTAGCCTAAATCCGACTTGGCGTCGAGATATAGTCGATCATACATATTTCGACTGTGGAATGTGGGTAGCAGGGCCAATTCCGCCGGCCGCAATCCCGCCCGCCGGAGGTCAGGCCCGGGCCATCAGGCCGCGCTCGGCCAGCACGGAGGCGGGCGGCCCCGAGGCGACGACCCGCCCCTCGTCGAGGATGTGGACCACGTCCGCGCGGGCGAGGCTCGTCAGGCGATGGGCGATCATCACCACGGTGCGCGTCCCCGACAGAGCCGAGAGGGCGGCCATGACGGCGGCCTCGGTCTCGCCGTCGAGGGCCGACGTGGCCTCGTCGAACACGATCACGTCCGGATCGTGATAGAGCGCCCGCGCGATGCCGATGCGCTGGCGCTGGCCGCCCGAGAGCCGTGCTCCGCGCTCGCCGACCCCCGCGCCATATCCTCCGGGCAGCGCCGCCACGACCTCGTGCAGGCCGGCGAGCCGGGCCGCCCGCTCGATGGCGGCCGGATCCGGATCCTCGATGCCGAGCGCGATGTTCTGCGCGACCGTGCCGTCGATCAGGAACACGTCCTGGGGCACGTAGCCGATCCGGTTCTGCCATGCCGGCAGGGTGTGGGAATCGAGCCGCACCCCGTCGACCCGGATCGCCCCGGCGGCGGGGGCGACGAGCCCGAGGAGCAGGCCGATCAGGGTCGACTTGCCCGACCCCGTCCGGCCCACCAGGCCGACCGTGGTGTTCGCCCGGATGGTGAGATCGACGCCGCGCAGGGTCGGGCGCCCCGGCTCGTAGGCGAAGGAGACCCCCTCGAACCGGACCGCGTCGCGGAAGGGCAGGCGCTCGGGCAAGCGGGGGCGCGGCTCCTCCTCGCGGGAGAGCTCGGCCACGATCCGGCCGACCGCCGGCAGGTAGAAGCGCAGCTGGGCGAGCGAATTGAAGATGTTCTGGAAGGCCGGGAGCATGCGGTAGCCGGCGAAGGCGAACAGCCCGAGGAGCGGCAGCAGCCCGGCCGTGTCGAGCCCGCGCGAGAACGCGAACAGCACCACCACGATGACCCCGCCGAAGGCGAGCGCCTCGATGACGAAGCGCGGCATCTGACCGGTCACGAGGCTCGCCGCGCTGGCGCGGGCATAGGCGCGGGCGGGCGCGTCGAATCGGGCCGTGAAGGGGCCGACCCGTCCGTAGAGCGACAGCTCGGTCAGGGCCCCGAAGGTCTCCTGGACCACCCGGAAGCGCATCTCGTTGTCGGCGGTCGCCCGGGCGCCGAGCCGCGCCAGCCGGGCCCGCACCACGAGATAGAGCCCGACATAGAGGCTGCCGAAGCCTCCGCCTAAGATCAGCGCGAGGGTGGGCGCGTAGACGAGCAGGAAGACCGCGATGGCCGTCGCCGAGACCGCGCGCGAGGCGATGACGAGGCTCGGCATCAGCACCCCGGTCACGAGCCGGTCGGTCTCGCTCAGCACGTTCTTGGCGAGTTCGGCGCTGTTGGTGCGGGCGAAGAACAGGCGGTCGCGGGCGACGTAGCGGGCGAGGAGCCGCCGCGCGAAGCCGTAGCCGGTCAGGTGCGCGAACAGGAGCTGCGCGTAGCTGAGCCCGGCATTGACGACGCTCGTCGTCAGGATCGCGGCGAGCGCGGCAAAGCCCGTGGCCACCAGGAAGCTGCGATCGTCCGTGAGGCCGAGCGCCGCCCGGACCGTCCCGAGCACCGGGATGCGGGACGCCGCTGCGGGATCGCCCACCAGGGAGAGGAACGGCACCACCGAGGCGACGCCCACGATCTCGAACAGGCTCGCAACGGCGAGCCCGAGGGCGATCAGGAGGATGCGCCGCCGGTCGCGCGGACGCATCACGCGGACAAGGTCGATCAGCGCGCGCATCGCCAAGGCGCGTACGCGGGCAAGCCCGGCGAGGCAAGACGGCGGCGAAGCCGCCCGTGCCGATTTCGCCGGCGACGTCGGCTCGGCGACTCCACCGGCGACTTCACTTGGCGATTTCGCTTGGCGGCAGCGGGCCGGGCACACTAGTCAGGCTGGCAGTGCGACCCCATGTCTTGCCGGACGGAATGTCCTGCCGGACAGTCCAGCGTCGCCGAAACGCCCGTCGTTTCCCCGAGGTCTTCATGCTCACCGACACCCCCGCGGCCGGCCAAGCGCCTGCGGACGCCCTGATCAAGGACACCACCACCAACGGCTTCCGCCAGGACGTGATGCAGGAGTCGATGCGGCAGCCCGTGCTGGTCGACTTCTGGGCACCCTGGTGCGGCCCCTGCAAGCAGCTGACGCCGATTCTCGAGAAGGCGATCAAGAACGCCGGCGGCAAGGTGAAGCTCGTCAAGATGAACATCGACGAGCACCCGCAGATCGCCGGCCAGCTCGGCATCCAGTCGATCCCGGCGGTGATCGCCTTCCAGCGCGGCCAGCCGGTGGACGGGTTCATGGGCGCCCTGCCCGAGGGCCAGGTGAAGAGCTTCATCGAGCGCCTCGTCGGGCCGCTCGGGCCCACGCAGGTCGAGGACCTGATGGCCGAGGCCGAGGCGGTGGCCGCGGATGGCGACGCCGAGGCGGCCGCCGAGATCTACAGCGCGGTGCTGGCCCAGGAGCCCGGCCATGCCGGCGCGATCGCGGCGCTTGCCAAGCTCGTCCTCGACCGCGGCGACGTCGAGGGTGCGCGCCAATTCCTCGACTCGGCGCCGCCCGAGGCGGCCAAGAGCCCGGCCGTGGCGAGCGTGCGCGCGGCGATCGAGCTCGCCGAGCAGGCCGCCGCCCTGGGCGACCTCGGCGCTCTGCAACGTCAGGTCGAAGCGGATCCGTCCGATCATCAGGCGCGCTTCGACCTCGCGCTCGGGCTCAATGCCCGTGGCCGTCAGGAGGATGCGGTCAATCACCTGATCGAGATCGTGCGGCGGGACCGGGGCTGGAACGACGACGCCGCCCGCAAGCAGCTGCTGCAGCTCTTCGAGGCCTGGGGTCCCATGGACCCGATGACGATCCGGGGCCGGCGCAAGCTGTCGTCGCTGATGTTCTCGTAGGTGACAGGCCGGACGGGGCGTGGGGCGCCCCGGAGGCCGGCCGCGACAGGGGCGGGAGCGGCTCGATGAGCATGAATGTGGCGTACAAGGGCCCGGGCGATTGCCCGGCGGTGATCCCGGTGTTTCCCCTGCCGGGAGCGCTGCTGCTGCCGCGAGGCCAGATGCCATTGAACATCTTCGAGCCGCGCTACCTCGCGATGGTCGACGACGCCCTGCGCGGCGACCGCGTGATCGGCATGATCCAGCCGGATCCGGATGCCGCCGAGCAGCCGCTCGCGCCGAGGCTCTACCGGGTCGGCTGCGCGGGCCGGGTCACGCAATTCGCCGAGACGGGCGACGGCCGCTATCTGATCTCGCTCACCGGTATCGCGCGATTCCGGGTCGACGAGGAACTCTCGACGACGATGCCCTACCGGCTCTGCCGGGTGACCTTCGACCCCTTCGCGGCGGATTTCCACGCGCGGGCGGGCGAGGAGGCGGTCGATCGGGCGGGCGTGCTGCGCGCGCTGAAGGATTTCGTGGAGGCCAACGACCTCAAGGTCGACTGGGCCGGGATCGAGGAAGCGCCGAACGAGGCGCTGGTGAACGCGCTCTGCATGATGAGCCCGTTCGGCCCCCGCGAGAAGCAGGCGATGCTGGAGGCGCCGGACCTGAAGACCCGCGCCGAGGTGCTGATCGCCGTGACCGAGATGGAGCTGGTGCGCGGGTCGGGCTCCGAGCCGACCCTGCAGTGAGGCTAAGCGGGGCTCGCCTGCGCTCCGGCAGGCGCACGGCGCCTCGGCATAGTTCACCACCCGGCCGGCCCTGATGGATGAAACCGGCTGAATGAGCGCTCATGTGGCAGCCAACCCTGGCCCTCATGCTGAGGTGCGGCGCAGCAGCCTCGAAGTACCCCTGAACGCTCATCCAAGCTCCGGGTGGCTTGGATCATCGGTCTGGGGTGCTTCGAGGGCCGGCTTTCGCCGGCCACCTCAGCATGAGGAGCGCAGCGACTTCCACAAGCGTCGCGGCATCGGCTCCGTAAGGCTCAGGCGGCCTTCACGCGCATCGAGAGGATCTTGTCGGGATCGCGCACCGGTTCGCCGCGCTTGATCTGATCGATGACCTCCATGCCCTCCGTGACCTTGCCCCACACCGTGTACTGGCGGTCGAGGAAGCGGGCATCGGCGAAGCAGATGAAGAACTGCGAATTCGCCGAATGCGGAAAGTTGGTGCGGGCCATCGAGCAGGTGCCGCGCACATGCGGCTCCGCGTTGAACTCGGCCTTGAGGTCGGGCAGGTCGGAGCCGCCGGTCCCGGTGCCGGTCGGGTCGCCCGTCTGGGCCATGAACCCTTCGATGACGCGATGGAACGGCACGCCGTCGTAGAAGCCCTGCTCGGACAGGGTGCGGATCCGCTCCACGTGGTTGGGGGCGAGGTCGGGGCGAAGCTGGATGACGACGCGGCCTTTGGTCGTCTCCATCACCAGGGTGTTCTGATCACTCATGCCGGGTCTCCTTTGGTCCGGAATACACGAATCGCAGGGCGATGGGCCGCCCCGCAATGGCACCACCGAGCCCCGCCGTCACCTGCACGGGCGTGCAGGCGTGCAGGGCATCGAGCGTGGCAGAGGCGAGCGGCCGGCGCCGCTCAAGGGGCAGGCTGGAATAGGTGACGTGCGGCGGGCCCTGCAGGCGCCCGTCCCGCGTGAGGCTGAGCCGCAGGGTGATCTGGGCACGCCCGAGGCCCGGCAGCGGCGTCCAGCAGGCGGCGAGAGCCGGATAGAGCTGGGTGAGCGTATCGGCCGGCGCGACGATCCTGGCGCGATCGACCGGCACCCGCACGGTCGCCCGCAGGGTCGTCGGCAGCGACAGGACCGGCGGATTCTCGTCATCGTCGAACTGCGCCGCCGCCGGCGCAGCCCCCAGGGCGATGAGGGCGGCCGCGAGAGCGGCCCGCCGGAGCGCCGCCCTCCGCCTACTGGCCATCCTGGGCGAGCTGCATCCGCACGATCTTGTCGGGGTTCTGCACCGAGCCGTTCGCAGCGCTCGAGCCCTTCTTGATCTTGTCGACGACGTTCATGCCGGACGTGACCTCGCCCACCACCGTATACTGGTTGTTGAGGAAGGAGGCATCGCCGAAGCAGATGAAGAACTGCGAGTTCGCGGAATTCGGGTCCTGCGCGCGGGCCATGCCGACCGTGCCGCGCTTGAACGGGGTCGGCGTGAACTCGGCCGGAATGTCGGGGAGCTTCGACTTGCCCATGCCGGTGCCGGTGGGATCGCCGGTCTGGGCCATGAAGCCGTCGATGACGCGATGGAACGGCACGCCGTTGTAGAAGCCCTGCTTCACCAGCGTCTTGATCTGCTGGACGTGCTTGGGCGCGAGGTCGGGCCGCAGCTGGATGGTGATGCGGCCGTCCTTGGTGTCGAGATAGACGGTGTTGGCATCCGGCGCCGCAGCGGCGCCGAAGGCCGCCGCAACGGTGAACACCAGGGCGACGAGCCAGCGGGTCATCGGGGAATCCTTCTCATCGGGAGAGCGCGGGGCGCCCGGGTCTCGGCGTCGGGGCCGAACGGTCACGGCTTGGCGAAGCGCGCCTCGAGGCGTTCCGCCACGAGCTCCGGCACGAAGGGCCGCACGTCGCCGCCCATGGCGGCGATCTGCCGGACCAGCGTGGCGGTGATCGGGCGCACGCCCGTGGAGGCCGGCAGGAACACGGTCTGCACCTCCGGCGCCATGGCGCTGTTCATGCCGGCGAGCTGCATCTCGTAATCGAGGTCGGTGCCGTCGCGCAGGCCGCGGATGAACAGGCTCGCCCCCGCCCGCCGCGCGGCTGAGACCGCGAGATCGTCGAAGGTGACGACCTCCAGGGCCGACCCCTCCGCCGCGGCGATCGGGTCGCAGGTGGCGCGGATCAGCTCCGCCCGCTCCTCGGCGGAGAAGAGCGGTGTCTTGCCCGGATGCACGCCGATGGCGATGACCAGGCGCCCGACGAGGCGGCAGGCCTGCCGGATCACGTCCACGTGGCCGTTGGTCACCGGATCGAAGGACCCGGCATAGAGCGCGGTACGGTTCATCGCGGCCCCAGGTAGAGCATCGGGTCGGAGAAGGAAACCGGGCCGTC
Organism: Methylobacterium nodulans ORS 2060; assembly: GCF_000022085.1. NCBI lineage: Bacteria > Pseudomonadati > Pseudomonadota > Alphaproteobacteria > Hyphomicrobiales > Methylobacteriaceae > Methylobacterium > Methylobacterium nodulans. The sequence goes on from NC_011894.1 coordinate 5,257,439, forward strand.
AGCGCGGAACGGCGCCGACGAGGGGTCCGAGCGGGCGGCTCAGATCCGAGCGGTTGAGGGCGGGCGCATAGAGGCTCGACACGCTCCCGTCGAGGAACAGCGCGTTCGGGCAGTTCAGGGCATCCCGGAACAGCCGCGCGAAGGCCCCGAAGGTCACCGGCCCTTCCGAGATGGCGAAGACCGCCGTATGCCCGTCCGGCTTCACCCCGACGCCATTGCGGATCTTGAGCGAGGGGCCGTTCGTCGAGATCTTCGGGTGGATGCGCCCGCCGATCACCAGCATCGGCCCGGATTGGGTGGCGTAGTCGGCCTTCACGCGGCTGCGCAGGTAGCGGCCCGTCTCCACCACCCCGACCTTGTCGCCGCTCACGTAGAAGACGCCGTTCGGCTTGAGGTGGAAGTTGCCTGGGCCGTTCGCCGTGTTGGCCACCTTCATCTCGCGGCCGTCCTCCACGTAGAGGCCGACCGGCGCGAGGTCGGCGTTGTACATGCCGGCATTCATCGCGAAGGAGAGCCGCGGCCCCTGCGCGGAGGCGAGCCGTCCGAGGGAGCCGTAGGGCAGCCCGTCGGCGCCGCGCCAGAAAAGCTTCACCCGGGCCCGGCGCAGATCGACCGTGCAGGCGACGAAACGCTCGCCCTCATGCGTCATCGGCTCGCACGGCCCTGGGGAGGCTGCGGCCGCAGCGGTCCACACCAGCATCGCGCAACCGAGAGCGGCCCGCAGGCCGCCGTTCCGACTCGACATTCCCCCGCCTCGTCGCGGTCTCCCCTGGCGAGGGTCGGTAGCACGCGATCAAGTTCCTGTGCAGTGCGGACCGAAAGCGCCACCACGGCGTTTCTTTCCGGGGGACTTCGTTCTTGCACGCGGAGGACGACATGAAACGGGTGATGGTGGCGTCCGCAGCACTCGTGGGCGCGCTCATGCTGGTGCCCACGATGGCGGAAGCGCGTGCCGGCTTCGGCGGCGGAGGCTTCCGCGGCGGCGGTTTCGGCGGAGGTGGGTTCCGCGGCGGCTTCGCGGGCGGCGGATTCCGTGGCGCCGGCTTCGGTGGCGGCTTCCGGGGTGCCGGCTTCGCCCGTCCGGGCTTTGCGGGCGGCTTCGCCCGTCCGGGCTTCGCGGGCGGCTTCGCCCGTCCGGGCTTCGCGGGCGGCTACGGCTTCCGCGGCGCGCGGTTCGGCTACGGCGGCTGGGGCTATCGCCATGGCTGGGGCTATCGCCGCGGATGGGGCCTCGGCGCGGCCGGTCTGGGCCTGGGCCTGGGTCTCGGCCTCGCAGCCGCCTCGGCCTATCCGTATTACGGGTATTACGGCGGCTACTATCCGGCGGGCTATTACGGCTACGACGATTATTACTACGGCGCCGGCTGCTACCAGGTGCCGCGCGTGCGCTGGACCCCCTTCGGTTACCAGCGCGTCCTCGTGACCCGCTGCTACTGATCGGCGGATGCAGGGCCGCCTCGCGCGGCCCCGCTCACCGCAATTTGCGTCGATCCGCCTCGTGCGCATCGGCATCGCGGCGACCGCCGCACGGCCGCAGCCTCGGCGCCTGCACCGACCGCCTCGGCCACGACCGGATCCCGTTCCCGTTTCCCGGCCCGCGCATCCTCGAGCATGCGCCGCCGGGCGACGCGCGGGTTCCCGGGCTCGGCCGCGATCGCCGGCACCCCGCCGGGCCGCACGCGCTCATTGACGAGCGCGACCATTGCCCCAAGTGGCCGCAGCAAGCTGGGCGATCGGTTCGCGGGAACCGCGGCGGCCGGCAGGCCGAACCGTCGCATGGCTCGGAACCGTCCTCTCAGGGAGACCGCGCATGTCCGACCTCAACCGCCGCATCGTCCTCGCCTCCCGCCCGCACGGCGAGCCGACTCCGGCGCATTTTCGGCTGGAGAGGAGCGCCATGCCGGTGGCCCGGGACGGCGAGGTGCTGCTACGCAACCGCTATCTCTCCCTCGATCCCTACATGCGCGGCCGGATGAGCGCGGCGAAGTCCTATGCCAAGCCGGTCGAGATCAACGAGGTGATGGTCGGCGGCACGGTCGCGGAGGTGGTCGCCTCCCATCATCCCGACTTCGTGGTGGGCGACACCGTGCTCGCCTATGGTGGCTGGCAGGATTTCGCGGTCTCGAACGGCCAGGGCCTGCGCAAGCTCGACCCCTCTGTGGCCCCCGTCACGACGGCGCTCGGCGTGCTCGGCATGCCGGGGATGACGGCCTATACGGGCCTGCTCACGATCGGGGCGCCGAAGCCGGGCGAAACCGTGGTGGTCGCCGCCGCGACCGGACCGGTCGGCTCCCTGGTCGGACAGATCGCCAAGCTCAAGGGCGCGCGGATTGTCGGCATCGCGGGCGGCCCGGACAAATGCCGCTACCTCATCGAGGAGCTCGGCTTCGACGCGGCCGTCGATCACCGCGGCGACGACCTGCCCACGGCTCTGGCGGAGGCCTGCCCGAAGGGCATCGACGTCTATTTCGAGAATGTCGGCGGGGCGGTGTTCGACGCGGTGCTGCCGCTCCTCAACGACTTCGCCCGCATCCCGGTCTGCGGCCTCGTGGCGAACTACAACATGACCGAGCTGCCGCCCGGTCCCGACCGGGTGCCGGCGCTGATGCGCGCGATCCTGAGCAAGCGGCTCACCTTCCGGGGCTTCATCGTGTGGGACTTCGCCGAGCAGGAGCAGGCCTTCCTGCGGGACGTGGCGGGCTGGCTGCGCGAGGGCCGCATCCGCTATCGCGAGGATCTCGTCGAGGGTCTCGAACAGGCGCCCGAGGCCTTCATCGGCCTTCTCAAGGGCCGCAACTTCGGCAAGCTGGTCGTGAAGCTCTGACGCGCGAGCACGCTCCGTTCCACCGGTAACAGGCTGTGCTCCCGATGCTCGATCGGGCCGCAGCGCGTGCGACGAACCGGCATCTCCTTCGGCACCTCCTGGGCCGGACGATGCTCGAATCGGGTGGCGCAGCCGCGACGGCCACGGCCCGGAACCGGATCGCCGGGCCGGGGTTCCTTCCCGCGCGACCGATGGGGTCGCCAGATCGCGACCGGTCCGGCTGTCGCGACCGGTCCGGTCGCCGAAGGAGGACCGATGAAGACGCTCCTGATCGCCGCATCGGCGGCAGCTGGCCTCCTGGCCGCTTGCGGCATGGCGGAGGCCAAGGGCTGCATCAAGGGTGCGATCGTCGGCGGGATCGCCGGCCACTATGCGGGGCATCACGGCCTCGCCGGGGCTGCGGCCGGTTGCGCGATCGGGCGCCATCAGGCGAACAAGCGCGAGCGTGCGCGCAACGCGCCGCCGGCGAATCGCTGATTCGGAGCATCCGGCCGCCGCCCGACCGCGCTCTTCGCGGCGCAGCACGAATACGGCCAAGCTTCACCCGGTCGATCCGAGTTGAGCTTGGCCGTTCGACGGCCAGCGATCCCGTGTGGACCGGTGAAGCTTTCCCGGAACGCCGCTCACGGCCGCGCGAGGGGCGCCGTCTTATCGCCACAACTCCCCGGCTTCTTGGCCGAAACGGGCCGGACACATTCGGCCGAAGCACGGGGATGACCCTTCATGCAGCGTCGCGCGATCGGACCGTCGGCCCAGGCCGTCCATTGGGCGCCCTCCGGCTCCCGGGATGTCCTGACCCTTGGCGGCCGTGCCCGCGCGCATCAGGGCGGAATCCCGGTTCTCGCCCGCACCATGCTGACCGCCGCCTGCCTCGCCGCCGGGCTCGGCTCCCTGCTGCACCGCTACGGTCCGGACCTCACGACGACCCGCCCCTCGGTCGCCATGATGGCCGACCTCCTGGTCATGCCGAAGCCGCGCGTGCAGACGCAGCCCAAGGAGGCCCCACTGAGCATGCCGGTGCACGACCTCGACACGGCGCTCGGCTCGGAAGGCGTCGACCGCGTCTCCTACGACGACCTCCTGTCGGCCACCGTCGGCGGCGATCCGAACGAGGTGCTCAGCTTCGGCCCCATGAGGGTGCGCCGCCACATCGTGCAGAAGATCGTGAAGGCGGCCTACACGGTCGGCATGGACCCGGTTCTGCTGATGGCGGTCGCCGACAAGGAATCGAGCTTCCTCACCGAGGTCCAGGCGCGCACCTCCTCGGCCACCGGCCTCTACCAGTTCATCGAGCGCACCTGGCTCCAGGTCATGCGCGAGTTCGGCGCCCTGCACGGCTACGCCCGCGAGGCGTCGCTGATCGCCGAGGACAACACCGTCGCGGATGCGGCCGAGCGCGCCCGGATCCTCGACCTGCGCCGCGATCCGGCCCTCTCGGCGATCCTCGCGGGCGAGATGCTCAAGCGCGACAGCGCCCGGATCGCCGCCCGGATCGGCCGCACCCTGTCTCTCGGCGAGACCTACCTCGCGCACTTCCTCGGCCCGGACGACGCCGAGCGTTTCATGGCGAAGGTCGTGGAGGAGCCGAAGGCGGAGGCCGCCGCTCTCCTGCCCAAGCCCGCGAAGGCCAACAAGCCGATCTTCTACGAGCGCGTCGGGCGCCGGAAAGCCCGCAGCCTCACCGTCGCGCAGGTCCACGACAAGTTCGAGGCCATGATGACGACCCGCGGCGACCGCTATCGCGACGTCGGCTCGCTCACGGGCATCATGGCCTACGCCGCCGCACAGTCGCCCTGACGCGCGCCCGTTCGATCCCGCTGCCCTAGAGTGGAATCCGTTCACGGTGGAACGGATTCCACTCCAGGTCTTTGTTTTCGCCGCATCGTCTGCGGTGCCCCGGGATCCACTTCGTCGGAAAATGCTCTAAACTTTCTTGCTCGCAGAGCCGGGCCGAACCCGTCGGCCGTTCCGCGCGGGACGGGGTCGGTCCGGAAGGACGCCGTTCAGGGGGAGATGAGGATCGCGATGGCAGCGAAGGACGACGCGGATTCCTACGCCAGCGAGTACGCCGCCACGGCCGGGCAACAGGCCGCCTTCTTCCGCGAGCAGGCCGAGCGTCACCGGCGGGAGGCGGCCCGGGCGCGGCTGTCCGCCGACCTGAGCCGCGGCGCGGACCGCGAGGAGCAGACCCGACTCGCCGAGCACCTCGAATCGCTGGGCCGCCACGACGACACGATGGCCGAGGCTTTCGAGGCGCGGGCCCGCGGGCCGCACTGACGCATCAGTTCACCACCGACCTTTGCCGACCGTGACGGATGGAACCTGAGGCGGCCGCAAGGGCGCCCCTTCCGATGGCATCCTTACCGGTGCTCATGCTGAGCAAGCATGAGATTGAGGGCTGAAGTTGGCTGCCCCTGGCGGGAGCGCTCGGACGGCATGCTTGGCTTAAGGGGCGCGACGAGACGGTCTGCGAACGAGCGGTCGCAGACCAGATCACAGGGTCTCCGCCCCTTTCCCGGATTCTCCGCCCTTCGCACTCTCCCTTTCCCGGACGACTGGAGCGTAGCGGAAGGAGATCCGGGAACCAGCACGGTGAGTTGCCGCGAAGCGGCTCAATCTTCCAGCACCGGCGCTGACAAGCGGTCGCTGCGCGACGTCCTGTGCTGGGTCCCGGGTCGCATTCCGCTGCCGCTGCATGCGCCAGGGAAAGAGGGAGCGGATATCCTCGCGTGGGTTGACGCGGCCTCAATCGGAACCTGAGGAGCGTGGCGGCCTTCACGCAGGTCGGTTTCTATTTGGCGACAGGTGAGGCACCGGGAATCCCCTCCCGTGCGGGAGCAGGGTTCCGACGAATACGCGCGGGCATTCGATCAAGGCCGGCCCATCCCGGAGCGAGCGCCGCGCCGGCACTCTCGTCTCTTTCGGGGTACGCAAGGACGACGCGCAGGGCGAAGATGAGCGTGCGCCTGCGCGCGGAACGGCCAAGGTGTGCGGGCGCACCGCAGCATCCGCATGATGCGGTCAAGCAGTCGTGAACCGTCCGACGGCTCAGTGGTTCACCGCCGCACGAACCGTGGCATTTTCACGGAACCGAATCGCCCGTCGTACATTCTTCACTGCAAAGGTAATTGCTGAGGTAAGGCTCCCAGCCATGAAGATCTTCGCCACCGCCCTCGCGGGCGTCCTTGGTGCCTGCGTGCTCGCCTCGGCCCCGGTCAAGGCCGCGCCTTACGACCCCTTCGATATCAATCCCGGCGAGGAGTACTACGCCAGCCGGCCCTACGGCGCCCCCATCTACAGCACCCCGTCCTATGGTCAGGGTCACATGGCGGGCAGCACGGATCAGGCACAGGTCGCGCCGATTCCCCGGGAACTCGTGCCCTTCGGCAACAAGTACGGGCCCGGCACCATCGTGGTGTCGACCTCGGAGCGCCGCCTCTACTACGTGCTCGGCGACGGCATGGCGATCCGCTACGGCGTCGGCGTCGGCCGACCCGGCTTCACCTGGTCGGGGACCAAGAGGGTGGTGGCGAAGCGCGAGTGGCCGTCCTGGACGCCCCCGAAGGAAATGCTGGCGCGCCGTCCCGACCTGCCGCGCTACATGGCCGGCGGTATCGACAACCCGCTCGGCGCCCGCGCCATGTATATCGGCGGCACGCTCTACCGCATCCACGGCTCGAACGAGCCGGATACGATCGGCCAGGCGGTGTCCTCGGGCTGCATCCGCATGACCAACGAGGATGTGACCGACCTCTACGACCGGGTGAAGGTCGGTACGAAAGTCGTCGTGCTGAACTGACCGGCACCGGGCCGGGATTGTGCAGGGCTGCCGCGAGGCAGCCCTTCGTCGTTCAAGGAGCGACGCCGCTCAGGGAACGACGCGCCCCGGGGCGGGAGGCTGGGGCGGGCTGAAGGGCGCGATCGGCACGTCGCAGAAGCAGCGTGCGCCGAGCGGACGCGGACCGGGCATCGGGCAGGAATAGGGGTGGGGCCCCGTGAACCCGCGCTGGATCGCTTCGCAATTGTAGCCGACGGCGCGGCGGCGCGGCGGCGGCTCGTCGTCGGGGACGTAATAGGGCTGGGCGGCGGCCAAGCCGGTCAGGGCCGTGACAAGCAGGGCCGCCGACGCGAGGGAGGCGCGAACGAACCGTCGCATCACTGCGTTCTCCGTCAGGATGAGGCGCCGCCCCGCGGGGCGGGCCGGCGTGGGGGGCATCGGTAGCGGAAGCCGACCGCACCGGCAACGTACGGTCTCGCTTCTTGAGGGAAGGCCGGGAGGCAAGCCATGACCAGCCCGGGCCAGTGGCAGCGCACCCTCGATGCGATTCTCGCCCTGACGGACGAGATCGCGCGGCTCTCTCCCGACTGCGCCGATCGCGCCATGCAGATCGCCCGACTCATGCGCAATCTCGAACCGCCGCCGGGCGAGAGCTGCACCGGCGCGCCCGAGGCCGATTCGGACACGGAGCCGGAAGTCGGTGCCCTGACCCACGCGCTGTCGTCGCAACCGACGCGCGCCCCGTGATCCGGCGCGGAAACCCGGCAACGCGAGCGGCCGTACCCCGTCCGGGATACGGCCGCCCATCAACGCCCGTTATTCGAATTCGGGAAGGCTTCTTCCTTCCCCGGCGACGGCCGCCCTGCCGGCGCCCTCACCGTCTCCTCCTTGGCTCGGGCTCCGCGGAGAACCTCGGATGCCCGGTCGTGAACCGCGCGGGCGAGCCGCGCGATGGCCGCTCTGGGAGCTCGACCTGCGGCTGCGCTTACGAGGCGCTCTGGGTCGTGTCGTTGGCCGCACCCTTGGCCGTGTCGACGCCCTGCTGCATGGCCGCCTTGGCGGTCTCGGCGCCCTGCTGCATGGCCGATTGCGTCATGCTGCCGAACTCCTTCGCCTGCGACTGGATCGCCGCGAACTGGTTGCGGATGAACTCGGCCTGATACTGCATCGCCTCCTGCACGTCGCGCGCGCGGACGAGTTTCTGGGCCAGGTCGAAGGCCGCGTTCACGTTCTGCTCGGCGAAGGTGAAACCGCGGCTCGACATGGTCTGCGCATTGGTCCGGGCCACTTCCGCCGAACCCTGGATCGTGTCGGCCGTCTTGCGCGCGGCGCTGATGAACGAGTCGAACGCCTTCCGGGCCTGCTCGACGCTCTTCTCGGCGAAGTCGCGCATCTCGGCCGGGATCTCGTAGTTCGGGGTCGTGGTCATGTTCGTCTCCTCGCTGGTGATTTGTGCAGCACGGGCGTTGTGCACTGCACAATACCACATCGCCCGCGGAACGCCAGTTTGACGCGGGTCGTTAAGGTTAATGATGATGTAACGCTTGGCCTGCGCAATCCGTGCCCGTGCGCCAGCGTTTCATTTCCGTTAAATCCGGGATCGGGAAGGATGCGGGACGGCGAATCGTCCGGTTCGGCCAGGATCGGGCGGGTTGGGGAGCGGAAGTGGACGACACGGCGCTGTTCGAGGCGAGCATCGCGGCCCTGCAGGCGCTTCCGGCCCTCGACCGGCTGATGGCCGGCCGCGCCTTGCCGTGCCTGTTCGTCGACGAGGCGGCCGAGCGCATCCTGTACGCTTCCCCTGCGGCAATTGGTCTCCGGGAGGCGATGGCGGATGCGGCGGGGCGCATCGACCCCGAGCTTCGCCTTGCGCAACAGCTGCGCGGGGTTCGACCTCTCGCGCCCGAGGCCGGGCCGCCGCGGCTCTCGCGGCTGCGGCTCGATCCGGGCCGGCTCTCCCCTCCGCTGGTCTGCGCGTGCCTCCAGGTCACCTTCAGCGACGGGCGACAGGCCCTTGCCCTGGTCCCGGTCGATCCCCTCCCCGCCCTGCGGCCGCGGCGCCGGGCCGCCGCCCCGGGCGTCGTGGGCGCGCCCGCACCGCCTGCGCCAGCTGCGCACACGCCCGCTCCGGCGGCCGACGCCGCCCCCATCCGCTTCCTCTGGCGCAGCGACGCGGGCGGTCGGCTGGTCGAGGCGACCCCATCCCTCGCGGATGCGGTCGGCGCCTCCCCGGTCGGGCAGCACTGGGACGAGCTTCTCGCCGGCACCGTCCTGACGCAGGACGATCGCCTCGCGGCGGCCCTCGAGGAGCACCGGACCTTCCGGGCGGTGCCGGTCCGCTGGCGGCTCGGCGAGAGCGACCAGGGCGTGCAGGTGGATCTCTCGGGCGCGCCGCGCCTCGGAGAGGGACGGGCCTTCGCGGGCTTCAGCGGATTCGGGGTGATCCACCCGGATCGTGTCGCGGCCCTCCCGCCCCGGCCTCCGGCTTCGCCCGCAAGGCCGCGTCCGAGCCTGCGGGAGCGCGCGGCTGCCGTGATCTCCATCGGCCGCGCCGCGAATCCCGAGGCGCCCTCTCCTCCGCCGGGAGCCAATCCGGATTACGTCGCGGATCTTCCCGCCTTCGCGTCCCTCGCGGGCGCGACGCTCGCGGGCTTCGCCGGCATGATGGCCTCGACGTCCCTCAATCCCTTCGGCCTCGGCTGGACCTTCTGTTCGGATCCCGCCGACGAGGCCGGAGAGCCGGCCAGCGAGGAAGTGCCTCCCCGCGAGATTCCGGCCTCGCCGCCCCCCGGTCCGGATGCGCCCGGCCCGGGCGAGGCGGCCGCTGCGGCACCCTCCGAAGCGGCGCCCGAGGCGGTGAAGGCGCCCGAGTCCGCCCCGGAGCCCGCGGGGCGCAGGCCCCTTGCGGCGAGCCAGCTCTCTCTCAACGAGCATGCGGCCTTCCGGGAGATCGCGCGGGCGCTCGGCGCGCGTTTCGCAGGCGACCCGCCCGGGATGGATCCGGCGGCGGAGGGGGCGGATGACGGCGCGCCCCGCCGCGGCGGCGCCGTGACCCCGTTCCGCGGTGCCGCGGCGCCTGCCCGCCAGGCGGGTCGCGAACCGGCCGGCGCCGAGGATCCGTCGGCGCGCATCCTCGACCGGCTGCCGCTGGGCGTCCTGGTGCATCGCGGCGACGATGTGCTGTTCGCCAACCGGCGCCTGCTCGGCCTTGCCGGCTACGGGACGGCCGAAGACCTCTCGCAGGCCGGAGGCGCAGGGGCGCTGTTCAAGGGACGCGATCCCGCAAGCCTTCCCCCCACGGAGGCCGGATATCCGGTCTGCCTCGCGACGCGCGAGGGCGGGACGCTGCCGGTTGCGGTCACGCTCACCACCGTCGAGTGGAGCGGCGCGCCCGCGAGCCTGCTGCTCCTGCGCCGTCTTCCGGATGCCGACCCGGCCCAGGACCTGGCCGCCGCCGAACTCGACCTCGCCCGGCAGCAGGCGAATCTGCGCGAGATCGAGGCCGTCCTCGATTCCATGACCGACGGCGTCGTCACCCTCGACGGAAGCGGACGCATCCTCGACTTCAACAAGGGCGCCAAGGCGCTCTTCGGCCATGAGCCGCGGGAGGTCACGGGCGAGGACTTCTCCCTGCTCTTCACCCCCGACAGCCGGCCGGCCGTGCAGGCGGCGCTCCAGCGCGCCCGGTCCGGGGAGCCGGCGAGCATCGAGGCCATCGGCGAGCGGCGCGAGGGCATCCTTGCCCTCACCGTCGCGCCGATCGCCGGCGAGGGCACGCGCCGCTTCTCCGCGCTGCTGCGCGACGTCACCGCCGCGCGGCGCACGGAGGCCGAGCTTTTGCGCGCCAAGCGGGCCGCCGAGGCGGCGAACAGCCAGAAGTCGGATTTCCTCGCCACGATCAGCCACGAGATCCGCACGCCCCTCAACGCCATCCTGGGCTTCACGGAAGTCATGATGGAGGAGCAGTTCGGGCCGATCGGCAACGAGCGCTATCGCGACTACCTGCGCGACATCCGCACCTCCGGCGAGCATGTGGTCAGCCTCGTCACCGACCTGCTCGACCTCGCCAAGATCGAGGCGGGTCACCTCGACCTCAGCTTCACGGGGGTGGCGCTGAACGATCTCGTGGGCGCGAGCGTCTCGCTGATGCAGCCTCAGGCCGCCCGCCAGCGCGTCGTCGTCCGCACGAGCTTCGCGAGCGGCCTCAAGCCCGTCCTGGCCGACATGCGCTCCATGCGGCAGGCCGCCCTCAACCTGATCGCCAACGCGATCAAGTTCACGGATGCGGGCGGGCAGGTGATCGTCTCGACGGCGATGACCGACCGCGGCGGCGTCGCCCTGCGGGTGCGCGACACCGGAATCGGCATGACGCCCGACGAGATCGAGACGGCGCTGCAGCCCTTCCGGCAGGTCGCGACCGCGCAGAACCGGCGCGGGCGCGGCACCGGGCTCGGCCTTCCTCTCACCAAGGCCCTGGTCGAGGCGAACCGGGGCACGCTGCGGGTGACGAGCCGCAAGCACGAGGGCACGCTGGTCGAGGTGCTGTTTCCCCCCGCTCGCGTGCTCGCCGGCTGAGCGGCTTCCCCGACCAGGGTCCATCTATCGTCGGGGCGCCGAACGGCGCTAGAATTGTGCGGTGCGGCGAGGCTTGCCCGGGGCTCGGCCGCGCGCTCCGCCAGGGAACCGTCATGACGATCCGCCACGTGCTGAGCGCCGCTCTCGCCGGGACCCTGCTCGCCGCGGCGGCCCCGCGCTGCGCAGCGGCGGACGGTCTCTCCGTGGCGCTCCTCACCCAGCGCACCGGCCCGGCCGCGGTGACGGGCGAGGCGCTCGCCAACGGCTTCTCCGACTATTTCACGATGCTCAACCAGCGCGATCGGGGCATCGGGGGCCAGCGCATCGCCGTCGCCGAGTGCGAGACCGGCGGAAGCGTTGAGCGCGGGCTGTCCTGCTACGAGGCCGCCAAGGCGCAGGGCGTCGTCGCCGTCAATCCGGGGGGCGCCGACCTCGCCCTGGCGCTCCTCAACGCCAGCGCGGCGGACCGCATCCCCCTGGTGACCGTCGCGGCGGGGCCCTCGGTCACGGCTCTCGGCCGCATCTTCCCCTATGCCTTCGCGCCTCCCGCGACCGTCTGGGACGGGCTGAGCATCGCGCTCGCCTATCTCATCGACGAGCTCGACGGACCGGAGAACCTGCAGGGACGGCGCATCGCCTACCTCCACCGGGACAGCGCGGCGGGCCGCGATCCGGTCCGCATGCTGGAGGGGCTTGCGGAGGAGTTCGGCTTCAGCTTGCGCAGCTACGCCCTGCCGGACGCGCCGGAGGGCAAGGCCGCCGATGTCTGGCGCGCCGCCAAGGCGGCCTCCCCCGACTACCTGCTCCTCGACGGCTCGGCCGGGTTCGCGGGCGATCCGGTCACGGATGCGGCTGCGGCGGGAATCCCGCTCGGCCGCGTCATCGCGCTCGGCGGGCCAGGGATCGAGGCCCTGCGCCGGGCGGGGCCGGCCGCGAAGGGATTCAAGGAGATCACGTGGCACGCGGCCACGGACAGCTTCCCGGCCTTCGATCAGATGGACCTCCTCGTCATCGATGCGGGCCTCTCCCGCACCGAGAAGGACCGGGCGACCGGCCTCCTGTACAACCGGGGCGTCTATGCGGCGGTGGTGATGGCGGAGGGCATCCGCAACGCGCAGCGTCTCGCCGGGCGCCGGATCGTCGACGGCGACGCCGTGCAGCGCGGGCTCGAGGCCGTGAACCTCGACGGGGCGCGCTGGAAGGAACTCGGCCTGACCGGGTTCGCGGCGAGCCTGCGGCTCTCCTGCACCAATCACAGCGGCCATCTGGCGGGCTTCGTGCTCGAGTGGAACGGCGCCAAGTGGGTGCAGGTGAGCGACAAGATCGCGCCCCTGCGCCAGCGCCTGCGTCCCCGGCTCGATTCCGCGGCGACGGAGTTCGTCGCCCGCGCCGCGACCGAGACGGGACAGCCCTGGCCGGAGCGACCGGCGCCCTGCGACCGGACCTAAGGTCCTGCTGCCATTCCGCCGTATCCGGCCCATGATGCGGCGGCTCGTCTGGAGCCAAGATTTCATCTCTTCTTTGAGGACGACCTGAGAAACGCGCGTCCTGGCCGAATCACAGGGCAATAGACTTGTCGCGTGGCGGGCGCTTCCATCGGCGGCCGGCAGGGGCTAAGTGCGCATGCAGTCGCCGGACGGTCGATCTCTGCGGAGACACCGGGCCGCGACGCTGCCCAGGAGGACGCGCCCCCGCGATGACCACCACGACCACAGCCCAGGCCACCGCCGCCGACGCCCTCGCGTCGCAGAACCCGACCATCGCCGCCTACGACACCCGGGCGCGCATCCGGGCCATCATCGGCTCGTCGTCGGGCAATCTCGTCGAGTGGTACGATTTCTATGCCTATGCCTTCACGGCGATCTATTTCAAGGACGCGTTCTTCCCCGGCTCCGACCCGACGGTCCAGCTCATCAACACCGCGGCGGTCTTCGCCATCGGCTTCCTGATGCGGCCGATCGGCGGATGGCTGTTCGGCCGCGTCGCCGACCGGTTCGGCCGCAAGACCTCGATGCTGATCTCCGTCCTGATGATGTGCCTCGGCTCGCTCGTTATCGCGGTGCTGCCGACCTACGGGCAGATCGGCCTCCTCGCCCCGGTGCTGCTGCTTCTCGCCCGCATGGTGCAGGGGCTCTCGGTCGGCGGCGAGTACGGCACCAGCGCGACCTACATGAGCGAGGTGGCGCTGAAGGGCCGGCGCGGCTTCTACGGCTCGTTCCAGTACGTCACGCTGATCGGCGGGCAGTTGCTCGCCTCGCTCGTCGTCGTCCTGGTGACCCTCGCGCTCAGCGACCAGGAGATGTCCGCCTGGGGGTGGCGCATCCCCTTCTTCATCGGCGCGCTCGCCGCTGTGGTCGCCCTCTATCTCCGGCGCTCCCTGCACGAGACCTCGACGGAGCAGACCCGCGGCTCACGGGAAGCCGGCAGCGTGCGGGCGCTCTGGCACCATCACCGCCGCGCCTTCCTGACGGTGCTCGGCTACACCGCCGGCGGCTCGCTGATCTTCTACACCTTCACCACCTATATGCAGAAATACCTCGTCAACACGACGCACATGGACAAGAAGACCGCCAACCTGGTGATGACGGCGGTCCTGTTCACCTACATGGTGGTGCAGCCGCTGTTCGGGCTCTTCGCCGATAGGTTCGGCCGCAAGACCGCGATGCTGATCTTCGGCGCCTCGACCACATTGCTGACGGTGCCGCTGCTGCACGCGATCGGCTCCGCCAAGGATCCGATCCTCGCCTATGGCCTGATCACGGCGGCGCTGCTCTGCGTGTCGTTCTACACCTCGATCAGCGGCCTCGTGAAAGCCGAGATGTTCCCGGCCGAGGTGCGCGCGCTCGGTGTCGGCCTCTCCTACGCCATCGCCAACGCGATCTTCGGCGGCTCGGCCGAGTTCGTGGCGCTGCAGTTCAAGGATCTGGGCGTGGAGACCTGGTTCTTCTGGTACGTGACGGGCATGTGCGCCATCGCGTTCCTGACCTCCCTGCAGATGCCCGACAGCCGCCGCTCCGGCTACCTGCAGGGCGACGGCACCGCCTGAACCTCGGCCGGGGAAGGGCGTTGGCTTTGCGAGACATCCTCCGCCGAGAGAAGGATTCAGCGATGCGCCCCACCCGCCTGATCGGCCTCGCGCTCATGGCCGCCTCCCTCGGTGCGGCCCCGCTCGCGGCCCAGACCGCCGACCCGGGGGCGCCGCTCCCGGGCCCGCGCACCAACGAGCCGACCAGCACCGGCACGACGACCCGCACCATCACGTCGACCGGCCAGACAAAGCCGCCGGGCCGGGCCGCGGCCCCGCGGGAGGGCAACCAGCCCGACCGGATCAAGGAGATCAACCGCAGGATCGATACCGGCATCTGCATCGGCTGCAACTGATCCAGGTCAAAGCCCTCTGCTTCCGCCCGTGCGAGACCGCCCGTCACACGACCGAGACGCTGTCCAGCCGCGCGCCCGCGTCCGGATGTCTTGTCGAGTCGAGGGGCGGCGGGAGACCGGATTATCCGAAAGGCGTTAGACGGAAGAATCCGTTGCCGGCCGGGCTCCCGCGGGATTAACACCACCTGACAGGCAGCGGATCACCGATGCGGAGGATCCGGCGAAGGTGACGACAGGGAGAGCGCCATGAACCATCGGATCGTCGCGGTGCCGGACGCGGTGCGTGCGCGGGCTCACATTGACGAAGCCAAGTACAAGGCGTGGTACGACGCCTCGATCAACGATCCGGAGGGGTTCTGGCGCGAGCACGGCAAGCGGATCGACTGGTTCAAGCCCTATACCAGGGTCAAGGAGACCAGCTTCGGACCCGACAACGTCTCCATCCGCTGGTTTGCCGACGGCATCACCAACGTCGCCCACAACTGCATCGACCGCCACCTCGCCAGCCGCGGCGACCAGGTCGCCATCATCTGGGAGGGCGACGATCCCGCCGACACCCGCCGCATCACCTACCGCGAGCTGCACGCCCAGGTCGGCCGCATGGCCAACGTCCTGCGCAACCGCGGCGTCGCCAAGGGCGACCGCGTCACCATCTACCTGCCCATGATCCCCGAAGCCGCCGTCGCCATGCTGGCCTGCGCCCGGCTCGGCGCCATCCATTCGGTGGTGTTCGGCGGCTTCTCCCCGGATTCCCTCGCCGGCCGCATCCAGGGCTGCGCCTCGCGCCTGATCATCACCGCCGACGAGGGCCTGCGCGGCGGCCGCACGGTCCCGCTCAAGGCCAATGTCGATGCGGCCATCGCCCGCCTGCCCGCCGACAGCGTCGACCATGTCATCGTGGTGCGCCGCACCGGCGGCGCCGTCGCCATGGAGCCGGGGCGCGACGTCTACTACGACGCCGCCGCCCGCGAGGTCACCGAGGAGTGCCCGGCCGCCCATGTCGAGGCCGAGCATCCGCTCTTCCTGCTCTACACCTCCGGCTCGACCGGCCAGCCCAAGGGCGTGGTCCACACCACCGGCGGCTATCTGGTCTATGCCGCCATGACCCACCAGTACGTCTTCGACTACCACGAGGGCGACGTCTACTGGTGCACCGCCGATGTCGGCTGGGTCACCGGGCACAGCTACATCGTCTACGGGCCGCTCGCCAACGGCGCCACCACCCTGATGTTCGAGGGCATCCCGACCTATCCGTCGGTCGCCCGGTTCTGGGAGGTGGTCGACAAGCACCAGGTCAGCATCTTCTACACCGCCCCGACCGCCATCCGCTCGCTGATGAGCGCCGGCGCGGAGCCGGTGCAGCGGACCTCGCGCGCCTCCCTGCGCATCCTCGGCTCGGTCGGCGAGCCGATCAACCCGGAGGCCTGGGAATGGTACTACCGGGTGGTCGGCGAGGAGCGCTGCCCGATCGTCGACACCTGGTGGCAGACCGAGACCGGCGGCATCCTGATCAGCCCGCTGCCCGGCGCCACCCCGCTCAAGCCCGGCTCGGCCACCCGGCCGTTCTTCGGCGTCAAGCCGGTGGTGGTCGACGGCGACAACCGGGTGCTGGAGGGTGCTTGCGAGGGCAATCTCTGCCTGGACGAGTCCTGGCCCGGCCAGATGCGCACCGTCTGGGGCGACCATGCGCGCTTCGTGCAGACCTATTTCTCGACCTTCCCGGGCCGCTACTTCTCGGGCGACGGCTGCCGGCGGGATGAGGATGGCGACTACTGGATCACCGGCCGGGTGGACGACGTCATCAACGTCTCGGGCCACCGGATGGGCACGGCGGAGGTCGAATCCGCCCTGGTGGCGCATCCGCAGGTCTCGGAGGCGGCGGTGGTGGGCTATCCCCACAGCCTCAAGGGCCAGGGCATCTACGCCTACGTGACGCTGATGCAGGGGGTGGAGCCCTCGGAGGCGCTGCGCAAGGAGCTGGTCGCCTGGGTGCGCCGGGAGATCGGCCCGATCGCCTCGCCCGACCTGATCCAGTTCGCCCCCGGCCTGCCCAAGACCCGCTCGGGCAAGATCATGCGCCGCATCCTGCGCAAGATCGCCGAGGACGATTTTGCCGCGCTCGGCGACACCTCGACCCTGGCGGATCCGGCGGTGGTCGACGACCTGATCGAGAACCGGCAGAACCGCGCCGGCTGAGCCTTGCGCCCCGCCTCAGGCGGGGGGTCGGCAGCCGCGCGGGCGGGCCCGGCCCGCGCCGCCCACCACAGGGAGGAACCCCGATGTCCGGCCTGGACACTGCGCGCATCCTGCACAACCCGAAGTTCCGCGAGCTGGTGGAGCAGCGGACGCGGTTCGGCTGGGTGCTCTCCGGCGTGATGCTGGGGATCTATCTCGGCTTCATCCTGCTGGTGGCCTTCGCCAAGGGCTTTCTCGCCCTGAAGATCGGCGCGGGCGTGACCTCGCTCGGCATCCTGCTCGGCCTCGGCGTGATCCTGGCGGCCTTCGGGCTCACCGGTCTGTATGTGCAGCGCGCCAACGGCCGCTTCGACGACCTCACCCGCGCCCTCGCCCGGGACCTCGCCCGATGATCCGCCGCGGCCTGCCCCTCCTTCTTCTCCTCCTGGCGGCGCTCGCCGCCACCGCCGCCGCGGCGGCCGGGCCGGATCTCGGCGCCGTGCAGAAGCAGGGCCTGAACTGGACGGCGATCGGCATGTTCCTGCTGTTCGTGCTCGGCACGCTCGGCATCACCTACCGGGCCGCCGCCCAGACCCGCTCGGCGGCGGATTTCTACGCCGCCGGCGGCGGCATCTCGGCCGGCCAGAACGCGCTCGCCATCGCGGGCGACTACATGTCGGCGGCCTCGTTTCTGGGCATCTCGGGCCTGGTCTTCGCCTCGGGCTTCGACGGGCTGATCTACTCGATCGGCTTCCTGGTCGGCTGGCCGATCGTGCTGTTCCTGATCGCCGAGCGCCTGCGCAACCTGGGCAAGTTCACCTTCGCGGACGTGGCCTCGTTCCGGCTCGACCAGACCCGGATCCGCCTGCTGTCGGCCACCGGCACGCTGGTGGTGGTGGCCTTCTACCTGATCGCCCAGATGGTGGGCGCGGGCAAGCTGATCCAGCTGCTGTTTGGGCTCGACTACCTCTATGCGGTGGTGCTGGTCGGGCTGCTGATGATCGTCTACGTGGCCTTCGGCGGCATGAAGGCGACGACCTGGGTGCAGATCATCAAGGCCTGCCTGCTGTTGGCGGGGGCCAGCTTCATGGCGGCGGCGGTGCTGTGGCGCTACGGCTTCAACCCGGAGGCGCTGTTTGCGGCCGCGGTGCAGGAGCATCCCCAGCACGACGCCATCATGGCGCCGGGCGGGCTGGTCAGCGACCCGATCTCGGCCCTCTCGCTGGGCCTGGGGCTGATGTTCGGCACCGCCGGGCTGCCGCACATCCTGATGCGGTTCTTCACGGTGGCGGATGCGCGGGCGGCGCGCAAGTCGGTGTTCTACGCCACCGGCCTGATCGCCTATTTCTACATCCTGACCTTCATCATCGGGTTTGGGGCGATCACCTTCCTGATGAGCGATCCGGGCTACTTCAAGCCGGGGCCGGAGGGGGCCTACGACCGGGTGGCGGGGCTGATCGGCGGGACCAACATGGCGGCGATCCACCTGGCCAACGCCACCGGCGGGGCGCTGTTTCTGGGCTTCATCTCGGCGGTGGCGTTTGCGACCATCCTGGCGGTGGTGGCGGGCCTGACGCTGGCGGGGGCCTCGGCGGTGAGCCACGACCTCTACGCGCAGGTGCTGGCGCGGGGCCGGACCTCGGAGCAGCAGGAGGTGCGGCTGTCGAAGCTGGCGGCGGTGGCGATCGGGCTGGTGGCGATCGGGCTGGGCTACGTGTTCGAGAACCAGAACGTGGCCTTCATGGTGGGGCTGGCCTTCGCGGTGGCGGCGAGCTGCAACTTCCCGGTTCTGGCGATGTCGATCCTGTGGAAGGGGACGACCACGACCGGGGCGCTGGTGGGCGGGCTGATCGGGCTGGTGAGCGCGGTGGTGATGGTGGTGCTGTCGAAGGCGGTGTGGGTGGCGACGCTGGGGTTTGCGACGGCGCTGTTTCCGTACGACAACCCGGCGCTGTTCTCGATGCCCGTGGCCTTCCTGGCGATCTGGGCGGTGTCGTCGCTCGATGCCAGCGCCCGGGCGCGCCGGGAGCGCGACAGCTTCGAGGCGCAGTATGTCCGCTCCGAGACCGGCATCGGCGCCGCCGCCGCTCACGCCCATTGACGCGGCCGAAACCGCCCTCCCCTGGCGGGAGGGCGGCCTTCCTCAATAGGCGTTCTCGGTCTTCAGCAGCGCGAAGGGCGTCATCGCCAGGATCTGCAGGTCGAAGAACACCGACCAGTTCTCGATGTAGTAGAGGTCGTGCTCGACACGGCGCTGGATCTTCTCGCTGGTGTCGGTCTCGCCGCGCCAGCCGTTGATCTGGGCCCAGCCGGTGAGACCCGGCTTGACCTTGTGGCGGGCGAAATAGCCGTCGACGACCTGATCGTACAGGGTGTTGGCGGCCTTGGCCTGGAGCGCGTGCGGCCGCGGCCCCACCAGCGACAGGTCGCCCTTCAGCACGTTGAACAGCTGCGGCAGCTCGTCGAGGGAGGTCTTGCGGATGAAGCGCCCGACCGGCGTCACCCGCGGATCGTTCTTCGTGACCAGCCTGGCCGCGCCCGCGTCGCTCTGGTCGACATACATCGACCGGAACTTGTAGACCTCGATCAGCTCGTTGTTGAAGCCGTAGCGCTTCTGCCGGAAGAGGACCGGTCCCCGCGAGGTCAGCCTCACGGCGAGCGCGACCGCCAGCATCACGGGCGCGAAGGCGATCAGAAGAAGGCCACCGACGACGCGGTCGAACAGGGTCTTCACCACCACGTCCCAGTCGGCGATGGGCTTGTCGAACAGGTCGAGCACCGGCACGGAGCCGAGATAGGAGTAGCTGCGCGGGCGCAGCCTGAGCTTGCTCGCATGCGCCGAGAGGCGGATGTCGATGGGCAGCACCCAGAGCTTCGACAGCATCTGCAGGATGCGGGCCTCGGCCGAGATCGGCAGGGTGAAGACGATGAGGTCGAGCCGCGTGTTGCGCGCGTAGATCACGAGATCGCTCACGGTGCCGAGCTTCGGATATCCCGCGACCACATCCGAGGAGCGCCCGTCCGAGCGGTCGTCGAACACGCCGACGATGCGGATCCCCGAATCCGGCTGCCATTCGAGCGCCTCGATCAGCGCCTCGGCAGGCTCGCCCCCGCCCACGATCGCGGTGCGGCGGTCGAAGCGGCCGCGCCGCATCTGCGCGGTCACGATGACCGACAGGATGAGCCGCCCGGCGAGCAGGAGCACCAGTCCCACGACGAAGAACACGCCGAGCCACAGGCGGGAATAGTGATCGCCGAGCTTGGCGAAGAACAGCACGGTCGCTGCGAGCAGGACGACCAGCGACCATCCGAGCACCACCCGCAAGCCCACCGAGAAGAAGGCCCGGAAGGCGCGGATGCCGTAGGTGCCGGCGGCCTGCAGTACCGCCACGTTGAGCCCCGCAAGCCCGAAGATCGCCGCGAGATACCCCGCATGCAGGGGGATGATCCCGCGCAGCAGGACGAGCTGCACCAGGATGCCGGTGACCGCGATGAGGGCGAACTCCCCGGCGCGGACGCAGCCGGTGAGCACGATCGGCGACAGCGGGCCTCCACTCCGGGGCGGAACGAGGTTCTCGGCCGGGGGCATCGCCGCCCGCGGGCCTGCCTGCGCCGGCTGGGCTGCGGCCGTTTTCAGGATGTCGCGAACGTTGAACGCAGTCATGTCGCGTCTTCCGGCTACGCGGCGCCCCGTCCCGCGGGGCGATCGGGCGCAATGCGGCCGCGGTTCGACGGCTCCGGGGCACGCGCGCAGGCTGGCGGTCGGGCGGGCGCCGTCGGCGGGCCGGCACCCCGCCGGCGGGCGACCCGGTCGTGGCCGGGCGGCCGGCGCGGCGGCGGATGACGGCCGAGGGGCGATGCCCGGCGGGATTTATGTGCGGCGAGCCCTCACGGAAGCCTTAACGCGGCGCTGCCGCGGTGTCGGGAGCCGGAGCGCGGCCGAGGGAAGCGCGCCGCGTCTCGCGGGCGGCGCCGTAGCCGGCGGCCACGCCATCGGCCATGCGCTGCATCGAGAAGCGGCTGCGGATGAAGGCGCTCAGCCCCGCGGCCTCGTTCCGGCGCTCCTCCTCGGACTGGTCGAGCTTGCGCAGGAGGGCCCGAGCCAGCGCCTCCACGTCGCGCGGCGGCACCAGCGCGCCCGCAGCAGGGCCGAAGATCTCCGGGATGCCGCCGACACCCGTCGCGACGAGGGGCTGAGCCGCCGCCGCAGCCTCCAGGACCACGTAGGGAAGCGATTCCGCGAAGGAGGGCACGACCATCACCGTGCCGCGGCAGAGGGCGTCCCGGATCGGCTGGGGCGGCTCGAACCGGATCACGTCGCCGAGGGAGAGACGCTCGGCGCGCTCCCTAAGATCCGCCTCGTCGGGGCCCGAGCCGACGACCAGCAGGGTGAGGCGGCGGCCAGGCCCGTGCCGGATGCGCGCGAGGGCGTCGAACAGCACCGTCACGCCCTTCGCCTCCCGCAATTCCCCGATATAGACGAGGTCGTGCCGCTCGGGCGCCGGCGCGATCGGCGCAAACTCGGCGGCGTCGATGCCGTTCGGGACGATCCGGACCAGCCGGTCGGCCTCGCCGACATATTCGCGGTAGCGCCCCGCAATATAGGCACTCTCGAACAGGAACACGTCGGTGCGCCGGGTCAGCATCGCCTCGGCCGTCATGTAGAGGCCGTGAAGCACCGTGCCCGGACGGTAGTTGAAGCTGCCGCCATGGGGCGTGTAGGCGCGAATCGCGTCCGGCACGCCGGCGGGCCTCGCGACGAGCCGCGCGAACAGCCCGCCCTTCGATCCGTGCCCATGCAGGACGGTCGGGGCAGTCCGGCCGACGACGCGGTGCAGGCGGGCGAGCGCCGCAAGGTCGAGCGGGTGCGGATTGCGCCGCATCGGCACGCGGGTCAGGCCGAGCGCAAGCCGCGGCACGAGTTCGGCGAGCACGGCCTCGGCCCGGGTGCCGCCCGTGCTGGAATCGCAGAAGATGCCGACCGCGTGTCCCGCCGCGACCTGCAGGCGGGCGACATCCAGCACATGGCGAAACAGGCCGCCGACCGGGGCCCGGAAGACATGGAGGATGCGCTCCCGCGGCGCGGGCGCGACCTGCGGCGGGACGGGGCCCGGCGATGGATCGATGGAACGGAGTTGGGGCGCGGCCACGATCCTCTCCCGGACGGCGAACGAGAAGCGGGGTGGCCGCTCCCCCGGGAACGGGCGGGTCGCATCCGGACCCCGCGCGGCCCCGTTCTCGGGCCGCTGTCGTAGCCGGCGGGTTAAACGCGGCCGCTCCGGTCCGGCCGCCTTGAACGGTGGTTAAGGGCGCGTGACGAAAAACGCCCGGCCGTCAGAACCACCGCTCCTTGATGAGGATGGTGTCTCCGGGACGCACCGGATAGGTCATCGGCACGATCCCCGAGACGAGGCCGTCGCGGGTCTGGCGGGTCAGCACCGCATGGTCGCGGGCCGCCCGGGGCGCGAACCCCGCCGCGATCGCCACCGCGGTCTCCACCGTCATGCCGTTCACGTAGGGGTACTGCCCCGAGGTCGTGACCTCGCCCAGAATGAAGAAGGGCCGGTAGAGGTCGATCTCGACGGTCACGTGCGGCTCGCGCACGAAACCGTCGCGCAGGCGCGCCTCGATGGCCCGCGCCGCCTGCAGCGTGGTCCCCCCGCCCACCGGCACGGGCCCGATCAGCGGCATGATGATCCGCCCGCCTCCATCGACCGTGTAGAGGTTGGAGAGATTGTCCTGCCCGAAGACGATCACCCGCAGCCTGTCGCCGGCCGCGAGAGCGTATTGCGCCCCGGTCGAGCCGGTGACGGCCGCGTCGAGATACTCGGTCCGATATCCGGGATGCATGCAGCCGCCGAGCGCCAGCGTGGCGGCGAGACCGGTCAGGAGAACGCGTCGATTCATCGCTTTCGGCCAAATGCGTCCGATGCGCCCGGTTTAGGCCGGCATGGTTAATGAAAGCTCACCCGGATACTCGACTTGTCCGCCTTGGGGTCGAGGCGACGCGGCGGATCTTTACCGGCCGGCAACCTTAATCAGGTGTGATCGGGGCCGGACCGCTCCGATGGTCCTCGGCTCCTCTCAACTGCAGACGGCCCGCATGTTCCGCGTCTCTCCCGTTGCCCCGAGATTGCTTGCGGGCGGCGCGCTGCCCGGCCGCGCCGGCCGGCCCGGCAGCCGCGAGACACCGAGGGACGAGGGCGTGGCGCTCGGCGATCTCAGCCGCCTGCTGCGGCGGCACTGGCTCGCGATCCTGCTCCCGACGCTCGCCGCCTTCGCCCTCTCGCTCGCCTTCGTGCAGATCGTGCCTCCGCGCTACACCGGAGAGGCGAAGCTCCTGCTGGAGAGCCGCGACAGCGCGCTGACGCGGCCGCAGCAGGAGCGGGGCGACGTGCCCCAGCCCATCGACGAGCAGGCGGTGGCGAGCCAGGTGCAGGTGGTGATGTCCCGCGACATCGCCCGGGAGGCGATCAAGCGCCTTGGCCTCGTCGGCAACCGCGAGTTCGACCCGATGGTGGAGGGGGTCGGCCCGGTCCAGCGGGCCCTCGTCATGCTGAGCCTCCTGCCCAATCCCCTCGACCGCGATCCGGAGGACCGGATCCTCGAGACCTATTTCAACCGCCTGCTCGTCTATCCGGCGGGCAAGTCGCGCATCCTCACGATTGAGTTCCGCTCCCGCGACCCCGAGCTCTCCGCCCGCGGCGCCAACACCATCGCCGAACTCTACCTCGCCTCGCTCGCCGCCGCGAAGGTCGACACGGCCCGCTTCGCCTCGACCTGGCTCGGCTCGAACATCGACACCCTGCGCAGCCGGGTGGCCGAGGCGGAAGCGAAGGTCGAGGCGTTTCGCGCCAGGAACGGCCTGATCGGCGGGGCCGCCGGCACCGCCGGGACCCAGCCGATCGGCACCCAGCAGCTCACCGAGCTGTCGACGCAGCTCACCCAGGCGCGCGCCGCCCAGGCCGACGCCGCCGCCAAGGCCAAGCTGATCAAGGACATGCTGCGGGACGGACGGGCCTTCGAGATCCCGGACGTCGCCAACAACGAGCTGATCCGCCGGCTCGTCGAGCAGCGCATCACCCTGCGCGCACAGCTCGCGCTGGAGAGCCGCACCCTGCTGCCGCAGCATCCCCGCATCAAGGAGCTGAACGCGCAGCTCGCCGACCTCGAAGGGCAGATCCGCGCCGCCGCCGACCGCACCGTCCGCACCCTGGAGAACGATGCCCGCATCGCCGGGAGCCGCGTCGAGACCCTCCAGGCCGCGGTCGAATCCCAGCGCGACGTCGTCGCCAAGGGCAATACCAGCGAGGTGCAGCTGCGCGCCCTGGAGCGGGAGGCGAAGGTCCAGCGCGAGCAGCTCGAATCCTATCTGGCCCGCTATCGCGAGGCCGCGGCCCGCGACGCTGAGAGCGCCGCGCCGGCGGATGCCCGCGTGGTCTCGCGGGCGATCGTGCCGGACACGCCGTCCTTCCCCAAGAAGCTGCCGATCGTCGGCTTCACCACCGTGGTGGCCTTCCTGCTCGCCGCCGGTGCCGTGGTGGCGCGCAGCCTGATCGCGGCCGATCCCGACGACCAGCGCCGGCGCGGCAGCCCGCCGCCCCGCAGCGCCGCAGGCCCGACGGACATCCCGCCCCCCGCGGGCCGGACGGACGGCCCGGGACTTGCGCGCACCACCGTCCATCCGCCCGCTCCCTTCGGCCGGACCACCGCGCCAGGCGGCTCCGCGGACGCGTCCCTGGCGAAGCCCGGATCGCCGGCGCCCAGGCGGACGATCGATCCCGGCACGGAGCGATTCGACTTCGACGCCCTGGTGGCCCGGCTCGGCACCGTCGAGACCGCCGGCGGCGGCCGCCGGGTGCTCGTGGTCGGCACCGGGTCCGAGGAGGATTTCGAGGCGCTCGCGACGGCACTCGGCCGCTCGCTCGCCCGCTCGTCCCGCGCCGTGATGGTCCGCATGGAAGTGGCGGGCGCGGCCAAGCACCCGGGCCTCACCGACATCGTCGCCGGCGAGGCAGCCTTCGGAGAGGCCATCCGGCGCGACCCCGGCTCGCGCCTGCACGTCATCGATCGCGGCGTCAGTGAAATCGGCCTATTGATCGAGGAGCGACAGGGCCTCGGCATCGCCCTCGACGCCCTCGGGCAGGCCTATGACTGGATCCTCTGCGCCGTGAACGACGGAAGCACCGGGGCGATGCGACCGCTGATCGCCGCCACGTCGAGCTGGATGGATGCGGTGGTCATCGCCTCGGATGCCGCGCCGGACGATGCGAACCTGGTGGCGCTCTACGATCTCGCCGAGGAAGCCGGCGTTCCGGAGGTGATCGTGGCGCAGGAGCAGCCGCCGGCGCCGATCGCCATGCCGGCCTATCCGCTGCGGCGTTCGGCCTGAAGACCGGCGTCACGCCGCGAGCGCCATCCCGGCCGCCTCCGCCCCGAACGGCAGCAGGAGCACCTGCCGCCCCTCCAGGTCGTGCACCGTGACGCTCCAGTCGGACCAGTCGCCGCCGAAGCGCCGCCGCACGCCCTCGGCCACCTGCGCAGCCCGCCGGCGGATCGACTCGCCCGGCCGGACGCGCTGGCCCTCCGCGTCGAGAAGGCATTCCAGTCCGTTCGTGCAGTGGAACCGGTAGGTCGCCATGCGTTCGGATCTCCCTGTGCGATCCGAGATTTGTTCACACTTTGTTCGCATGTCAATGCGCAGTCGCGCGATTCCCGAAGCCAAGCGTTAAGCCTCGCCCGGACGAGGCCGCCATTCACGGTCGAGCAAGCATCTTCGCCAACCGGAACGACAGAAATCGCCGCGAATTATCGTCCCGCTTCAAAGGTCACGTTCGAGGACCGCAGGGATGATCAAGCAGAGTGGTGGGGCCGCGGCGCTGGCCGTCGCGGCGATGGTGGCGTGTGGCCCGGCATCGGCGCGCGAGATCGTCGCCTTCGATCCCGGCGTCTCGCCCGGCAGCATCGTGGTGCGCACGGGCGAACGCCGGCTCTACTTCGTGAACGGGGACGGTACGGCGATCCGCTATCCGATCGCGGTGGGCAAGCTCGGCAAGCAGTGGACGGGGCTCGCCCATATCGAGGGCAAGTACGTCCAGCCGGCCTGGGCACCGCCCGCCGAGGTGAAGCGCGACAACCCGCGCCTGCCGAGGATCATTGCGG